>JBBSPS010000015.1:0-35177 GCA_038258655.1 Bacteroidia bacterium
GAAGGGGTAGTGCCATGATGTTTGTTTTTATAATTATTATATAGTCCAAAGATAATAAAAAAATGATACAAACTAATATTGGTCTATATATTATTTATAATTGGTATAATACCAATACTTAATATACATTCGTCCGCTTTCATTAGCCTCACCCCCAGCTCCTCTCCAAAGGAGAGGGAAGCAATGGACTAAACTTATCAAGCAGTAGAATAATGGTAGAAGATGTAATAGAGGAAATTAAAATTTTCAGAATAATGGCTGAATGTTACAGAAACAGAAGAAAAAAGTATCTCTTTAGAATGAAACTAAATGCGATTCTTGTACCCAATTTTTAAAATCACTCAAATTTTTTTTATAGGCTCGTTGTAGTTTTTCGGGCTTTACCTTATGACAGCGAGCTATGGTACTGATAGGATCAAGCTTGTACTCTATTAAAGATTATTCCGAATTTTTTGATAAAGAAAAATAAAAAATATTTATATAATACCCCGCAGTTCTGCTGCGGGGTATTACAAAAAAATTAATCATTTTTGTTTTATTTCAATTTTCTGTAAAAAACGGACTACATTTAAGTAGTTAAGTTCATCCAATTTATAAGCTATTTAACATTGCGCTACACTTGTAGCATTTGGATTTTTCCTACACTGAATTAATTTTGCGCCTAGTAATTGATCTAACAGGGTATCCAGTTCACCACCAATTAAATCAACCGCTTTTGTAATTAGCGCGTTAGATGCAGGGTTTGTAAATGTTGTAATGGCATCATTCATTATTTTTGAAGTAGTTGGATCTGTCAGGTTAGGTAAAAAATCCCACACTTTTTGATAGAAAGCCGAAAGTGGTGCAGACATGTTTGTAACAGAATCTTCAATATTCAAAACCGATTGTTTCACCGCTAACTGAATAATTTTAATATTATCCAGGTTAAGCGTTCCATCGCCGCTTAAATTCCATGAATTACCTTTATTGTTTTTAACCGGAACACCTTTTACACCGCCAACTTTATAATTATTTAAAAAGTCATGTACCGCTTTTACTGCAAGGTTCGCTATTTTTTGAGACCCGCCGTGAGCAGTATCTTCCATTACTTTTTTCAATATGCGATAAAATACTTCCGGTAACAAAGCGCCAGTGTCATTCAAATCCCAGTTTGGTTCGTACCAGTGGCCCGATATTACTTCGAATTTTCCCAACTTTTTATTTATTGCAGGAACCGCTAAAGCACCATCGGCAATCCGTTCAAACATTTTATCTCCGGCACTGTTTACTTTTCCATTGGTCATTACATTCGCGATAAAGCGATTCATCACTAGTTCTTTATTAATTAAATGGCCGGCGGAAAACGCATCCGTTAAAAAATGATCTGCGAACGCGTTGATCGGGTAAGCTGCATCTAAAGCGGTAGAATTTGTGCCTGCACGTGCTGTTTGAATAGCCTGTGCATGAAATTTTTCCCACGTTTGTTTATTATAAGGAAGCGAAGTAGTCGTTCCTGCTGGTGGTGGTGAAAAATGAGAATCGTTTGCAATCGCCAGATCAATAAAACGTTGACCAATACCAATAGTTGGGTTCCCCCACTCAGCGTTGGATACATCCTTAGCAGGGCTTCCGATTCCAAGGATAGAATTTTTATAGTGGTTCTCACTCCTGATAATAAGTGTTTTTAAACGGGTCAATTCCGCAGCGGATGCATTTTTAAGATCACTGTACGTATTATAAAAATCACCCATTGTTACGATCTGTCCATACGTAAAAGGTACAGTATTAATCGAATAAGTGGTTGTTGGCAATAGCGCATTTACACTCGCTAATGGCCCTGATATAGCATTGTTTACAAATTCTCCTAATATGGCATGTTCCCCGGTATCATAAAATGGCTGACTATAACCATTTATACTTTTTGCTCCAGAAAAAGTACCTGCAGGCCAGTGAACAATTGTATATGGCCAATTAACAGCGCCTTCTGCTTCATAATTTCGTAAGAATGTTCTGAATAGAACAGTAACTGTTCTTCCAATAGCAGGATCTACATAAGTAATGTTCGTATTATCAGCATCTCCTCCTCCCTGTATTGCTTTTACAATAATTGCATGAGTATTACCGGTTCCTGAAAATCCGATATCAACATACAAAGGCCCGTATTGACGTAATAAACCTTCCCATCCTTCAATAGTTGGATTAAATGAAATGATTGATTCCAGCCCGGCATCTGCATATAACTGCGGAGCGATTTGCGCAGTTAGTCCCTGCCCGGCATCAAACCGTTGAACATAGCTTGGCCCGATCATAGAAAGAGCAGTCCTAATAGGAAACGATTGGTTTTTTTTCCACGACATCATCATGGTCATAACAGCAGCCCAACAAGTCATGCCTGTTGGTTGTGTTAATTCAGGCAGTATTCCCGGAATGGTAAAATTCACCGCACTAAATGATCTTACAGGGTAATAGGAAAAGCTTTGTGATGTAGAAACAGGAGATGTAAATAAATTAGCTTCTGTATTTCGCCTTGTCACTAATCCTGGTAAATCTACTTTTTGGCCATTAACCGTTGCTTTGGTCCATTTTCTCATCTCTGCAGGCACAGCATCGTACTGGCCATTGTTCAACACTTTTAATAAGGTAGATTGCCTGAAAGCGCCGCTACCAATATTGTAAGCAAGGCTCACTAGCGCGTCATATTGATTTTGATTTAATTCAACCGTTACACTATCATTGACTGTGCGTTGAAATTCATTTCCTTTTTGAACAAGCAGTTGTGTTGCCTGTTCAGCAGTAACACCGCTTACGTAAGGCTGTTCCGAAGCATCGCCATTACAGTTTCCGTGGTGAAGTAACGTGCCATAACCAATTGTACAATGCCCGGCAGGGTCATTATACAGATTCGCCATGAATCCTTCAAATCCTTTTATCATATCTATTCCCTGCTGAGATAGCGCCCATGTATGTGTTCTTTCGGAAAGGGATTTTGCGACCCCTACCCCGGCAGGCCAATGTACCACTTGTATTCTGCCTGACCAGCTTGCACCGGAATCTCTTACTTCCTGTTCATATTTCACTAAAAAATTAGAAAAGCGTTCACGATATTGGTTTCCTTTTCCCGGATCAACAATAGTTAAATAGGTATTTTCAGCAGTTCCATCACCTTGTATGGCGCTGATAATACGTGCATGTATCGCGAAATTAATAGAAGGGTCCTCATCTGTGGTTACCCAGATTGGCCCATAATTACGCAGTAGTTGTTCCCAGCCTTCGATGCTATAACTTGATGGATATTCAAATGCTAAGCCCGCCGCGTTTAAGAAGGGGATTTTTTCATCTGCGCCTAAACCGCCATTCGCGTTAAATTTTGTTACATAACTACTTCCAATAGCTCCAAGCGCAGTTGGAATAGTCATGGATTGTTGCCTTTTCCACATCACCATCATTGTTGTTACTGTGGCCCAACAAACCATACCACTGGGTTGTTTTATAGGCGAAACAATACCTGGAACTTGGTAGTAAACCGCGTTCAATGATTTTGCAACACCTACACCTGCGGGCCAGTGAACTACTTGTATTCTGCCTGACCAGCTTGCACCGGAATCTCTTACTTCTTGTTCATATTTCACTAAAAAATCAGCAAACTTTTCCCGGTATTGGTTACCTCTTCCCGGATCAACAATAGTCAGGTATGTATTTTCAGGAGTACCATCACCTTGTATTGCCGTGATGATACGTGCATGTATCGCGAAATTAATGGAAGGGTCCTCATCGGTAGTTATCCAGATTGGCCCATAATTACGCAGTAATTGTTCCCAGCCTTCAATACTATAACTTTGCGGGTATTCAAATGCTAAACCGGCCGCGTTTAAGAAGGGGATTTTTTCGTCCGCAGCTAAACCGCGATTCGCGTTAAATTTTGTTACATAATTACTTCCAATAGCTCCAAGCGCAGTTGGAATGGTCATAGATTGCTGGCGTTTCCACATCACCATCATTGTAGTTACTGTTGCCCAACATACCATACCGGTAGGTTGCCTCAAAGGCGCTACTAATCCGGGCACCTTGTAATCAACAGCGCCAAAAGATTTGGCATACGGTGTGTTCCACGATTGGGATATGCTACGTGAGCTATTTTTTATTATTTGGCCATAGCTTCTTTTACCGGAAATTTCTTTCAGGTAAGCATCCATTTCTAAAAAACGATTTTCCTTCATAGTAATTAATTTTTTAATAATTTATAATTCGATAAGTCCTGGTAAGCAAATGCAACAAGGCATCACTTGATTATTTTATGGTAATTTAGTACGTAAATAATTTATTTGTTCCTGAGGGATCTCGGGTGTTTGTACGATTATATCCTGCCCTTTTTTTACAAAGTCTGCCGGTTGCCCCATTATTGCAAAATCTGCTACTGAACGGGATACCACTTCATGCCTGTTAAATTTTAAACCACCAAAGGCATTGATTTCAAATTCTCCGCTAAACTCATAATAACCATTCCCCAAAGGGTCATACGTTCCTTCAAAGGTGTAAACCAATGGCCATGTCCTTGGGTCTGTTTTAACTTTAGGGATGCGATCTATTTTAGTAATGGTGAGGTTTGCTGAAGATTTAGACCATTCCGTGGAATTTTGTAAATCGCGCCTGATAATAGCTGTGCCGATTTCGCCATATGCATTACCTTCCCATTCTATGATTACACTTGCTTCAGCAGTTCCTGTACGAATGCCTCCTATAAAAAATAACCTACGGGAAAAGCTTTGTTTGCTTGATTGCGCTCCGGGCATTTGTGTCCGGGCTTCAGAAGTAAGCATACGCTGTGCTTTATCATAACTCAGTGAAAAACTTCCCTGGGAAGCGGAAACCTGTGCCTGTACAATTGCCGCTGCTCCTAAGCCTATTTGTATCGCATCAGCAGTTTCAATAGCGGCTACAACGGCAGCCGGATTTTGTGTATAGGAGTAATCGGGTACAGACATTGCTGAACTTTGTAATTGCGCTTTGTTAGCATTCGCTGCTTTAGAAATGGCATCCAAATCTTTGATGAACTCTTCGTTTCCAACAACATTCTCATTTGCTTTCGGGCTACTCATTGCCGCACTCCTAACCGAACTTTTTTTTTCAGCAGGAATACTTTTTTCGATAGCTATGATTTTATCAAAATCGTTAAAACGTTTATCTAAATCAATGCTTCCTAAATCATACGCTTTTGCATACTCCATACTTTGCGCTATCTGGTCAAAAATGGCATGTTTGTTTTCCATTTGAGGTAAGGAGGGCGTTTGCGACTGAGACTGAGAAGTTCCGAAGCTCTGCGATTTATCAATGGTTTTTTTATTAATAGGATCAAATACTTTTTGCCCTGTTAAAATAGCCTGCATATCTTTCACAAAATCATCATCAGTAGATGCGGCTTTGCTTATGTCGTTGAATGATTCGGCTTCTGTAAATGAAGATTGAGTACTTGGATTTTTGTAGGAATTATTAGTAGCATTATTTTGATTATTTCCGGCTGAAGGATTATTAATGACGGCAGGGGTTACAGGTTTATCAGCAGGCGCTGTGTATGTATCATTCAACCTGTCAAGCAACGCTAATTTTGCCGCATCATCCTGTAAAGGGTTGGTGAGGTCTGTTTGTGTCTCTTGCGCCGCAGTGTATGTTTGTGTTGGTGAATAGAATGTATTTATATCCACAGAATTTTGCCTTGATATATTAGACGCGGATATTTTTGGAACAACGTATTCTTCAAAAGGAGTGTTTGTGGCAATCGAACTTTGTACAACATATTCCAAGAAATTATTTTTTGGTTTTTGTACAAGCGTTTCTCCATTATCAAAACTTTTTGAAACAACAAAATCAGGATTACTCTTATTTCTAAATAATTTGGATGTGCCATAATAACCTGAAATCAATTGATCATAGGTTTTTTTGTTTTTTATTTTATTTTTCATTTTCCAATAATTACTATTTATTTATTAGACTTTATATATATGTTAAAAAGTATAAACGGTTTAATTCTATCTTTTTATGTGTTATTGCAAACAATCTATTATAAAATCCCCTTTATTAAGGATCACACTTTCACATTTAATTTTATTATCGCGTACGGATCAAGTGTTAGTATTAAATTATTAGTGCCTTCAATGTTATTTTCCTTTGTAAGTTTAATTTTAATTTCATTTTCATTGTGTTCTGTAACATGTGCTAATGAGGAATTTATTACCGCCACCGGTTTAAATTTTGAGTTAACAGCCAGATGTTCCCCTTTTAAAATGAGATATGGTATTTTATCATCTGCCATGGATAAGCTTACTGACTTCACCATTGGAGGTTTTGCATTCCTTCTTGATTTTTGTATTTGATTCGCAAGTTTGGTATAATCAATTTCACTGTCCGCAGCTTTTTCAATGTTTACATTTTTGTTTTCTATTTGTTTTAAATCCTCTACAGAGGTAACGCCCATTTTTCGGAGTTGTTTTTTTGTTTTTTTATCTACATCTATATCACTAATTTCTACATCATTTTTTTGCGGCAATGCTTTTGATGTTGCCCTTACCTGCTGATCGGTAATGGATCCTAATTGTATAGTAACTTTTGATGCTCCCTGCTGCCCTGGTTGTGCTGTAACAAATTTTATCTGATCTCCATCATATGTAGGGAAAATATTCAGATCCATTGCCATATCTTTTACTGTATAAGTTAAAGGTTTATTAATGGCTTTTATCGCTAATGTTTCTCTTGTTTTATCTAATTCTACTACCAGTGAATCAACAAAGTCTTCTAAACTCCAAGCTGTATTTTCCATAATAGATATTATTGCACATATTTTTCCGCACTAAATTGTATCCTGTGGTACGATGGCCGAAAGCTTGTTTCTACACGATACAATGGTGGAACAATTCCTATTTGTACTTTTCCTTCTTCATTTACTATAATATCTAATTCAACGGGCGAATCTAAATCGAATTCATAAATGTATGAATGCACTCCTTCATTATCATCATACAGTTCTCCATCAATTGATGATAATTTTTCTATTATCTCACTGAATGGTAAAAATGCTTCGTCTAAGGTTTTCATTCTTATTTAATTTGTATCGGAGTAAGCATTATTTTTTCGTTTAATTCAATGGTAAATCCTTCAAATGTATAATCAGGATTTTCTGACGATTTTTCGCTTTTGCTTTCTTCGTCATCTTCAAATTGGTTGGTATACATGGTATTCATTTTTTATTATGCTGTTTTTAATCCAATGATGCGTGCTGAAACAGGTAGTGGAAATTGTACTTGTTCATCGTTTACTTCTGTTACCTGCCCGTACTCATTTGTTGTTTTTATAGTGCCGATAGAAAAATTAATAAGTTTTAAAATTGGCACAACCCATACCATTCCTCTTTCATACGCTTTCCCTTTTAATTTAATGTTGTATATAAATTCATTGCTGTTATTTGCCGCAAATGACGCGGTTTTAAATGCATTCAATTTTTCAGGTGTTAAAGGCGATTGCTTGTCCCACAAGGAGCATAATTTATTTAATTCGGTAAGGCTTAATTCTATTCCTGCTTTCATTCGTCCTTCCATTTTTTCAGTCATGCTTTCCGAATCTTTTTCAGCCGTTAGTTTTTTTGTTTCCATTAAACCATTGCTGGTATGATCGGCTGAAAGTATAAAGGAATATTTTACATTGGCATTTAATTCCCAATTGTATTTTTTTACGCCATCCTGGTCTGAGTTAATTTTATCCAATACCGGCGATTCCCATATTTTATTCCAGAACGAACGGTATACTTTCATATCGGTAAGTTCTCTTTCTTCAACTAATTCTTTTCCTTGTTCTTTAATAAAAGAATTTTCTACCAACACAATCTCTGTATTTCCCAATGTTTTTACTTCTTTATTTTGGGATGTGAGCCATTTCATTTCAGCAACTACCTGAATAGGGCTGTTGATAGGAACAGTTCGCAATTCCAAAGCGGAAAAAGCATACTCTAAAACACTATTAGGTAGTACATCTTTTTGTTTGAATGATTTTTCGAATAACGTATTGTTTTTATTGTCTTTAAATACCAATCTTACAATTGCTTTAGGGAGTGCTGCTTTGGGAGCCGGCTCTACTACATTTAACTTTATTTTTAATTTAATACCTGTTCCTTTATTGTAAACAAATTGTTCCTTACCATTAAATGTAATAGCCGATGCAGTATCAAATGAAAGAATACTTTGGGTGCTTAAAACAGTTATGTAATTGCTATTTAAAGATAAACTTTGTGTAACAGGTACAGGCGGTGTTGCACCAGCAGCAGGGGCAACAGGTGCCGCTGCAACTGGGTTGGCATCAGCCGCAGGCATTTGTTGTAATAACTGTAATAACTGTTGCATATTTATTCCACCGGCAGCCGGTGATGAACCTGATGCCTGTTGATTTTGTAAAAATTGTTGCAACATCATTCTCCTATTAGTTTCCGCAACTAAATCCGTAACCAGTTTATTGGTAGCTTGTTTGTTTGCTAATTTTTGCTGATTGGCAGAATTAATTAACTGAGGAATCATTTGCAAAACAGGTCCCGCTATATTAGAGATCAGTGGTCCTGCAAGACTTGCCAATAGCGCATCATCAATTCCAAAAATAAACTGGTTGGATAATTTAGGAACTCTGCTATCCATAAACCTGTTAGGATTGTTAACAGATTGCGATAGTGAATGTGGAATACTCACCGCCGGAAGAGGCGCAGCAGCAGCTGTTGGAGTACCTTGCAATAAAGCATTTAAAATTGTATTTAGCATCCCCAATTGAGGTATTGCTGGAATAGTAGGTGTAGTACCTCCCGCTCCTGCTGCAGGTGCATTGTTTTGTGTACCGCTAAGCAAGCCCATTACAATGGGTCCTGCAATTCGCACTATACTGGATAAAATATCTTCAATGGAAGCTTGTGTTGAATAACTTGAAGATTCCGTATGCGGTATATTTCTTTGCGGATTAAAATTAGTAGTTGTCATGCCAATTTCGTTTATTGATTTTGATAAAGAAAATAAACCCGGCTCCTGAATTTCATTTATTAATCCTATTGGAACTTTTAATACACTTGAAAAAGCGGGTGACTTGCCTTCTTTGTTCTTAAAACTGAACAACTGAACGTAACAATTTTCATCATTAAATAATTTTGATGGAACAGCAATGTCTTTTGATGAATTAAAAAGATTTTTGCTATTCTCATTTTTTTGCAACGATGTTTTTGCTGTTATCCCATCTACCCACTTTATTCCACTCCGTTCGCTTTCACGTTTTCCAATTTTTAAATAATAATATTCATTTGTGCCGGTATCAATATTAAATTTTACCTGGCTCTTTTCACTTGTTATAAATTCAAGAATTGCTAAAGCCATATTTTACTTTTTGTACTATTATCTAGGAGGAGCAGCTATTTGACCAGGAGCAGGAGGTGGTTTTAACGCTGCTACGCCACCATCTGCATACATGTTCGCAAAATTATCCAGTTTAAAATAATCGGTCTTAAACTTAATGTTCACATGGCCTTTTAAAGTGGCTGTTAGATCATCCGTTGTTTTTTTATCCGATGTATTTATCTGGATATTTGTGTTGGTATTGCTTATAGATCCGCTTGGCCCGCCAAAAATACTTCCCATTAAACCACCATCATACTCCATTTGTACAGTGTTTACATTGATGTTTTGGTCATCATGGTGTGCTTTACTTTCTCTTGTAGCATGAATGGTAAATTCAACAGCGGCATCTATTTCTCCTTTTTCTACTACCAACCTTGTAACGCCCATTAATATCACTTCTCTCAGTGCTGCTCTGTGTTCTTTTGCCATTTCTATTTTGGCTTCCAGAATGTGTTTTTTTACTTCAGAATCTTCCGGATCTACTTTTTCACCACTCGGATTTGTAAGTTGCAATTTGCTGCTACCGTCAGATTGTTTTTCACTGATAACATTGTATTGTTCGCCTTTTTTTTCCGCAAGCCTTGCAAAGGATTCTTCGTCTTTCACTTTTTTAATAAAATCGGCTGATGATTTAGTAGCTTCTTTCATCAATTTGATGTAGCTGTCTGTTTGAGTTTTCATTACACTTAAATTAGCATCGAAAACGCCTTTTAATAAGTCTCTTACAAACTTTGGAAAATCTACGGAATCCACTAATTCTTTAAAAGATGCTGTATCACCGGAAAATCCAGGATCATATCCTTTATAGCCCATGTCCTTACCGCTATCTGTAGCCATTGATTTGGCTAATCCGTATTTATTTTTCTCCTTATCTATGTATTCATCAACGAGCGATAAGTAAATGCTTTTCTGTTCACCTAAACTCATCACTTTGTACATGTCACTATCTTTTAATACATCAATCGCTTTTATTCTAGCAATTGATTTAAATTGATCTTCTGAGGGAATTATAGTTGCCTGATTCATATATTTAATTTTAAATTAAGTGGTTATTAAAAATCCCATTCATCATTACCCGTTTTAGCCGGGCTATTGTTACTTTTATTGGAATCCGAAGTCTTAGCATCATCATCACTTGATGAAACTTTATTTTCGTCACCCTGATTTCCTAACCTGTCTTTTTTAGAATTTTGCTGTATAATACTTTGAGTAGAGATCAATGCATTAACATCACTGATAAAAGCGGAAAACGCGCTATCCTGTTCAAACGTTGCCGGATTATACGTTGCTATTTTTGAAAGAATAGAATGGCTCAATTTAGCTTTGTTGTAAACCACAGTTGCATTTAAACGTTTTTGTCTCATGTTTGCATACAAGGTTTCAACTACTCTCCACCAGGTTCCATTTGCAGGTACTACTTGCCTGATTACTTCCGGATGTTCAAATATTTTGTGCACGATAAAATTCAATTCCGCATAAATCATTGGAGAAATAACAGTAGCCATCCCCGTACAATTCGCAGATAGATTATATTGTAACTCTTCTACTGCCTGCATTACATTTTGACGGGAAACATAGTTATCCGGATTTGGACTAAGCTGCGCTTTTTCAATATAATTGTCGGCTTCAAGTATAAGTGTTTTCCACAAGCCACCAAAGTCGCTATTAGTAATCATATCATCTGTTACAGGAGCATTTCCGATATCAAATACCTGGCGGTAGAACATTTGTTTTTCTGCAGGCCTTGTTCTTTCTAATACACGTCCGGTGCTTATATCTACAAATTTATTGGAGAATACATACATCTGAATGTTTTCACGCAATTTAGGATCCTGAATATCGATCCTGTTTTTAATTAAGAATTTGTGAGTGAAATAATTAACTAAATTAAATACATCCAGTTCTTCGCCAACTATCATAGAATAGTATAATTTGGCTGCACATTTTACATTGGATACATTCGCCTGAACACTTGTTTTATCATCTTCAAAAAATTCAACTTCAAAATCTTTATCCAATTCTTCGTCCGTTACTGATGATGTATCATCACTGAAAAACGTACTGCTTTTAATTTGATTAATAAATAATGGTAAAAAATAATTAACATTCAAGTCTGTAATAGGTATGGGTGAACTTTTGATATACTTTATCAAAAGCGGGATATATTCTGTAGGAATATCACCAATATCAGCATGTTCAATTAGTTTTGATTCATGTCCGTTATAAATAAAATCGTTTATGATCTTGTCTAATTCTTTAGAGAAAGAAAAATTATTTAGTGACAAGTTAGAATTAATAACCTTTTGTATTAAAGGATGCTCATCATCATTATAGGTAAACGGAAGTTTTTTTATATTAACAGGAGGAATGTTTAATGATTCTTTTTGGATGATCGTTCTGGTGGTACTGATAATCGCATAATTAACAATTGCAATTAATCCGTCTTTACGATTATTAATAAAATTATTTAAGGCGTTTACTTCCGATATACCTTTTCTTAAATAAGCGTAAGCAAGAATGTAATCGGTAATGTTTTGATAACCTAAAATAGTTTTATGGTTATCACTTAAAAAATTCCAGTTCTCAGTTAAATAATTCTGATACTCATATTTTAGATTCGCTAATTCTTTATTTTGATCGATGCAATCAGAAATACTTGACAGGTTATTTATTTTAGTATGAACGATATCATAAAGCAAACCTCTTTTATCCCAAATTTCCTCTTTCTCTGTTTTCTTCGCGTAGATAGGTTTTTCAACTTCATCACGCAAGTTTAATGGGCCATGCCCTGGTTCGTTAGTTGCTGCCGCCTTTTTTGCCGCGCTACTTTTTACCCCGCTTTTTGTTTCTGCAGAATCATAATAGGAAATACTATCATCTTCCAACGGTGTAAATGCATGTTTACCCAATAACGTATCGAGTTCTGTTAAATGTTGCTTGATTGTAGGATCAAGGTTGGTAGTAAAACCATTGCTTGTAATCAGCGGTCGTCTGAGCATAAATGCTGAACGGTTGTTGGTTGAATTGTTGTTCATTGCCATATAATTTAATTTTTAGTTTATAATATAGTTTAAAAGTTTAAATGCGTCTGCTAAATTTATTAGTCCATATCCGGCCTTCTCATTTCTCAAATGATTATCCGCTTTATCGGATGTTTGTTTTAAGATATATCTGATAGTATCATTGTTTAAATTTTTTCCTTTTTGTTTCGCATACGATTTAAATAATCCGATTGTACCACAAACAAATGGAGAAGCCTGTGAAGTACCTGATGCAAATGCATACGTATTTTGTGTATAGGAACTGTATATATTTAAACCGGGAGCAACTACAGTAATATCGGCACCATAAGATGTAAAATTTGTAACCTTCCCTAAATCATCTACAGCGCCAACAGCAATAACACCGGGTAATGCGCCTGGGTAATATTTTTCACTGGTGCCATCATTACCGCTGGCGGCAACTATAGTTACATTTTTACTAAGTGCATAATTAATCACATCTTCATGAGGCAATCCTCCACCTTCATGTTTTATTCCCAAACTCATATTGATAATGTCAGCTCCATGGTCAACAGCATATTTTATTCCCGCATTAATATTATCAATGATCCCTGCACCCACCACCTTGTTTCCATTTTTCATTGTAGCTAATACGCGCACCGGCATTATTTTACAATCCGGGCAAACTCCCCCATCCATTTGTATTCCCTTAGCAGCGATAATGCCCGAAACATGCGTACCATGCCCCACTTCATCTTCTGGAACTTCATCCGCATCTGTTGTATCTCCTATAAATTCAGTAGTATCAAGGCCTTGTAAGTTTACAAAATCCATAGGGTTTACTATCTTCCCTTCTAATTCTCTATGATTTAAATTTACTCCTGTATCTAAAACTGCTATTTTAATTGAAGGACTGCCTTTGGTTATTAATTGGGCATAAGGCAAATAAATTTGTTCCGCGGTTTTTTGAGGTTCAAATGAAGTTTGAGTTGAAATTTCCCGTGAAGGAATATTTGCTTGTACTACGGTTAATTCAGTTGCTTCTTCAACATCGGGTAATTTTTGCAGTTGATTTAAAAAGTTGTCAGCTAACTCATAATCATTTTGTAAAATGATTCTATAGATACGGTTTAAGTCCGATGCAACTTCCTGCGGGCTCCAATTTAAATGTTGTGGGCGATACTCTTTAGTAACCCAAAAATCTATATGATTGTTTTTGAAAAAAGCATCAAATGAAGGATAAAAAGATTCAACAGCTAATGATTTATTCAATATCAAATCTTTCCAGTAAGGGATATTTTTAGAACCTGAAATAGCGGCTTCTAAAGAGGTACTTATTTTTATGACGAAATGATGCTTCACAATTATTACTTTATTATTTCTAACGCACTAAAACAAGAATATGTATGTTGATTTATCGTGAAAATATTTCATTTAATAGATAAAAATATACAACTCGACAAATGTATAATGTTTTTTTAGAAAAACAAATTTTTTATTTTTTTTAAAAAATCAATTTGGAATACGCAGATATTTGAGCATTATTATGCGGTAAAATTTACCTTTAAGTTGTATCATTTAACGCAAAACCTAATTCAATTTTTTTTGTTTTGATATTCTAAAAGACATTTTAAATTATTCTGTAAAGACAATCATTCAGAATGAATTAATCAACGGGAAAAACACCGTATTTAGAAGGGGGAAAACACCCTTTATTTAGGAGGGGAAAACACCCTTTGAAAAAAAGGTAGAAAGCATTTGCCAAGCCAACAATTACTTGATTTAAAAAGTTTAATCAATCATTTTGGAGATGATATACTAAAGATTGGATTAGAATAAATATACTACCCCGCCCAACCTTCTCTGTCCAAACTACGATATTGAATGGCTTCAGCAAGATGGCCGGTTTCAATTTTTTCAGAATCATCCAAATCAGCAATAGTACGTGCTACTTTTAAAATACGGTCGTATGCACGAGCTGATAATCCTAATTTTTCCATTGCTGTTTTCAGCAATTGATTTCCTGCGTCATCAATTTTACAAATGTCACGTAATTGTTTTGAACTCATTTGCGCATTACAATAAACACCTTCATTATTTTCATACCGTTTATCTTGTATTTCACGCGCTTTTATAACACGTTCACGCACCTTTTCACTTTTTTCGGAAGTGCGTTCAGCTGATAATTCGCTATATGATACAGGAGTTACTTCCACATGAATATCTATTCTATCCAATAAAGGGCCTGAAATTTTATTTAGATATTTTTGTACAACTCCTGGCGGACAAACACAATCTTTTTCTGGATGGTTGTAGAATCCACACGGACATGGGTTCATAGAAGCAACCAACATAAAACTCGCAGGATATTCCACTGAAAATTTTGCACGAGAAACAGTAATAACCCTGTCTTCTAAAGGTTGGCGCATCACTTCTAAAACAGTACGTTTAAATTCGGGTAATTCATCTAAAAATAAAACGCCATTGTGTGACAATGAAATTTCACCCGGTTGAGGAACGCTGCCGCCACCGACTAATGCAACATCACTAATGGTATGATGAGGTGAACGAAACGGACGTGTAGCAACCAATCCTGTATTCTTCCCCATTTTACCCGCCACACTGTGGATCTTTGTAGTTTCCAAAGCTTCATGCAAATTCATTGGAGGAAGAATAGTTGGTAAACGTTTTGCAAGCATTGTTTTACCTGCTCCCGGTGGGCCAATCAAAATTACATTATGTCCACCTGAGGCAGCAATTTCCAAAGCACGCTTAATATTTTCCTGTCCTTTAACATCAGCAAAATCAAATTCAACTTCATTTAATTTGGAAAAAAATTCATCACGTGTATCAATTGTAATTTGTTCAAGTTCAATTTTTTCATTAAAAAAATCAATTACTTCTTTTATATTTTCTACACCATACACTTCCAAACCACTTACAATAGCAGCTTCTTTCGCGTTTTGTTTGGGTAGAATGATCCCTTTAAATTTTTCTTCACGTGCTTGTATGGCGATTGGCAATACTCCTTTAATGGATTGTAATCCGCCATCAAGAGAAAGCTCACCCATAATAATATAATCACCAACCTTATCAGGTTTTATTTGTTCGGATGCAGCCAATATTCCGACAGCAATGGTTAAATCATAAGCAGAGCCTTCCTTACGGATATCGGCAGGAGCCATATTAATGACAATACTTTTCCCGGGAATTTTATACCCGTTATTTTTTAAGGCTGCATCAATACGTTGCTGACTTTCTTTAACAGCGCTATCAGGTAAGCCCACTAAAAAGAAATTCACTCCCGGATTAATATTTGTTTCAACCGTTACAGTGGTGGCATTTATTCCATATACAGCACTACCAAATGTTTTACACAGCATTTATAATAATTTTTAGATTTTTTTTAAGATAAGAAGTAACATAAAGATCACGCAATGTCTGATTTAAATTAAAGAACCATTGGATTATACGACCAAAGATAAAATTTTTTTATTTGCACATAAAAAACAAATCATTTAATCATGAAAAAAATCAGTGATATATATAAGACTTTTCCAAGCAAGTGTAACCGGGTTAATTTTGAATGCAGTCCCTTTGTGCCATAATTAAAACGTAACAATTGCAAACTAAAATTTATGCTTATGAGATATTTGGTATTGCGCAAAAGAAAAAGCTTTAAAAGTGGTGTTGGGGGATTAAGAAAATATTGGTAGTTCAAAATCAAAAAAAATCAATGAAAAAAATAATTTCATCAGGCTTGGCAGCTGGCATTGTTTTACTAATCCTAAGTATTATTGGGTTGTATACCACTATCTTATTTTTTCCGAAGCTTTCAGAACAATATTTTAATCCGGCTTTTGATAAACGGTCGAGCAAGTATATGATATATTATATGCATCCTTTCATAATAAGTATGGCACTCTCCTGGTTTTGGCAGCGCTTTAAAGGAGTGTTGACAGGCTCTTTCATAACACGTGGAATAGAATTCGGATTTATATATGCTATTGTTGCAATATTTCCAATGATGTGGATGATATATGCTGCAATGAATGTATCGCTTGAAATGGTTACTACATGGTTAATCCTTGGATTAATGCAAGGATTAATTGCAGGGTTGATTTTTGAAAAAATGAATCCATAGACAAGTTAAATCATAACAGAAATGAAACTATTTAAACTTTTTTTACCTCTTTCTTTAATTTTTATAATTACCGGTTTTACTTCTCCAAATAATTATACTCTTTATAAAAATTTCGAAATAACAATTCATGGCACATCCAATCTTCATGATTGGAATGAAACCGTAGGGAAAGTTACAGGAGATTTGAATGGGAGTTTAAATAGTGATGGGAGTTTTGATTTGAATGAAGTCAAAATAAAGATGGATGTTTATTCCATTAAAAGTGAAAGTTCTGCAATGGATAATAATACATATAAAGCGCTTAAAGCTGATGCAAATCCGGAAATTATTTTCACACTTACTGCCCCGGTTAAATCAATTAAAATTACATCGAATGAAAGTGCAATTTCTATAAAAATAGATATAACAATTGCCGGTGTTACCAAAGCCGTTATTATGCGTGTAAAAGTGTTTATGCCAGAACCAGGAAAATTAATTTTTCAGGGTTCACAATTATTAAAGATGACTGATTATGGTATTGATCCGCCTACTGCTCTTTTTGGAGCATTAAAAACAGGTGATAACATCACAATCAATTTTAAAACAAATTTCTTAATTAAATAAATAAAATAAATCTTACAAATGAAAAAAATAAGTAATGCAAAAAAAGCGGTTCATCATACAATGATGGCAACAATTATAATGTCTTTTGGTTTTTCGGCAATTGCACAAGATTCAAAAATGCAATATTTCAGACCCAATGATAAACGAGGGATAAACGTTTTTGAAACTACAAAAAACGATACGACTCCATTTAATGGACTAAAAGTTAAAATTGGTGGCAATTTTACACAGGACTTTCAGAATATAAGTCATCAAAATACTGCGATACCGGTATGGAATGCAAATGGTGTCAATAATAATCAACTGATGCCACTTACGTATGGTTTTAATCGTGCCATGGCTAACTTGAATGTTGATGCGCAATTGGATGATGGTGTTCGACTGAATCTTACAATGTATTTATCCACTCGACATCATGAGGAAACATGGGTAAAAGGTGGTTATATTCAACTTGATAAATTGCCTTTCTTTAAAAGTAGTGTGATTGATAGCATAATGAAAAATTTTACAATCAAAGCTGGTGATTATGAAGTTGATTATGGTGATCAACACTTTCGCAGAAGTGATGGAGGCAATGCGATTTACAATCCATTTATAGAAAATTATATTATGGATGATTTTGCAACAGAAATAGGTGGCGAAATTTATTTTCATCCAAAATGTGGTTTGATCGTTATGGCAGGAATAACCAATGGAGAACTTAATCCTACAGTGATTGCTGCTACTAAAATTGACTCTGCAACGGGAAGAACTAATAAATATGATCCCGCATTTCATGGTAAAATTGGATACGATAAGCAGTTCAATAAAGATTTCCGGTTTAGAATCACAGGTTCATTTTATATTGTTAAAAGTAGCGCAAGCAACACTTTATTTTTTGGAGACAGAGCAGGTTCGCACTATTTTTTAGCGATGGAAAATTCAGCTGCCAGCGCTACTACCAATGCATGGTCAGGAAGGTTGAACCCTCAGTTCAATGAACAGGTAACTACTTTTATGATAAATCCTTTTGTCAAATACAAAGGGCTGGAGTTATTTGGAACCTATGAAATGTCACAGGGAAGAATAATTTCTGAAAAGAATATGCGAACGGCAACCCAGTATGCAGTTGATATAATTTACAGATTCCCTCATGAAAAAGAAAATTTTTGGGTTGGAGCACGTTATAATTCTGTAACAGCAACACTTCCATTTACTGCAAATGATGTAACGATTAATCGGATGGTAGGTTCAGTTGGATGGTTTATTACCAAAAATATTATGCTGAAAGCGGAATATGTAAATCAACAATACCTCAACTTTGTTTCAACAGATATTCGTTCAGGTGGAAAATTTGATGGTTTTATGATTGAAGCATCGGTGGGATTTTAATTTTTAAAAAAATTAAAAGAGATCTTTGTTAAATACATTTTTTCTTATCAATAAAATTGTTTGGGTTTAAATATGATTACATATTCACTTCCACATAATGTATTAATGAATGTATAATTTTGATGTGTATCTCCTGCGCCCTGTCTGCATATTTACTATATGGCGCACGTATTTCAATGTCGCATGATCCCGACATTTTACCACCATCTTTTCCGGTTAAACCGATCACTGTCATGCCTTTTTGTTTTGCCGAATTAACGGCAGTGATCATATTTTTTGAATTTCCGCTGGTGCTGATGGCGAGTAGTATATCGCCTTTATTTCCAAGTGCTTCAATATAACGTGAAAATATTTTATCAAAACCAAGATCATTTCCAACACAGGAAATATGTGCAGGATCGGAGATAGAAATGGCAGGCAGGGCTTTTCTGTCTTCGCGAAAGCGGCCGCTTAATTCTTCCGCAAAATGCATGGCATCACACATGGAACCTCCATTGCCGCAGGATAAAACTTTGTTGCCTCTTTTAAACGCTTTTACCAACGCTTTTCCGGCTTGTTCGATGCATTCAATATTTTTAGGCTCAGCGATAAATTGTTGAAGCAGCGCTTGCGCTTCTTTGAAATTATTTTCTATAATTGACATATCAGAGATTATGAATCAATACGAATTAGCGAATATACAAATCTAACAAAATACAATTTATGAAAGAACAACAAACTATCCGAACAATAACTATTTTGGCATAACATTTGAAATTAGGCGTGGAATTTATACATTTATCCAATTAATTTTTTAGCTAAGTTTGTAACAAAACCTTTTAGATATGAAAAAAACAATTACTACCCTAACATTGTTGTTAAGTATGAGTGTTGCCGTTGAAGCACAACAAACAATTAAAAAAACGGAAGAAGAAAATAATTGTTATTTAAAATGGGCGCAAAAATTTGAGAACCGGGGCGCTGATGAGGTGGCTGATGGATCTTACTCGGATGTAATTATCACTTTTAGAAATGGCAGTGATGCTGAATGTTTTAACGGAAAGTGTGATGTGAAAGAAGGGAAAATATCAGGAATGTATATTAAATTGGAGAATGGAACATACGAGCAGGTTAAGAAAAAATTACGCTATGATTTTCCGATTATCATTACAAATGGTATGTCAAAAACAATATTGACACTGGATGATGAATTGATAAATGTATTATTTATAAAAAAAATAAAACCTAAAAAAGCCGGTTTCGAAAAAGCTGCCGATCCATCGGATGATTAATACTTCAATGAAAAAATTTTTCATCTTCCTTATTTTCTTATCAATAGCTCTGCAAATCAAGGCACAATTCCTTAATAGTGTGGGCATTACCGCAGGGGTGTCTGCCGGAAATCAAAAATTTTATTTTTACGATCCCAATTCAATTTCACGCAAAAAATACGGGTTTGGTTTTAATGCAAGCGTATTCTTGGAATTTTTTAGCCACGATCATGTGCGTTGGGTAAGCGAAATTCAGTTCAATCAGAAAGGCTCTATTGACAAGCGGCCCGAAGCTACTTATCCTAATCACCTGCAATATCTTTGCTGGAATAATTATTTGAAATTGCGGTATGAAATGTATAGTATCATTCCGTACATATTGATCGGTCCACGTTTGGAATATGATTTAACACAAAAAACAACCTCTCCCGAAATTACAAGTAAATTCCTTAAACTGCATGTAAGTCCCGCTGTTGGTGCCGGGTTGGAGTTCGTGAGCTTTACTAATTTTAAATTTTTAGTTGAAGCGTTTTATAATCCCGATCTGATAATGCCCGCATACGTTCGCCCGGGACTGCATGTGCAAAATCAAAACTTTGAATTGCGTGTAGGTTTAAAATATGAATTTGGTAGAAGGGAAAGGTGCAACACCCCTACATATGTCGAATAATAAAAACTTGAAAACCTCCCATCTTTATTTACTCTCTTTATTAAGCGGTTTATTACTTGCTTTTTCTTGGTTCCCCAATGGGTTGGCCCCATTGTTATTCATTGCTTTTATTCCATTATTGAATGTAGAAAAGATCATTTTTCAACATCCCGGGAAATATAAAACACTCACACTTTTTGGGTGCAGTTATCTTGCATTCTTTATCTGGAATGTATTAACTACTTGGTGGATTAAAAATGCTTCCTACGGAGGAGCTGCAATGGCGATCCTTTGCAATGCTTTATTGATGACAATTGTAATGATGTTATTTCATAAAGTAAAAAGACGAATCGGCGAAAAATGGGGAAGTATTATTTTTATTTGCTTCTGGATCACTTTCGAATACATACATCTTCAATGGGATATTTCTTGGCCATGGTTAACATTAGGAAATGTTTTCGCTGATGTTCCTAATTGGATACAATGGTACGAATATACAGGAGTTTTTGGCGGAAGTTTGTGGGTACTTGTGGTTAATTTTATGATAGTTGATTTTTTTCAAATGATAAAATATAAAGTAAAGACCGTTGTAATTATTTCTTCTGTGATTATTTTGCCGATATTAATTTCTTTTACGATTTTAATAGTCAAGACGAATGCTAAAACAGCTGGTAATCCGGTTGTATGTAAAGTAGTAGCTGTTCAACCGAACATCGATCCGTATAATGAAAAATTTACAGGTTCATCCGAAGAACAATTGCGAAAAATGTTGCAGCTGGCGGTTCAAAAAACAGATTCAACTACGGACTATTTAATTTTTCCGGAAACAGCATTGACGCAAGATGTGTGGGAAAATAACCTGAATCAAAGTCCGGATATTAAAACTTTACAACATTTTTTAAAACAGTATCCGAAACTCAAAATTATTATTGGGGCATCCAGTGCAAAAGTGTATCAAAAAGGAGAAGAATTATCAGCTACTGCACGTAATTTTTCGGATGCGGATACTTATTATGATGCTTACAATACTGCATTACAATTGGATAATACCGACAGGATACAAGTTTACCATAAATCGAAATTAGTACCCGGTGTGGAAAAAATGCCTTTCCCTTTCATTTTTAAATACCTCGGGCAGTTTGCTATTGACCTTGGTGGAACTATTGGTAGCTTGGGAACACAAGAGGAACGCACTGTGCTTACATCATCTGATAATACCATGAAAGCCGCACCTGTAGTATGTTATGAAAGTATATATGGTGAATACGTTGGAGATTACATAAAAAACGGTGCGAATTTTATTGCTATTATTACCAATGACGGCTGGTGGGGCGATACCCCCGGATATAAACAACATTTAAAATTTGGTGCATTACGCGCCATTGAAACCAGAAGGTGGATCGCAAGGTCAGCAAATACAGGTATTTCCTGTTTTATAAACCCCTTAGGAGAAATTCAACAACCTACGGAATGGTGGGTCCCTTCAGTAATTACAGGGAATATTGAATTAAACAATGACCTTACCTTTTATACCCGTTATGGCGATTATATTGCCCGTGCTGCTATTTGCATAGCATTACTTCTGACACTCTATTCCTGGCTAATCCGCTTCCGTATTTTGAAGATGTTTTCAAAATGAAAATCTTGTAAACTACCCCTTGCAGGTATTAATTTTATTGTAAATTTGTCTTTACACTAAATATAGAGCTATGGAAAAAGTTATAGCAAAGAATAAAAAGGGCGACATGAGTGAAACAAAATCCACCACAAAATTCAGCAAAGAAACGTACATGAAATGGTATGAATCCATGTTGCTGATGCGCAAATTCGAAGAAAAAACAGGGCAATTATATATCCAACAAAAAATACGCGGTTTCTGTCATTTATACATTGGGCAGGAAGCATTAGTAGCCGGCTCTGAATCGGTGTTACGCCGCGAAGACCGAGTGATCACCGCATACCGCGATCATGCACATCCTATAGGACGTGGTTTACACCCGAAATACATCATGGCTGAATTAATGGCAAAAGCAACTGGTTGCTCCAAAGGCAAAGGTGGTTCTATGCATATTTTTTCCAAAGAATATAATTTTTATGGCGGGCATGGTATTGTGGGCGGACAAATTCCCTTAGGTGCGGGTATCGCTTTCGCGGATAAATATAATGGGAACGATAATGTAACACTTTGTTATATGGGTGATGGAGCAGTGCGCCAGGGAGCATTGCACGAAACATTTAATATGGCAATGCTTTGGAAACTTCCTGTACTATTTATTATCGAAAATAATAATTATGCAATGGGTACTTCAGTGGAGCGCACTTCCAATGTACATGATCTGTATAAATTAGGTTTGTCGTATGATATGCCATCCCTCCAAGTAAATGGAATGCAATGCGAAACTGTTCACGAAGCGATAGAAATAGCAGTAGCACGTGCACGCAAAGGCGATGGCCCAACTTTATTGGAAATGAAAACATATCGTTACAAAGGACACTCCATGAGTGATGCACAAACCTACCGTTCCAAGGATGAGGTAGAAGATTACAAACAACATAAAGATCCTATTGAACACATATTGACAACAATCAAAAAAAATAAATGGGCAAGTGACAACGATATTGAAGCGATAGAAAAAAAGGTGGAAGATACAGTAGCTGAAGCTGTTAAGTTTGGTGAAGATTCGCCTTATCCTACAGTTGATGAATTGTATAAAGATGTTTATACACAAACGGATTATCCATATATCATGGAATAGTTATAAGTGATGAGTTATAAGTTATAAGTGGAAGGGAAAAGAGTGATGGGTTATAAGTTATAAGTGAAGGAAAGGAATCGATTTCTTATATTACTTTAAAAATAATAAATATCAAGCATACAACAACATTCATAACTTATAATTCATACTCATAACTTTAAAAGTAGATGGCAGAAATAGTACGCATGCCCAAATTAAGTGATACCATGACCGATGGTGTGGTTGCTAAATGGCATAAAAAAGTTGGCGACAAAGTAAAATCAGGTGAATTGCTTGCTGATATTGAAACGGATAAAGCAACCATGGAATTTGAATCATTTCAAAATGGTGTATTGTTACATGTTGGAGTGCAAGAAGGTAAAGGCGCTCCGGTTGATTCCATACTTGCAATTCTAGGAAAAGAAGGTGAAGATATTTCTGCATTACTTGCAGGAGAAGCATCAAAATCAAGTGAAGTAAAAGAACAAGTGAGTGCGAAAACGGAAGGAGGAAGTTCAAATTCGGAAGTAAAAAAAGAAGCGAGCACAAAGACGGAAAGCGGAAGTTCAAAAACGGAAGTGAAAGAAGAGAAAAAAGTGGAGGTAAAAATTCCTGATACTATTCAGATAGTAAGAATGCCGCAATTGAGTGATACCATGACCGAAGGCGTGGTTGCTAAATGGCACAAGAAAATTGGCGATAAAGTAAAATCAGGAGAGTTGCTTGCAGATATTCAAACGGATAAAGCGACAATGGAATTTGAATCATTTCAGGATGGAACATTGATACACATTGGAGTGCAGGAAGGCAAAGCCGCTCCGGTAGATTCTATTCTTGCGATCTTAGGAAAAGGTGGAGAAGATATTTCTGCGATAATTGCAAATGATGCGAAGCCGAAAGTCGAAAGTTCGAATTCGGAAGTAAAGAAAGAGGAAGGTAATGGGCAACAAACAAAAGTCGAATCAAAACCAGTCTCAAATCTCAAACCTCAAATCTCAAAATCAAGCAATGGACACGAGAGAGTAAAAATATCTCCATTAGCAAAAAAATTAGCGGAAGATAAAGGTGTCAGTATTACTGCTTTGCAAGGCAGTGGCGACAATGGCCGCATCATTAAACGGGATATCGATAATTTCAAATCAGGCGGATCGATGCCTGCATTTATTGGTACAGAAAGTTTTACGGAAGTACCCGTTTCGCAAATGCGTAAAACAATTGCAAAACGATTGGCTGAAAGTAAATTCTCTTCTCCGCATTTCTATTTAATAATGGAAATTGATATGGATGAAGCGATCAAAGCACGTGAAGCCATCAATAAAGTTGCAGGAATAAAAATTTCATTCAATGATCTTGTTATTAAAGCAGCTGCATCCACTTTACGTCAGCATCCGAAGGTAAATTCATCCTGGTTAGGCGATAGAATTCGTTACAACAATCACATTCATATCGGAGTTGCAATAGCTGTTGAAGAAGGATTACTGGTTCCTGTAGTTCGTTTTGCCGATGGAAAAACATTAACACAAATTGGAACTGAAGTTCGCAACTACGCTGCAAAAGCAAAAGATAAAAAATTACAACCAACAGATTGGGAAGGAAATACATTTACCATTTCTAATTTAGGGATGTTTGGTATTGAAGAATTTACAGCTATCATCAATCCTCCTGATGCTTGTATTTTAGCAGTTGGTGGCATCAAACAAACTCCTGTTGTGAAAAATGGACAGATCATTCCGGGTAATACTATGAAAGTAACTTTGTCCTGCGACCACCGTGTGGTAGATGGCGCAACAGGTGCTGCATTTTTACAAACATTAAAACACAATTTGGAAAATCCTGTGTTAATGTTGGGAGCATACTCAATTTAATTTAGAACGTCATTGCGAGGAAGTGAATTTTTTTAATTCTTCCATAATTAAGTAAGTGGCAGGAGGAGAGCCTCTTTCAACATGACAGTCTATCCATTCAGAAAGGTTAGGGTTATTTAATAAATTTCGAAATTCTGTTTGCAAATAATTTTTAATAGCTTCTCCCGAATTATTTATTTCTTCCCATATTGTTGTTCTGTTTTCTAAGACATAAATTATATCTTCAAAATCTTGGCTAGTTCTACCATCATTCCGTCCTCGATCTTTATGCGCTTCTAATTTTGTTGCTATAAAATATGGAGCACTTAAAATTTTAACTGTGCATTTTTCATCAATCACATAATTAATAGCTTGATCAAAGCCTTCCGGATACCAAATGTTTGTAAAGCCTGCTGATGGATCATTTGTCGGCATAATGTCAACTATAATGCCTTGTATTTTATATCGACATATTATACCGGACTTAACATCATGAGAAAATCCTATTGATCTGAGTTCTTCTTCCAGCCCTGCTCTATCAGAGTAATTCAATATTTCAATGATTACATCTACATCATCTGTAGGCCGTACTTCAAAAACAGGTTGATCAGGGTAAAGAGATATTGTAGCCCCGCCAACAAAAACTATTTTTTCTTTTAAAGTATCCAGTGCATTGGCAACAGCCTTAATTCTTACTGTATTAGTGTGATGACTCATGTGAAATGATTTTTTTTAATTCATTTACCGCATATTTAAATTCCCTCACTTTTCCGACGCGTATAAGATCAACTAAAGCTAATAGTTTATAATATTCTTGATCTTCCTTAACTGCCTCCACTTGTTTTTTATAAAATGGTTCGATCATTAATCCCATTACCTCTCCTTTATTGTCTGGCCAAACGTAATTCATTTCACTTATAAATTTTTTTTTCATATTGGGATGAGAATGAGCAGTAGGGATACCCCTTACCATAGATCCAGGCTGTTGTGGAAAAACATACCGGACACCATGTTCCAAAAATTCCAATAAATTCTGCCGATTAACCTTCTTTTTATTATAGTCAATTAAACCGGCTAGCCAACTTCTATTTAAAGACTCGGAAATCTCGGAAATACTTATCCGTAATGAATTTGAAAGCCCTACTAATTGCCAATGCTCATCACCTATTGAAATAATTTTCAAAAGAATAGCAACATCCTGAGGGCGCATACCATTATGTTTTCTCATGCTACAAATATAGCATTAATTTCTCATTTCGCAAATCGCGAAATGAGAAATTAATTATCAAAGGAGCCCGTATCCTGCGACCCCCGCGTGGTAGATGGCGCAACAGGTGCTGGATTTTTACAAACCTTAAAACACAATTTGGAAAATCCTGTGTTGATGCTGGGAGCATACTCCATTTAATTACAACGTCATTGCTAAACGTACGTTATTGCGAGGAGCTTTTCGCGACGAAGCAATCCCTTTTTAAAACCTGTTATGCGGGACGTTTTTTGTTTTGTATATTTATGCACCAAGCCAAATGCGAATTGAATATGGATTTGAAAACTAAAAGATTTGATAGTCAACTAAAATTTATTCATGAAATAGATAAATTAAAACAGATTATAAGAAACACAAAATTATTTGATGGATCCAGAAAGGAAAATGACGCGGAGCATAGTTGGCATATTGCTTTAATGGCGATTGTTCTATTGGAACATTCAAACGAAAAAGTGGACCTGCTTAAAGTATTAAAAATGATTTTGATTCATGATATTGTTGAAATTGATTCAGGCGATATTTTTCTTTATGATACAATCAATAATCACCAAAACACTAAAAATGAGGAAATTTCAGCAAAACGAATTTTTGGACTTTTACCTGAAGACCAGTGCACTGATTTAATTAAAATTTGGAAAGAATTTGAGGAAAGAAAGACATCGGAAGCAAAGTTTGCTAGAGCCCTTGACCGTTTTGAACCAATTTTGCAAAATGTTGCAAATGATGGTGATGTATGGATGAAACATACAATTACATATGACATGATTATGGAAAAAAATAGAATTATTGAGGATGGTTCTTTTACAATTTGGCAAAAAGTGAAAGCTTTGATAAATGATTGTATTGAAAAGGGTTTTGTGTTATTAAAGTAAATATCGAAAATTAAAATTTCTGAACAAAAACTATCAAAATGAATATCAAAATCACAAAAACAGAAAAGTCTAAACTAAAGGACATTGACTTTAACAATATTCCTTTCGGGAAATTTACTTCCGATCATATGTTTGTGATGGACTATGCTGATGGGCAATGGAGTGACTTCAGGATCATACCTTATCAGGGTTTTGTACTTGATCCACAATCCAAAGCCTTGCAATATTGTCAATGTATTTTTGAAGGAATGAAAGCTACGATAGGTGCTGATGGAATTCCTAAATTATTGCGCCCTGATTTAAATATTGAACGTTTTAATCTTTCTGCGGATCGTATGTGTATGCCTGCTATTCCGCCTGATATTTTTTTGAATGCTTTAAAAGCCATAGTAGCTATGGAAATCAGCTGGATCCCGAAAGGAGAAGGAAGTGCTTTGTATTTACGCCCAACCATGATTGCAACGGAGGGTTCTCTTGGTGTAACTCCATCAAGCACATATACTTTTTATATTTACACAGGTCCCGCTCAGCCCTATTTTTCAACGCCGGTAAAAATAGTTACAGAACAAAAATTAATAAGAGCCGTTCCGGGAGGTACCGGAGAAGCCAAGACAGGCGGCAATTATGCGGGTTCATTAAAGGCAGCTATGTTGGCGAAACAAAAAGGTTTTGATCAGATTATTTGGTTGGAAAGCCCTGAATTTAAAAAAGTTCAAGAAGCAGGTATGATGAATTTATTTTTTGTGATCGGAGATACCGTAATAACGCCAAAGCTTTCCGGCGCTGTTTTAAAAGGCACCACACGAAATTATTTTATGGATATTCTGGAAGAGAAAAAAATTAAAGTGGAAGCTCGAGATATTTATATTGATGAAATTATAGAAGCGTACAAAGAAGGGATTTTAAAAGAGGCCTTTGGTGCAGGAACAGCAGCGGTGGTTTCGCATATTGCAGAGATCACACATGGTGATATAAAAATGATTTTGCCAAAAGAATACGACATTAGCAATATGCTTTATGATGAAATAAACGGATTAAGATCCGGGCGCATCGCAGACAAACGAAATTGGTTAGTACCCGTAATTTAAATTTAAATAAATATATAATGACAAAAATTAATTGGAACACTATCAAAGCAGAGCAAGTAGCTCCGAAAATGAAACGGAAATTTATTTATGGAGAAAAAACAATGATCGCTAAAATGGAATTCGAAGATGGATTTACGGTGCCTTGGCATTCGCATGAGAACGAACAGATTACCGAAGTTCAAGAAGGCACACTTCGTTTTTGGTTCGATAATGATGAAACAAAACACATTGACTTATTGCCCGGCGATTCAATCATTATTAAAGGACATCGTCCTCACAAAGCGTTGATGATAGGCAAGGTTGTAGAAACCGATACTTTTTCTCCACCACGTAAAGATTGGATAGATGGTACGGATAGTTATTTGAGGAAGTAATACAATTATTTTAAACCCACCGCATACACTCAGTGTGACATCGCGCGTGGTCAGTCTGAGTGCTTCGACTACGCTCAGCATAAACTTCGTCGAAGACTGTGCGTTTGCTACAAAAAATTTAAACAACATATAGTTTAAGAAAATAAAAAATGGATTTAGGGATAAAAAACAAAGTTGCTTTAGTATTGGCATCCAGCAAAGGGTTAGGCAAAGCCGTTGCAATTGAATTGGCAAAAGAAGGAGCTAAGGTTATTATTTGTGGAACCGATTCAAAAGCTTTAGCAGCAACAGAAGCAGAGATTCAAGCTATTTCGGCGGGAAATGTAAAATCAATTGTATGTGATATTACCGATGAAAAGCAACGTAAAAATTTAGTCGAACAAAGTGTAAAAGCTTTTGGTGATATTGAAATTTTGGTAACCAATACAGGTGGCCCTGCGGCCGGTCCTTTTGAACAATTCAAATTAGATGATTGGAAACATATTTATAATTTATTATTTTTAAGTGCTGTGGATATTATTCAACAAGTGTTGCCAAGTATGAAGAAAAAAGGTTTCGGGCGTATCCTAACCATTACTTCAGTTGCTGTAAAACAACCTGCCGATAATTTGATCTCATCAAATGCAGTACGAACAAGTTTATTAGGATTAGTAAAAAGTTTATCGAACGAAGTAGCTATTCATGGTATTACGGTAAATAATTTGTTGCCGGGATACACCAATACAAATCGACTTAAAAGTCTTGTGGAGAAAAACCCGGAAGTAAATAAAGTAAAGGACACAATTCCGATGAAACGATTTGGCTCGCCTGCAGAGTTTGCCGCTGCGGCAGCATTTTTAGTAAGTGAACGAGCCAGTTATATTACAGGCCAGTCATTGGCAGTTGATGGTGGTTGGATCAAAGGACATTAAAAAATAAAAATGCCAGTACTCTACATCATAGCTGATACAAATGGTGCAGGAAAAATCATTTCGGCAAGTAAATTTTTGCTAGGAGTAATAAATTGCCTTGAATTTTTCTCCTTCTTGCTCTCCTTGAAAAAGGATAGGAGATATTGGAGGAAACTTATTTCCCCATATACTGATCATTATTTTTGCCCATATATGCGCCTGAAAAATAAAGAATAAAACGCAATCCTATCATGGATTGTTCAGGATTCCAATCAGCGAATAAACTGGCACCAATACCTACATCATAGGTTATTTTTTTTACAACTTCGCCTTGCAGATACAAGCCTATGCCATTAAATGGCCGTGTGTAAACCGAATCTCCTACTTTAGCAAAGCCTGTTGTATAGGTGAGTCCGCCAAATCCTGCAAAGTGAAAATCCTTGTCTTCAAATCGTTTTCCATAACCCAAGTGAAATTGGTAGCTATTATAGAAACCATATTTTTCTCCGGATATAATAGTTCCTAACTGAAAATAGCGTTGCTTGATATGAAAATTAAAATCGACACCACCTGCAAAACCTAAATTACGTTTATACGTTAAATTTTGTTGCCAGCCGGCGCCACCGGTTATCCAATCATTAAAATATTTTAATTTTTTATTGTTGATCACAAATGTACTGTCGAGTGTATGTTTTTCCTTCTTCGCTCTTTCATCCTTCTCATCTACGGCTTTGTATTTTTTACCATTGATGATCACTTCGTCTGATCTTTTGGTAGTATCCGTTTGCGCAGATGATTGGAACGCAATAAAACCTATTGCAGTAAAAAATAATATGGAAAGGCGCATTTTCATTTTCTGATTGTAAAATAATGGGGATGATTTATTTTGTGCGTCATTGCAAGGCATGAAGCAATTTCGGTGTGCGGTGATAGAACAAAACAGCATTCAAAAAAGAGGGTGCTTCATTCGATCCTCACTCACAATGAACGTTCTAATATATTTTTAGGTTCACTTCATAGTCCCGCACATATCTTCCGGTTTCACCCATTGGTCAAATTGTTCACTCGTTAATAGACCCAGTTCAACTGCTGCTTCGCGCAATGTTTTATTTTCTTTATGTGCTTTCTTGGCGATCTTAGCTGCATTTTCATAACCAATATGTGTGTTCAATGCAGTTACCAACATCAATGAGTTTTCAAGATGTTGTTTTAAAATTGGCAAATTTGGTTCAATACCTACCGCACAATTATCATTAAATGAAACACAAGCATCACCAATCAAACGAGCTGATTGTAATACATTTGAAGCGATCACCGGTTTAAATACATTCAATTCAAAATGTCCGTTTGATCCGCCGATAGAAACCGCCATATCATTCCCCATCACCTGCGCGCACACCATTGTCAACGCTTCCGGCTGTGTCGGGTTTACTTTCCCGGGCATAATGGATGAGCCCGGTTCATTATCAGGAATAATAATTTCTCCGATTCCGCAACGTGGACCGGAACTTAACATACGGATATCATTTGCGATCTTCATCAATGAAACTGCCGAACGTTTTAAAGCACCTGATAACTCAACCATTGCATCGTGTGCAGCCAATGCTTCAAATTTATTTGGGGCGGTAATAAATGGTAATCCGGTAAGCTCAGCAATTTTTTTTGCGACCAACACATCATATCCTTTAGGTGTGTTTAAGCCTGTGCCTACTGCCGTTCCGCCCAATGCCAACTCGCGAACCATTTCCAATGCATTTTTAATTGCACGGATACTGTTTGTTATTTGTTGTGCATAACCCGAAAACTCTTGCCCCAACGTTAAAGGAGTAGCATCCATAAAATGAGTGCGGCCGGTTTTTACAATATTTTTATATGCTTCTGATTTTTTCTGGATAGTGTTCCTTAATTTTTCCATTCCCGGGATGGTAATATCAACCACTTGTTTGTAAGCCGCAATGTGCATAGCTGTAGGAAAGGTATCATTAGAGGATTGTGATTTATTCACATCATCATTCGGATGAATAAATACTTTTCCTTCGCCCAAATTATTTCCTTGCAATACGTGTGCACGGTTAGAAATCACTTCATTCACATTCATGTTGGATTGTGTGCCCGAACCTGTTTGCCAGATCACCAAAGGAAATTCGCTGTCCAGTTTTCCTGCAATGATCTCATCACATACTTTTGCAATCAGATCTTTTTTATCCGCAGCTAACACACCTAATTCATGATTAGCCATTGCAGCCGCTTTTTTCAAATACCCGAAAGCATAAATAATTTGTTTGGGCATAGAAGCTTCGGGCCCTATCTTAAAATTATTACGTGAACGCTCCGTTTGTGCCCCCCAATAATTAGCGGCAGGGACTTTTACCTCGCCCATGGTATCTTTTTCGATTCGGTATTCCATTGTATTAGTAATTATATATTAGTCCTTAGTCTTAAGATTTATGTTTTCAAATTTAAGGTTTATCTTAGAAACTGTTTAAATTTTATTTTTAAATTATACAGGTATCCCTTTCACACGTTTCTCGACTCCGCTCGAACTGACACCGCGCGTTGTCAATTCGAGCGGAGTCGAGAATGAGCGAAGCTTAAAGCATTATTTTTCAATATTGATTTTAAACCTTTTGATTTTTTAACAGTCCTAAGAGTTCAAATTCTAACAAAAAATAATCTAACCATGAAAAAAATTCAACTTGCATTATTAGCATTAGTCGTAATGTCCTTAAGCAATTGTAAAAAGGATGTAATTACCGGTCCGGCAGGACCACAAGGACCTTCAGGTCCTGAAACAACCGGAAATTTAAAAGGATATGTTACTCTACTTGATCAGTATGGAGGAAAAATATTGACCAACTTATCGGGCGACACCGTTTCCATTGATGGAACACCCACAAAAGCGATCACTGATAATGCCGGATTATATACATTGCCGGGTATTTCCACAGGCGTTTATACACTTACAATTGTAAAGCCCGGATACGGAACAACTAAAATACAAAACATACAATTTGTAGGCGGAGCGGATACGTATCGTGACGCTAAAATTTCTGAGCCTTCCACATCAATCCTTCCTGCACTTATTGATTCAGTTGGTGCCACCACAGGCAACATAACTATATATGCTACTATCCCGGCTAATGTTCAGGGGCGTACTTTTATACTGTATGTTAGTGATAATGCATCGGTTAGTTCAGCGACAAACAGTTACCTTATTTTTTATACGAAAGTTGTAAACGCGAATGCTACAAAACTTTCATTTACCATTCCTAAATCGGACTTGACGGATGCAGGCTTTATTTCAGGAAGTACAGCATATTTTGCAGCGTATGGTATTGGTTCAACGTTGACGGCATCAGCGTATGAAGATTTTACAAACGGGCGCACAGCTTTTACTGCTGTAAGTTCAACAGCGGCAACACTTAATTTGATGGTACCGTAATAGATTCTATATTCATATGAAAGGCGAGAATTTTTTTTCGCCTTTTTTATTTTAATAATTCCAATACTTTCTCCGGTGGCCTTCCAATAACTGCTTTATTACCCTTAACAATAATAGGACGTTCAATTAAGATGGGGTTATCTGCAAGTACTTTGATCCATTGAAGTTCGCTTAATTTTTTAGTAGCAAATTTTTCTTTAAACAATGGTTCTCCTTTACGGACAATATCTTCGGCTTTAAGCTTTAATATTTTCAAGAGATCTTTAATTTCTTTTTGTGAAGGAGGAGTTTTTAAATATTCGATGGTTTCGAATTGTACTCCTTCATCTTGCAAAATGCTGCAAGCTTCACGGCTTTTGGAACAACGGGTATTGTGATATACTTTCATCATTAATAAGGTAATTAGGTTATAAAGTGATCGGGTTATGAAGTGGTTTCAAATCGCCTTTTAGTTTCTTGATCAATCCATTTAGTAACGAACTTATTTTATTCATTTTCTCTATTATATCATTGAATTCGCCATTACTTATAAAAACAAGGTCAGCAGAAATAGTTAGTAATATATCTACCTCGCTTAATGAACCAGACGAAATATAAAGAAATTGAATAAATTCCTTTTTAGTATTGCGAGCAGCACCTTCTGAAATATTTGTCGGAATAGAAACAGCGGCTCTTCTCAATTGTGAGATCAAGCCAAATTTTTCTGAATCGGGAAATTTATTTGTTAACGTATATATCTCTTTCACAAGGCTAATAGAGTTTTGCCAAACAATTAGATTTTTATGTGGTCTCATATTTATGGTGATTTAGTAAAATGTTATAAGGTGATTAAGTGATAACGGTTCTTGATAATTTATTAATTCTTTGATGCGAAACTAACCATTTTACCTCATCACGTAATCACATTATCTCTTCATCACCACATTCTCCAATCACCTCATCACCCTTTATCACCTAATTACGAATTACCATACTCCATCAAATACGCTTTAATAAAATCATTTAGCTCACCATCCATTACTGCTTGTGTATTGGATGTTTCATAGCCTGTGCGAATATCTTTCACTAATTTATAGGGATGGAAAACATAATTACGAATTTGTGAACCCCATTCTATTTTCTTTTTATTCCCTTCGATAGCCGCAATTGCTTCCCGCTTTTTACGCATTTCAATTTCAAACAATTGTGATTTCAATAATTTGATCGCATTCTCTTTATTTTGTAATTGTGAACGTGATTCCTGATTTTTAATTACAATACCAGATGGCTTGTGATATAATCGTACTGCTGTTTCTACCTTGTTTACATTTTGCCCTCCTGCACCACCGGCACGGAATGTTTCAAAATCAATTTCAGCAGGATTTATTTCAATCTCAATTGTATCATCAATTAAAGGATAAGCATACACCGATGCAAAAGAAGTGTGTCGTTTTGCATTAGCATCAAAAGGAGAAATTCGTACCAAGCGATGAACGCCATTTTCACCTTTCAAATAACCAAATGCATAGTCCCCTTCAAATTCCAGTGTAACAGATTTTATTCCTGCTGCATCACCATCTGAACGATCCGTTTCTTTTATTTTGTAACCATTTTTACTCCCCCACATCATATACATACGCATGAGCATCTCTGCCCAATCGCAGCTTTCAGTGCCACCTGCACCTGCATTTATCTGAACAACACAACTTAAAATATCCTCTTTGCGACTGAGCATATTTTTAAATTCAATTTCTTCCAGCATTTTTACTGTGGTCTGAAACTGTTGTTCTACATCCTGTTCCGTCGACTCACCTGCTTTATAATAATCATATAAAAGAGCAAGGTCATCCATGTTACGACATAATTCATCGTAAGATTTAGTCCAGTTTTTTTTGATCTTGGTTTGTTTAAGCAGTTCTTCTGCTTTTTTAGGATCGTCCCAGAAGTTAGGAGCAAGGGCTTTTTCTTCTTCTTCGGCTATTTCACGAAGCTTGCGGTCGAGGTCAAAGATGCCCCCTTAACGCATCCGTGCGTTCCCGAAGGTCTTTTAGTTGGTCAGTTGTAATCATGGTGGCGAAGATAATTAAAAATTTAGAGTTAAAATTTAAAATTTAACAGATGCGTTAGAAGAAAATTCAATGTATTTTTGCGGAACAATTAATCAATTTAGTACGTCATTGCGAGGGAGGCACGACCGAAGCAATCTCACTCCGAAATTTAGATTGCTTTACTCGCGAAAAGCTCAATCGCAATGACGTCCCGCTCTTATGCAAACCAA
>JBBSPS010000016.1:0-34391 GCA_038258655.1 Bacteroidia bacterium
CTTATCTGTATTAATTGGTTTTCCCATGTTTACAGCTGGTGTCCATTTACCATCTTTTTTTGTAGAGATGTAAAGATCCTCCATGTATTCATTTTGAACCGGATCTTTTTCTCCTCCCGTAGTAGTGGGTCTTCGTGCGGTAAAGATCATTATCGATTCATCGGCTGATATCAATTCGCCATATTCAGGAGATGGGGAATTAATTTCCGGCCCTACATTGTCAATAAAAACACGAACAGGATGTTTTACCAATTCTTTACCAATTAAACAATCCTCTATGTGTTTATTAACATCAGCAATTAATTCAACTGCTTCCTTAGTACTTAGTGTTTGTTGAAATATTTTAAATTCCTTTATCGCCTTATCCCACTCCATATTTAAGTGATATGCTTTTCCAAGTTGATAATGCAATTGAGGATCAACATTAGGGTTTAGCGCTAGCGCTTTTTCCAAAAAAGGAATTGATTTCAATTTGTAATTGGAATTCAAGTAACATTTACCTATTTTATAATTAAGCAAAGCATTGTTGGGATTGAATTTATAGGCTTCCAAATAAAAAGGATCTAATGCTTGTTTATAAAATACCGAACCTTGCTCAAAGAGTTTATCACCGGCTTCAATATTCCTTTTAGCATTTTTATATCCGTCTTTGTCGTTTTTAAAATTGTCTTTAGAAAACTCTACATCCTGTGCAAATGCAGCACTTGCAAAGAGGGTACAAAGAATGAAGATTATTTTTTTCATAATTTTTTAGTCTTTTTATTTGTAATTCATTATCAAATTATTAAATCGGTAATCTGCAAATTACTTACAGTCGCCTGAATAATTTTTCGCTGATTCGACACCAAGTTCAACCGCTTTTTTCCAATCGGAGCAAGCACCGGCCGTATTTCGCAACATCTCTTCAGCTATTCCACGATTCAAATAGGCGTAACCATTATTCGCGTTCAATTGAATTGCTTTACCGCTATCATCAATACTTCCTTTATAATCTTTTAACTTATATTTTGCAGCAGCGCGATTATTATACGCGTAAGCATAATCAGATTTTAATTGGATGGCTTTTGTAAAATCAGCGATGGCTCCATCATAATCTCCATCATCAAATTTCGCGCTGCCGCGATTGGTGTAGGCGACGTAATAATCTTTTTTTTGATTAATGGCTTCTGTATAGTTCTTGATAGCGCCTTTAAAATCACCTTTTTTACGTTTCGCGCTTGCAATATTATTATAGGTGAATGCCATCTCGGAATTTATGATCAAGCCTTTGTTATAATCCGCAATAGCGCCATCGAGGTCTTCTAACTGGCGTTTCGCACTACCACGATCATTGTATGCGTATGCGTAATCTTGCTTATACGTTATCGCTAATGTATAATCAGCAAGCGCCTCTTTGTAATCTGCCGCTTCAAATTTTATTCCGCCACGATAATAATAGGCTTGTGCATAATCCGTTTTTATTTCAACGGTTTTAGAATAATCTGCTGTAGCTCCAGCTTTATCACCCAACGCATATTTTGCTTGTCCGCGGCTAAAATAACTATCCGGGTTTTGTGCCAGTGTAAGTGATTTGTCAAAATCAGCAATTGCTCCATGATAATCTTTCATCTCGAACTTAGTGGTGCCACGATTGTAATATGCTTTTTCGAAATCGGGTTTCAGTTCAATCGCTTTATCAAAATCAGCAAGTGCGTTTTGAAAATTTTTAGCGGCGAAATCAGCAATACCACTATTGTAAAATTTTTCGGCATCCTGCGAACCATCATCCAATACTTTGGCTTTAACAACTTCATCCGTTTGTGATATGCCACTATTGTGAAAAATAAAAACACAAAACAGAAGGAATAATGCTTTCTTTATTTTCATATTTTTTTATTTAGAATAGGATAAATATAATAACATTTTTAAGAACTAAAAATAGTGCTTTCATTTTATATCTTTGTAGTAAATGAACACAAACAATTAATTTTTATAAACAAAAATTTAAAAGCAGATTAAAAATCTGCTATACAATATGTTAGATAAAATAGGTATTGCAAAGCGAATTGCAAAAGAAATAAAGGACGGCTATTATGTAAACCTAGGAATAGGAATTCCAACATTGGTTGCGAACTATATTCCAAAAGGAATGAATGTAGTACTTCAATCGGAGAATGGACTTTTAGGAATGGGACCGTTTCCATTTGAAGGAGAAGAGGACCCCGATCTGATAAATGCCGGAAAACAAACCATTACTACGGTTCCGGGGTCTGCTTTTTTTGATTCGGCCATGAGCTTTGGAATGATACGTGCACGCAAAGTTGACCTTACTATATTGGGAGCAATGGAAGTGTCAGAAAATGGTGATATCGCCAATTGGAAGATTCCTGGCAAAATGGTAAAAGGTATGGGTGGTGCAATGGATCTGGTTGCATCCGCAAAAAATATTATTGTTGCCATGCAACATGTGAATAAAGCAGGAGAATCAAAATTATTAACAAAATGCTCATTGCCTTTAACAGGCGTGCACTGCGTTAAAAAAATTGTGACTGAACTTGCCGTATTGGATGTTACTTCCCAAGGATTTAAATTACTTGAGCGTGCCCCGGGCATTAGTGTAGATGAAATAAAAAATGCGACTAAAGGACGTTTAATCATTGAAGGTGATGTGCCCGAAATGATTATTGATTAACCTCCTCTCCAAAGAAGAGAGTTTAAGAATGCTTTTTGTTTTTCTAAAGAAAATATCGCAAATTCCATATATCAAATTTTAAATTCGTTGTCATGAAAAAAATATATCTGCTGCTTTGTTTACTATCAATTGTAAACCTATCAATGGCACAACAACGATCACCTTATACTTCAAGCCCTAATTTTTTTCCGATCAGCGTTTGGTTACAAGCTCCATACGATATACAGACCTATAAGAATATGGGCGTAAATATATATACCGGTCTTTCTTATGGCAATCTTGATCAAAGTCAACTTAACTCACTCCGGCAATATGGTATGTATATACTTCCTTCAGCGGGAGATGCATTTGCATGGAGTCGCAAAAGTGATACACTTATATATGGTTGGTTACTAACGGATGAACCTGATAACGCACAATGGAATGCGACAACAAGTATGTATGATTCATGTATCAATCCTAAAATTATTATTCATCAATATGATTCTATTAAACTTGCAGATCCTGCTCATCCTATTTATTATGGCCTTGGACAGGGCGTTTCCTACACCAACTGGGTTGGCCGCGGCTCCTGTAGTAACTGGTTAGATTCTTACCCCGTTTATAAAAACGGTTATGTGAAAGGTTGTGATATAACAGGATATGATATATACCCGGTGAATAATACGGATGGAACAACAAGCGGTAAACTTTGGTATGTTGCCAAAGGTATTGACAGTCTTCTGTTGTGGTCATCACAAACTGCTTCGCCCAGAGTACCATCAAAACCGGTGTGGATGGCAATAGAAACAACTAAAATAAGTTCTTCATCTGCTGCAGGGCCTACTCCGGCTCAAACAAAATCGGAAGTGTGGATGGCTATCATACACGGAGCAAAAGGGATCAACTATTTTCCTGACTCCTGGATCCCTTCCTTTAAAGCGGATGCATTATTAAGTGACGCAGGTATGGTGACCATGCTCACTTCGGTAGATAGTATGATCAAAGCCCTTGCACCTGTTATAAACAGCAACAACACTGGTTATGCTACCAACGTAAATGCAAATACACCGGGCGTAACTAGCAGCAATGGAGCAGTATATGTTAATTATATGACCAAAACTTATAATGGCTCCACTTATATTTTCGCTGTTGCTATGCGCAACGGAACAACTACTGCAACGTTTACGATTGGTTCGGGCTCTATAGCTATTGTTCTGGGTGAGAACAGAACCATTCCTGTTGTAAGCGGAAAATTTAGCGACAGCTTTTCCGGATATGGTGTTCATATTTACAAAATAAATACAGCTACTTCTATTAATGAAATTAGTCCGGTTCAAAATGTAACCATCTATCCCAACCCCTTTAATAATTATACAAACATTGTTTTTAATGAAGGGGGAAAACATTGTGTAGAAGTAGTTGATATTACGGGCAGGAAATTAAATGCTATCCAATGCAATGAAACACAATATCAATTATCACGCAATGGTATTGCTTCAGGGATCTACTTTATAAAAGTATATGATAATAAGACGAACATTATTTCTACTTCAAAGATCAATATTATAGATTAACATTTATTTAAATTAAAAAATATGAAACGCATTTACTCTTTATTCCTTATTGCCGGTATCAGTACTACTTTAATTGCCCAAACTGATATTATCAAATGCCCCTCTGATTATAATAATCGCTTACCTGGTTCAAATGATCCACAGCAGCAAATAAGGATTAAGGAAGAATTAAAAAAAATACGGGAAAGTGTTGCAATGAATCAATCAAGAAATGTTCCCGATACTTTGAAAATTATTCCTATAGTAGTACATGTTCTTCACGACAATGGTAAAGGCGCTATTTCAAAGGCGCAGATCATTGCCGGGATTGATAAAATGAATATAGATCTTCGCAAATTAAATGCAGATACGGCAAGTGTAAGATCCTTTTTCAAACCTCTTACATCAGATCTAAAAATAGAAATGCGTTTGGCACAAATAGATCCAAATGGTAATTGCACTGATGGAATTGAATATATCAATACTGCATTTACTTATAATGTAAGTGATACCTGTAAAATAGTTGCCGACTGGCCACCTAGTAAATATTTTAATTTCTGGATCGTAAATACCATCGATCCTAGTCCTTGGGGGTTATCAGGGACCATAGTTGGATATGAAAAATTTCCATGGTTCGGAATTAATACTAAATACGGTGCTGTTGTGAGATGGGATTATTGGAATGCTTCAGGCAGAACCCTTACCCATGAAATCGGCCATTGTTTTGGTTTATGGCACATGTGGCAAGATCAATCCTTAGGTAACTGGGGTGATGGTTGCTCTTTTATTGTTGGGCATGATTGTACTGATAATGATGATATGGTGTGCGATACTCCTCCAATGTATCAACCTAATACAGGCTGCAATTATCATGTTAGCAGCTGTTCTAATGATAGTATCGGGCCCTCTCCCTATCCAACGGATACGCTGGATATGGTCGAGAATTTCATGAGCTACAGTACCTGTGAATACATGTTCACATCAGGACAGAAATCACGTGTAACCGCTGTATTTGGCAACTACACTGGACTTCAGAATCTTGTCTCATATGCTAATCTTGTAGCTTCAGGTACTTATAATGGTTATGTTCCTCAATTATGTAAACCAACTGCGGATCTTTCGTCAACCAAAACAATGATCTGCAAAAGTACTTTTGTTAATTTTTCCGATGCTTCCAAGCGAGGAGTACCTACCTCATGGAAATGGACCTTTTCCGGAGGAACTCCTTCCAGTTCTACCGTTCAGAATCCAACTGTGCAATATCTTACAACCGGTTCCTATGATGTAAAACTTGTTGCATCTAACACTACAGGTGCTGATTCTATAATATATATAAAACGTATCACGGTTTGCGACAACACAGCACAATACAGTGCTGCCAATTATTCTGAAAGCTTTGAAGACAGTGCCTTAATATATAACGACTGGAAGATCATTACCTCAAGTGGAAATGCAAATTGGAAAAGAAAAAAAGGAACAGCATATACCGGTAACGATTGTATGATGGTGGATAATATGTCAAAAGGATGGTATGGCGAAATGATTGAACTTGTTTCCCCTTCTTACAATTTATCTACAGTTACATCTCCCGAGTTAGCTTTTAAAGTTGCCTATTCACAATTCAATTCAACAACATCTGAATATTTAAAAATTTATGCTTCATCGGATTGTGGTACCAGCTGGACGCTGCGTTATTCAAAGACAAGCTCTTTATTAAAAACAACAACTGATCAAACAACGCCTTTTGTTCCTGCTTCACAAGCCGAATGGAAAGAAGAAAAACTTAATCTTACCGCTTATGCTACTAATACAAATATGAGATTCAAATTTCAATTTACATCCGGCAAGGGCAATAACCTTTATCTTGATGATATCAATATTAGGCAAATAACCGGGATCAACGAGAATAGCGGCTTAGAAGGTGATGTAAGCATATATCCAAACCCAAGTACGAAAGAAGCTTTTATTGATTTTACAACAAGTGCCAGCATTGCCAATGTCAATATTTCAGTATACGATGTATTGGGCAAAGTAGTAGCAGAAGTAGTAAATACAGACAAACTTTTACCGGGCCTTCATAGCTATAAGATCGCTATTGCAAACCAACTCAGGCCCGGAATTTATTTTGTAAAAATGACTTCCGGATCAGTGCAATGGACCAAAAAACTTATTGTAGAATAGTTGAATGAAATTTTTTGTCTTTAGTAAATAGTTGAGTATATTTGTACCAGTTCTTTAAATATTCCCGCATAAGCGGGAACGTGTGACTAAAAGTTTTAATGAAGTAAAATACTAGGCGATCATGAATCCCACAGAAAAAGCGGGATTGTTCGACTAAAGGTTTTATAAAAAATAAAACCTAAGTCTCACTAACTTATCAAGAAAGGTGGAGGGAAAACGCCCTATGAAACCTTGACAACCCATTTAGAAATTTCTAATTTCATAAAGAAGGTGTTAATTCGTATCCCGGTTATACCGGAAAAGATAAGTCAGAAATAAATTTTTGAAAATAATTTAATCAAAATAATTTATCTCCTCTGACTGTAAAAGTTAGAGGAGATTTTTTTTTATGAAACTTAACTTTTATAAATCCGAATGGACGCAATAAAAATTTTAGTTGAATAATCCAGCAGAATTGCGGGATGTGCGCCGATTAATACGCAAATGATACTATGACCGATATTAGAAAAGAATTAGAAAAACGCATTTTGGTAATTGATGGTGCAATGGGCACCATGATCCAGCAATACAAACTGGAAGAAAAAGATTATCGTGGGAAACGCTTTGCAGATTGGCATAAAGATCTGCAAGGAAATAATGACCTGCTTTCTATTACTCAACCGCATATAATAAAAGCGATCCACAAAGAATATCTGAAAGCAGGCGCTGATATTATTGAAACCAATACCTTCAGCGGTACTACCATTGCTATGGCCGATTACGACATGCAAGAACTGGCTTATGAATTAAATTATGAATCAGCAAAAATTGCAAAAGAAGCGATACATGAATTTTATAAAGAGTTTCCTGAGTTTGCTTCTATTCCTAAATTCGTAGCAGGTGCTATCGGACCAACCAATCGTACATTGTCCTTATCACCGAATGTGAATGACCCCGGATTTCGTGCCACTACTTTTGATGAGTTAGTGATAGCCTATACAGAACAAGTAAAAGGACTGATCGATGGAGGCGCTGATCTTTTATTGATAGAAACTATTTTTGATACGCTCAACGCGAAAGCAGCTTTGTTCGCAATTCAAAATCATTGTGAAAAAATAAATAAAAAAATGCCCGTAATGGTTTCAGGTACCATTACTGATGCCAGCGGACGAACTCTATCAGGACAAACAACTGAAGCATTTTTAAATTCGGTTTCTCATGTTGACCTCTTAAGTGTCGGCCTGAATTGCGCGCTTGGTGCGAAAGAGATGCGTCCATACCTGGAAGAGCTTTCAGACAAAGCGCCATTTTATGTAAGTGCATATCCTAATGCAGGTTTGCCAAATCAGTTTGGTGAATATGATCAGGATGCGCATGAAATGGGACATCAGATAGAAGATTTTTTGAAAGCGGGATTTTTAAATATTGTTGGAGGCTGCTGCGGAACAACACCTTCACATATTAAACGTATTGCCGAAATTGCAAAAACTGCCAAGCCCCGTAAAAAACCGGAAGCTGATACCTTGATGCATTTAAGCGGATTAGAGCCTGTGACACTTCGCCCCGAAAGTAATTTTATGAACGTAGGTGAACGTACCAATGTTACCGGTTCAAAAAAATTCCTTCGTTTAATTAATGAAGGAAATTATGAAGAAGCATTATCCATCGCGAAAGACCAGGTTGATGGTGGCGCACAGGTGATCGATGTGAACATGGATGAAGGGATGTTGGACAGCGAAGCAGCCATGACCAAATTTTTAAACCTCATCGCTTCTGAACCTGATATTTCACGGGTTCCTATCATGATCGATTCATCCAAATGGACAGTAATAGAAGCCGGATTAAAATGTGTACAAGGAAAAGCCATTGTAAATTCTATTTCTTTAAAAGAAGGAGAAGAAAAGTTTATTGAACAAGCTCATAAAGTAAAACAATATGGAGCTGCTGTTATTGTTATGGCCTTTGATGAGGACGGACAAGCTGATACACTGCAACGTAGGATAGATATTTGTAAACGTGCATACGATGTATTAGTTAACAAAGTTGGTTTTCCTCCACAGGATATTATTTTTGATCCGAATATTTTTCCCGTTGCGACAGGAATGGAAGAGCATCGTTTGAATGCGCTCGACTTTTTTAATGCAACAAAATGGATCAAAGAAAATTTACCTCATGCAAAAGTAAGTGGTGGTGTAAGTAATGTCTCTTTTTCTTTCCGTGGAAATGATCATGTGCGTGAAGCGATACATGGTGCATTTTTATATCATGCCGTGAAAAATGGCATGGACATGGGAATTGTGAATCCATCACAGTTACAAGTGTATGATGATATCGAGAAAAAATTATTGGAATTAGTTGAAGATGTTCTTTTAAACAGAAGAGATGATGCTACAGAACGATTGGTTGAACATGCAGAATCATTAAAAGGTATAGCCGGACAAAAAACAGAAAAGGATGAAGAGTGGAGAAAAGGCACAGTGGAAGAACGATTGAGTCACGCCTTGGTAAAAGGATTGGTAGAATATATTGATGTGGACACGGAAGAAGCACGCTTAAAACTTGGCAGACCATTACATGTTATTGAAGGACCATTAATGGATGGGATGAATATTGTGGGTGACTTGTTCGGAAGCGGAAAAATGTTTTTACCACAAGTGGTGAAGAGTGCGCGTGTAATGAAAAAAGCGGTGGCATATCTTGAACCTTATCTGCAAGCAGAAAAGGAAGCAAATAAATTAGCAGGTATTGTTGGTGATGGAAGAACGAATGCAGGAAAAATTTTATTAGCAACTGTAAAAGGTGATGTACATGATATCGGAAAAAATATTGTGGGAGTTGTATTGGCTTGTAATAACTATGAGATCATCGATTTAGGTGTAATGGTTTCCGCTGATAAAATTTTAACGGAAGCAAAAAATCACAATGTTGATATTATTGGATTGAGCGGATTGATCACTCCTTCACTGGATGAAATGGTGCATGTCGCAAAAGAAATGGAGCGACTGAAATTTACTTTGCCTTTATTGATCGGAGGAGCCACAACATCTAAAGTTCATACTGCTGTGAAGATCGCACAAAATTATTCAGGGCCCGTAGTGCATGTGAATGATGCAAGTAAATCTGTACCGGTTGCAAGCAGCTTAATATCCAATGAATTGCGTGCTGCATTTATGGCGGATGTTGACAAAGATTATGTGCGTGTACGTGAACAAAATAAAAATGCGCAATCACAAAATAAATTTGTTTCTATTGAGGAGGCACGTCAAAATAAATTCCCTATCGACTGGAACACAACTGCTATAACAACACCTTCATTTATTGGCAATAAAGCATTCACTGATTATTCATTGACTGAAATTTCAGAATATATCGACTGGACGCCATTCTTCCACAGTTGGGAAATGAAAGGTTCTTATCCGAAAATATTTAATGATCCTCAACGTGGAGAAGAAGCAAAAAAATTATTTGATGATGCGCAAAAAATGTTAAAACAACTCATTTCTGAAAAATGGTTGAAAGCAACTGCTGTGGTTGGTATATATCCGGCAAATACTGTCGGTGATGATATTGTAGTATATGAAGATGAAAAACGAAGCAAAGTAAAAACAACATTTCATTCATTACGTCAGCAAACAAAAAAACCAGCCGGACAATATAATATTGCGTTATCAGATTTTTTAGCACCAAAATCAACAATCAACAATCAACAATCAACAATTGATTTTATAGGTGCTTTTGCTGTAACAACCGGAACAGGTATTGATGAACATGTTGCACGTTTTGAAAAAGACCATGATGACTATTCGTCCATCATGTTAAAAGCACTTGCAGATAGACTTGCAGAAGCATTTGCGGAATTGATGCACTTAAAAGTGCGGAAAGAATTTTGGGGATATGCAAAAGATGAAAAATTAAATACTGAGGATCTTATCAAAGAAGAATATGCAGGTATTCGTCCTGCACCCGGTTATCCTGCTCAGCCCGACCATACAGAGAAACCAATACTTTTCAAATTACTGGAAGTAGAAAAAAATACTGGTATTACCTTAACTGAAAGTATGGCGATGCTTCCAACCGCTGCCGTAAGTGGTTTATATTTCGCACATCCCCAATCACATTATTTTGGTTTGGGAAAAATTAAAAAAGACCAAGTGGATGATTATGCAAAACGCAAAGGAATGAGCTTGGAAGATGCGGAACGTTGGTTGGGACCTAACTTGGGGTATTGATAAAAAAAATTAAAATAATTACACAGAGCTTCACAGAGAAGTCACAGAGTTACACAAAGCAAAAAAATTAACATGAAACATAAATTAAAATTTTCTTTACTCTTTTCAGTTTTTGTATTTGCATTTAATACGGGCTTCGCACAAAAAAAGAATGGAAATAAAAATGCAAGTAAGGCAAGTGGGAACGACAAATGGGGCGTAACTGAAAAATATGATGCTGCCGGCCCTTTTTCAAATGGACTTGCACGTGTAAAAAAAGGAATAAAATGGGGTTATATAGATTCCACCGGAAGTGTAATTATTCCTTTAAAGTACAACGAAGTTGAAAATTTTTATGATAATCTTGCAAGAGTTCGATTGGGTCAAAAGTGGGGGTTGATGGATGCTTCAGGCAAGGAAATAATCAAACCAACATTTGATGCGATATATGAATTCAAGGATGGAAAAGCAAAAGTATTATTGGACAAACAAGAATATTATATGAATAAACAAGGCATCAGGGTGGATAAGTAAATTTAGTTTTTTAAAAACTAATCGTGTACAAAACAAAAACAAAATGAAAAAAATTTACACACTCACAATAGCATTATTCTTTACCATCACAACCTTCGGACAAGCGCCTAACTATCTTTGGGCGAAAAATGCTATAGGAATTTCTAATGATTTTGGACATGGTGTTTGTACTGATGCAAATGGAAATATTATAATTATAGGAAGCTTTAGCAGTCGCACTATCACTTTTGGGGCTTTTATTTTAACCAATAATGACACAACTAATTTGGATGATATTTTTGTTGTGAAGTATAATGCTTTGGGCAATGTGCTTTGGGCAAAAAGTGCAGGAGGAAAAAACTCTTACGATGAAGGACGAAGCATTTCCACCGATGCCAGCGGTAATATATTTATTACTGGATATTATCAAGGTACGCCCACCTTTGGAACTTTTACATTAACCAATTCAGGACAGGGTACTAGTATGTTTCTTGCAAAATACGATGCTACCGGTAATGTACTATGGGCAAAAAGTGCCACAGGAAATGATGATGAGGAAGGAAGGGGTATTTCTACCGATGCCAGTGGCAATGTTCTAGTTACAGGTTTTTTTACAAGTCCCACTATTTCCTTTGGGACTACCACCTTAAACAATATTGACAATACAGGTAATACTAGTGATATTTTTCTTGTTAAATACGACCCATTGGGAAATGTGCTCTGGGCGAAACGCGCTGGAGGAATGTCTACTGATTATGGATATAGCGTTTCTGCTGATCCAAATGGCAATGTGTTTGTTACAGGGTATTTTACAAGTCCCACCATTATTTTCGGAATTACGACTTTAACAAATGCAGGCGGTCCAGATATTTTTATTGTAAAATATGATGTTTGGGGAAATGTGCTTTGGGCAAAAAGTGCGGGAGGAAATTTTTATGATGAAGGAGAAAGTGTTTCTACTGATGGAATTGGCAATGTTCTTATTACAGGAAACTTTCAAAGCTCCCCCATCACCTTTGGAACAAATACTTTAATTAATACTTCAGGAGCTAATGAAATTTTTATTGTAAAATACGATCCCTCTGGCAATGTATTATGGGCGAAAAGTGCGGGAGGGGCTTCTGATGATGTTGGATGTAGTGTTTCAACAGATGTAAACAAAAATGTGTTGGTTACAGGCTATTTCAATAGCCCCATCATTACTTTTAGCCCAAATACTTTAACCAATACTGATAATAGCACTTATTCATCTGATATATTTTTTGTAAAATACGATGCTTCGGGAAATGTGCTTTGGGCAAAAAGCATCGGAGGGATGTCTTCGGATCTTGGTCTAGGTGTTTGTGCTGATCAAAATGGTAATATACTAATTACAGGATATTTTATGAGCCCCTCCATTACATTCGGAACTAATACTTTATATAATTCAGGTAGTTCGGATATATTTCTTGTGAAATTAGACGGCGTAACGGGCATAGAGGAAAACAATTTCTCTAATGCAATAACCATTTATCCTAATCCAAGCAGCGGGCAAATTAATATTACAAGCTCCAAAAATATTGATGAAATAAAAATTACAAACCTATTAGGTCAAATTATTTATCAAACAAAAACAAATGAAAAAAGTCTTTCAGTACAAATGAACAGGACAGGAATTTATTTCGTGACATTAATATCAGGTGAACAAACCGCAACGAAAAAATTAATAGTATCTCAATAATAAAAACAGGTACTAATAATCAGGAGTTTGTATGGAGAAAATAGAACGATTACAACATCTTCAAAAATTATTGAAGATAGAACGTGATGAAGATTTTGAGCAATACAAAAAACATTTTTCCAGGAATAATATAAATCATCGCAAGGAAAACGGAGTTACCTGGTATCCTATTATAATTTCGAATATTGAAATAGGCCTTGGTGAATATTTGATCATTGATATTGAACGTACTACTAACCACAATGAGCCGCATCAATTCTCGGGCGGGAAAATTGCTTCTCTTTTTTCTAATACATTTCCGGATGCAACACCTTTGAATGGAACGATTAAGGTGATCCATCAAAATAAATTGCGCTTATCGCTTACTGTAGATGAATTGCCCGACTGGTGCGACGATGGAAAACTTGGCATCAATTTATTATTTGATGAAATGAGTTATCGCGAAATGGATATTGCTTTGGAAAAAGTGATCAATGCAAGTAATAATCGTTTAGCACATTTGCGTGATGTAATGTATGGCATCAAAGAGCCAGCTTTTGATAAAATTTCAAGCTTCACTCCTATTATCGGATTAAATGAATCACAAAACAATGCCGTTCAAAAAATAATTTCAGCGAAAGATATTGCAGTGATCCATGGTCCGCCGGGCACAGGTAAAACCACCACACTTGTGCAAGCGATCAGGCAAACATTAAAAACTGAAAAACAAGTGTTGGTTTGTAGCCCAAGTAATACTGCGGTAGATCTTCTTACAGAAAAATTACATCGTGAAGGAATTAGTGTATTACGATTAGGGAATCCTGCGCGTATTTCGGAAGATGTATTAATAAATACATTGGATGCAAAAGTGCCTGCACATCCATCTTACAAAGATCTGAAAAGCTATCGTAAAACAGCTGATGAATATTTCAGAATGGCCGGAAAATACAAACGTAATTTCGGAAAAGAGGAACGGCAACAAAAACAATTACTTTATATAGAAGCGCGTAAAATTTTACAAGAAGCAAGAGTGCTTGAAGATTATATTTTACATGAACAATTTGAAAAAGCACAGGTAATCGCCTGTACTCCTGTAGTATCATCAAACAGGATGATGCGTGATAAACGATTCAGCACCGTATTTATTGATGAGGCCTCACAGGCCTTGGAACCGATGAGTTGGATACCCATTACACGAAGTGAACGTGTGATTTTTGCTGGTGATCATTTTCAATTACCACCAACAGTAAAATCTAAAAAAGCGGAAGCGCAAGGTTTAAAAGAAACATTGTTTGAACGTTGCATGCAACTACCAAAAGTTTCAGTAATGCTGAATACTCAGTATCGCATGCATGAACACATCATGAATTTTTCCAATCAACAATTTTATAATGGGGAATTAAAAGCAGATGTTTCTGTAAAAAATACGGTATTGAGTTTTGACGAGCAGGAACCATTTTTAAACACAGCAATTGATTTTATTGATACTGCCGGTTGCGCTTACAATGAAATTATAAATCCCGAAAGTTTAAGTATTGCTAACCCTGAAGAAGCTGGGTTACTTATTAAACATTTAAAATTATTGCTTGAACAGTATCAACAAAGTAATAGATCCTATAAAAAAATTACGATTGGAATTATATCACCTTACAAGGAGCAGGTAAATTACCTGACAATTAAAATTGCAGAGGATGAATTTTTTCAAGATTATCAAAAACAGATCAGTATAAAAACTGTTGATGGTTTTCAAGGACAGGAACGCGATATTATCTATATTAGTCTTGTACGCTCCAATGACTCCAAAGAAATCGGGTTTTTGAATGATATACGCAGGATGAATGTAGCTCTTACCCGTGCAAAAAAAAAGCTTGTAGTAATAGGTGATAGTGCTACACTTGCCAATCATCCTTTTTATAAACGTTTCATTGATTATACTGACTCTATAGGTGTACTAAAATCGGCGTGGGAATATATCTATTAATCTTTCTCATATTATTTTCATTACATAAATTATTGTTCTAAATTTGATACGCAAAAATAATAACATATAAACACTTGTTTTTTTTTACAGTAGTCAATCAACAAAAAAATTTAAATTTCGCTTATATGAAAATTAACAGCGTAAAGATTGCCTTTATTTTATTTTTATGTACCTCATCATTTGCGAATGCCCAGAATGCTGTTAAGGCTCAACAATGGACACTGGAACAATGCATCGATTATGCATTAAAAAATAATATTCAAGTTCAGCAATCGCAATTAAATACTGAATTGTCAAAAGTAAATTTAACACAGAGTGAAGCTAATTTATTACCGTCATTAAATGGTAATGCTTCACATGTGTATAATTTCGGTAGAACTGTTGACCGTTTTACCAATCAATTCGCTACTAAAGAAGTCCTATCAGAAAACCTTTCATTAAGCAGTAATGTTAATATTTTCAGCGGTTGGCAAAACATTAATTCTATTCAGCAGAATAGATTTAATCTCATCGCTAGCAAGTATGATGTAGATAAGATGAAAAACGATATTTCATTGAATATTGCAAGCGCTTATTTACAGATATTATTTAATATGGAGTCGCTTGATAATGCGCATAATCAAATGGGAATAACCAGTTCCCAGGTTGAACGCACAAAAAAATTATTTGATGCAGGCGCTACTGCTAAAGGAACATTCCTAGATATTCAAGCGCAATTAGCTTTGGAAGAATTGAATGTAACCAATGCGCAGAACCAACTAGATATTTCTTATTTAACACTTGTTCAATTATTAAATATGCAAACAACAGAAGGTTTTAGCGTTGTAAAACCGGACCTGACTATCGCCAGCGAAGTTTTACTGTCCGATAACCCACTTCAAATTTACAATACCGCTGTAACTAATTTACCGGAAGTTAAAAGCGCTGAATTTAAAGTTAAAAGCGCTAAAAAAGGTGTGGACATAGCATGGGGAGGAATAAGCCCAAGTTTGTCTTTTAGCGCCGCTTATGGTACAGGGTATTCCGGGGCCAGTCAGCAAATCATCACACAACCTGCATATCAAGGATATAAAGCTGATGGAAGAGTTACCTCCGCGGGTGATACCGTATTGGCTCCATCTTTTTCAAATCCAACTTATGAAAAAACTCCTTTCCTGGATCAATATAAAAACAACGTGAATAAATCATTTGGATTTTATTTAACGGTTCCACTCTTCAATCGTTTTCAAACTAAAACATTAATTGATAAAGCACGCATTCAAAAATTAAACGCTGACTTAACGGTTGAATCTACTAAATTGCAATTACAAAAAAGTATTCAACAAGCATATGCTGATGCGAACGCTTCATTAAAAAAATACGGTTCAACGCAAAAAGCATTAGATGCAATGCAGGAATCCTTTAAATACACTGAGCAAAAATTTAATGTGGGGATAGTAAATACACTTGATTATAACACCGCTAAAAATAAATTGATCAAAACACAAAGTGATCTGTTAGAAGCAAAATATGAATATGTTTTTAAAACAAAAGTGCTTGATTTTTATCAAGGAAAACCGTTGAAATTTTAATTTAAATTTCATCATAAATTACTCAGATATGCTCAGATTAATAAAAATAAAAATTAATAAAAAATTAATAATTTAAATATCTGTGTTTATGTGTGTAATCTGTGGTAAACAAACAATAGTAGTGGGTTAATTAAAACAAGAAAATGAAAAAAATAATTTGGATAATCATCGGAGGAGTTTTGCTTTTAGTAACAGTTATGTTGCTTAAAAATTGTTCGGGCAGTAAAGCATTAAATGTTACAACTGAAAACGCGCAAAAAAGAAACATTGTTGAAACGGTTTCAGCGAACGGAAAAATTCAACCGGAAGTAGAAGTAAAGATCAGCTCTGATGTGTCAGGAGAAATTGTGGAGTTATTTGTGAAAGAAGGTGACCAAGTAAAAAAAGGTGATCTGCTTTGCAAAATAAACCCATTGATCTATGAATCAAATTCGAGCAGAATGGTAGCAACACTAAATGGAACGAAAGCTAGTTTATCTAATTCAAAAGCGCGTTTGGAGCAAATAAAAGCAACCTTTGCAAATATCGAAGCGTCTTTTCTACGTAATAAAAAATTATTTGACCAAGGTGCTATCTCACAATCTGATTTTGATGCTGCAAAAGCGTCGTATGAAGGATCTATAGCGGATGTTAAAGCGGCTGAAGAAAATGTGAACGCGGCCGAGTTTAATGTAAAAAGTACTGAAGCCTCCTTAAAAGAAGCGAACGATAATCTAGCAAAAACAAATATTTATTCTCCGGTTAACGGAACAGTTTCCAAATTAAATAAAGAAAAAGGTGAACGTGTTGTTGGCACAGCGCAAATGGAAGGAACAGAAATTATGCGCCTTGCAAATTTAAATGAAATGGAAGTAAGTGTTAATGTAAATGAAAATGATATTGTTCGTGTACGCAATGGAGACACTACTTTAATAGAAGTGGACGCATACATGGATAGAAAATTTAAAGGCATAGTAACTGAAATTGCAAATTCCGCGAATACTATAGGGGTAACAGCAGACCAGGTTACTAACTTTGTTGTAAAAATCAGGATCCTGCAAGAATCGTATCAGGACCTCGTGAATGCAAATAAAGCTTCCGCACCTTTTCGCCCTGGAATGAGCGCAACTGTGGATATCCAAACCAAAAAAGCTGAGAACATCATAACTGTCCCAATACAATCAGTAACTACACGTTCCGATAGCACTGAGTTTAAAGCAAAAGAAATGAAAAAAGGTGATGATAAGAATGATGTAGTTGTAAACAATACTGATGATAAAAGTGAGAAGAAAGCGAACAGTACAATAAAAGTGGAAGAATGTGTTTTTGTATTTGCTGACGGAAAAGCAAAAAAAATAAAAGTAAAAACCGGGATTCAGGATAATGATTACATTGAAATTAAACAAGGGATTAAAGATGGAGAAGAGGTTATATCCGGTCCATATAGCGCAATATCAAAACAATTAAAAGAAGGATTAGAAGTAAAAAAAGTGGACAAAGCGGAATTGTTTAGCGGTACAAAAAAGTAAATTTGAAAATTTGATGATTTGAAAATTTGACAATTTTTCAAGCCATCTTCAAATCATCACATTATCAAATTTTCAAATTAAGTTATGGCTCTCATCCTAAATTTAGAAACAGCGACTACTGTTTGCAGCGTATCACTTGCGAAGGATGGCCAATTAATTGCCTTCAAAGAAGTGAATGGTGATTACTCTCACTCCGAAAACCTTACACTATTTATTGAAGCTGTTTTACAACAAGCCAACACAAAACTTTCAGATATTGATGCTATTGCTGTAAGCAAAGGTCCCGGCTCTTATACAGGATTACGTATTGGAGTTAGTACGGCAAAAGGTTTATGTTATTCATTAAATAAACCTTTGATAGGAATTAATACATTGCAACATCTTTCTCTTGGAACACAAGAAAACCTAACATCCAACAGCCAAAACCCCAAATCTCTTTTTTGTCCGATGCTTGATGCTAGGCGAATGGAAGTATATTGTGCTATTTATGATTCTGATAACAAAGAAATAAAACCAACGGCAGCTGAAATAATTGATGAAAATTCATTTGCAGATTTACTTGAAAAAAATCAGATTGTTTTCTTCGGTGATGGTGCTTCTAAATGCAAAGATATTTTATCTCATAATAAAAGTGCGATATTTATTGACGGTATTTTCCCTTCCGCAAAAAATATGATCATTCTTTCTGAGCAAGCATTTAACAACAAGGAGTTTGAAGATGTTGCTTACTTTGAACCATTTTATTTGAAGGATTTTGTAGCGGGAAAGAAGAAAGGGTAAAATTTCAATAAAATGTATATCCATATTTCACAATACCAATGGTAGCATTTCTGTGATCGCGGTTAACCTGAGATTTTACCAAGTTAAATATTTCATCATACAAATAACTTATTTCATTCAGAAGCACATTATTTTTAAATTTCTTTTCTGACAATAAAACACCGCTTGCACTATTTTCAAAAACTGAATATTCTTTTACTTCTCCACTTTCATTGCTTATAAATGTACGTTCTGATAAATAACTGTTATTATCATATTTAAATATATTTTCCTGTCGCATCCAACTAACAATAAATTCATAATTCTCTGATAATTTATTTCCTTTATTATCGTAATCAATAATTGCTTTTTTGTATTCACGTCCTTCATCATTAAAACATTGTTTTTTTATTTGGGTTGGCGTAAGTGCAGTGTATACAAATGTTTCAGATGAAAGAATATTTTGTACTCCCAGTTTAAATTCATTTTTATTTTCACTTGCATTTGTTTCTTTGCAATGCATTTCTTTTTTTATACGGCCTTGTTCATTGTATTCATAATAAAATGCATCGTAGTAATCGCCTGTTTTTACTCGCTTGGAGATAATATGATTTTGATTATCATAGAACACATTTGCAAAAACAGTGTCATTAATATATTTTGCAATCATTTCAGTAGTGGCAGCGCTTATAATACGTCCATGTTTTTTTATAGCGGGAATACTTACTTCTACAGCTTCAATTTTATTAAGTATAGTATAATAATAACGGATAAGTCTTCCAATCGTATCAAATCCATAACCTTGCGTGGCCCCTTTATCAATAATAACAGCGCCATCCGGTTTATCAACCATTACTACGAGTATGCTTTTTATTTTATTTTGTTTTATTGCTGCGGGATTAAAAGTAGCAGGGCCTATAGATATATCAATGGGTTTAGTAGTGAGGAGTTGTGCAGAACAATTAATTACTGCGAGTAAAAATAAAATATACGTAAATAGTTGCCTTTTCAATGTTGCCTGCTCCAAATCCTCTATTGAGAGGGTTATTAAACGTTAGATAATTTGTTTTAACGCTTCTGAAACTTCAATTACCGGCTCATTACAGGTTTTGTTGGTGCAAACATAAATCATAGTTTGCCCTTCAACATATCTGTTTTTAAGCAAGGGTAACCTGCTTTCACTTACGCTTCCTACAAATATCCTATTTGGACGGTAATGTTTATTAAAGGCTTTCCTTTTTTCATCAACAGCTTTACCAACAATTGCCACCTCATAAAATGGCTGAGTATAATTTAAGAGCAGCATGGCCCAATTACTATAGCCTGAGCCATAATTTACAATTTCGGAAAGCATATTGTTAAGCATTTTCTTACTCTTGACAATATATTCTTCGTTTTCAAAATGATGCCCGAGAATAAATAATGATTTTGCAATACTTGAATTGGAAGCTGGAATCACATTATCAGATAGTTCCATTTTCCTGCTGATGAGCGCTTTATCTTCATCTGAAGTAAAATAAAACATGCCGGTCTTTTTGTCTTCGAAATGAACAATACAATAATTTATCAATTCATTTGCTTTCTGCAAATATTCTTCCGCAAAAGTGGCTTCATATAAAGCCAGAAGCGCTTCAATGGTAAAGCAATAATCTTCGAGAAAACCGTTGATATACCTCACCCCCAAGCCATCTCCTTGAAAAGAGGACAGGGGAGAGTTTTGTAAAATATGATTTACTCCCCCATTATTATTAGCTCCTTTTATTAAAATATAATTCACATTTTTTATTGCTGCTGCCAAAAAATGTTGTTCATCAAATACATTGTAAGCATCCACATATGCTTTTAACATCAATGCGTTCCAAGAAGTTACTATTTTATTATCCAAACCCGGTCGCACTCGTTTTTCACGAACAGCTAATAGCTGCTTTTTCATTTTGTCAATTCGTGCTTCCAATTCTTTAACACTTATAGTATGTCTTGCTGCAATTATTTGATCGTCGTCGTGACGCAGCAAAATATAATTATTGTATTCCCATAAACCACGTTCGTTTATATTAAAATAATCAGTAAACAAATTATAATTTTCTTTCAGAATAGTTTGCAATTCATCTTTTTCCCAAACATAATATTTTCCTTCTTCTCCTTCTGAATCAGCATCCAATGCTGAATAGAAGGCTCCTTCCGGCGATGTCAATTCTCGTTCAATAAATGCAAGAGTATCATATACTACTTTTTTATACAATGGATCTTTTGTCGCTTGGAATGCTTCACAATAAAGTGTTACTAATTGTGCATTATCATACAACATCTTTTCGAAGTGGGGTACTTTCCAATAATGATCAACTGAATAACGAGAGAATCCACCTCCTATCTGGTCATAAATACCACCGTAAGCCATTTTTTGAAGGGTGAGTTGAATCTGTTTTAAAACCTCGCTCCTACTCTCTTTTGAAAGAGGGGAAGAAAAAGCATAACGCAATAAAAATTGATAATTATTAGGCAACGGAAATTTAGGCGCTTTATCAGGGCCACCTTCTTCATTATCAAAACGAGGCAACCAATTTTTGTAACATTGATGAAGCGTATCAATCATAAATTCTTTTACATCCTTATTCACTTTTACCAACTCCGCTAACTTAACTCCTTCGGTTAATTTTTTCGCATAATCCAATACTTTCTCCGGTTCATTTTTAAATGTATCAGCGAGGTTAAGTAAAATATTCATCCATTGATCTTTAGGAAAATAAGTTCCTCCATAAACAGGGCGGCCATCTGGCAACGCGAAACAATTGAGCGGCCATCCTCCTCGTCCTGTCATCAATTGAACGGCCAACATATACACTTGGTCAATATCAGGACGTTCTTCACGATCAACTTTAATACAAATAAAATGATCGTTCATTAACTTCGCTACATTTTCATCTTCAAAACTTTCGTGCTCCATTACGTGGCACCAATGACAAGCTGAATAGCCAATGCTTACTAAAATTAATTTGTTTTCCAGTTTCGCTTTTTCGAGTGTTGCATCATTCCATGCATACCAATTCACCGGATTATGTGCATGTTGCAGCAAATACGGACTGGTTTCATCAATTAGTGAGTTGGTATATTTATGTTGAGTTGATTGCATTTGGGAAATTAGATTTTAATGTGGAAACTCTATTTGATAAATGTTAGGCCATAATTTTCCTGTAACATAAATTTTATTAGCTACTGAATCGAATGCAATTCCGTTAATTACGTTTGAATTTGGATACTTACTTTTTGCTTCAGCAAGCAAAGAAGATAAATCAAGCAATGCTACTACTTTTCCGTTGCTTGGATCTATTTTTACAATATAATTTTTAGTCCAAATATTCGCATATATAAAACCATTAATATATTCTAATTCATTTAAGAAATCTTCCGCATAACCACTATTACTAACACTAATTGTTTTTACTACTTTTAAATTATTGGGATCTAAATACGTTAATATATTTGTTCCATCACTCATAATTATATAAGTACCATCTGTAGTTAAACCCCATCCTTCTTTATTTTGAAAACTAAATTGCCCCAATGTTTTGTAGGTTTTAGAGTTATATATAAAACCTACCTGGTTTTTATAAGTAAGTTGATACACTTTATCTTTAAAAAACACAATTCCTTCTCCAAAATATTTACTCTTATCTAGCTCAACCTTTTTATTTATTTTTCCAGTTTTAAAATCTACAGTACCGAAAATAGATTTAGTTTGTGGTAAATCATCAGGTGAACCTGTGCTTTCAAATAATTGTTGATCATAAAATAATAACCCTTCGGTAAATGAAGTAGTATCGTGAGGTAAAGTGTTGATTATTTTATAATCTAATGTAGGAATAAAATTGTCCGGCTTTGATCCTCCAATTTCATTTTGGGGGTTTTTATTGTTGTTATTGCAACTAACGATTAAAATTGATGTCAAAAAAATAGTTATAAATTTATTCATTCGTTAGGTTGGTATATTTATATTGAGTGTCCATTATACAGACTTTAAACCTTGCCGGATCATCTTCAAAAACATAATCTCCGGCTCTAAAGCAAAAAATATTGCTTAAAAAATCTGTGGTGTAGACTTGTAAAAGTATCACTCCGAAGATAAAAGCATCACTACCACTACCATATTTTTATTCCCGATTATCAAGCCGGCTGATATATCAGAATTACCATATTTGGTATTAAAAGAAAACCCAAGTTAGGTAAAAAATCCTTTTGACTTATAAATATCCTTCACCGGTTTACTTCAAAATACTTTTTTTGCTAAAAAATTTGCTTAAAAAATAATGCAAGTTTTTTTCGATACCGCTTTTTACCTATATTTGCATGGTACAATTTAGTTACAATTGAATTGAGTTAAGAGGAGGGCAAATTGGGCGTACTTGAATTTACGCACCTTCTGAAATACAGGGAAGACGAAGGCTTTGTAAGTTATTATAAATCCCTCTCTCTCCGCTGAAAAAGTTCATTTAGCCGAAGGTTAAATGAACTTTGCTTTTTGTTACCATTTTACATTCAAAAACATGAATCTCTATTTACATTTTATTTTAATTAATTCCGAATTCAATCAAGGTGTTGCCAACGATTTGTATGGCGGGCAGGAATCAGAAGACAACATCAAACACTTGTGGGAAGATGAATTTAAAGTTTCGGAAAGTGTTAAAGAATTTAAAATAAAAAATAATGCGACCTATATTTTAGCAGGGTATTCCGGAAAAGACCTTTTTAATTTTGAGATACCTGATATGACCATTTGCGATTGCATTCCCGAAAGCGGAAATAATATGCAATTTGCTGTTTCCAAAAAATTATTAAAAAAAACAGAAAAAATAGTAGATGATAAAAAAGATGAAACTCATTTATATTTTTATTTACGTGATGCACTACCGATGGAAAACCCAATGAACGGGGTATATATTTTAAAACAGGATTTTCCTAAAGCATTAAAAAAGCCACAATAATTATTGTGGCTTTTTTAAATATTACAATATTTTCAATCAATACTAAGCAACCCCTGTTTTTCTCACACCTTGTGTAGCTACTTTAGATCCTGCAGTTTTAAGAGGTTTAGAGCTGACATCTTTCTTTTTTGTTTTTAAAGCAGCGGCAGTATCTATACCTGGTTTTAGTTTAAGTTTTTCTTCCTCTGTGGGCTCTTCTTTTTTCTCTAATAAACCTTCTTTTTGAAGTGTATTATACCAGTTCAATACTTTTTTTATATCTGATACATATACTCTATCTTCATCATACTCCGGAAACGCGGCTTTAAAATAATTTTTCAAATCCGCGTCAGGGGATTTATGGTCGATGCATGCACCACCTTTTTCCTTGTCATAAATTTTTTGAAAAACATCTTTCAAAGGCACATCATCACCTGTAGAATAAATACTTACATCTTCCAATGTGCTTACTTTATGTGTTGAATAAGCCGGGATTCTTTTTTTATCGAGTACGGATTCCACTATTAATCCGTTTTTTGTTTGAGCAATAACTTTATAAAGTCCACTCATGCCAGTAATTGAAATGATTCCGGTTAAATCCATAATAATTTTCTTATTTGTTTTTTTTATTTAGAATACAAAGGTAAAAAAATATTTTGCTACATGGTTTATTTACTTACCATCAATTTATGTATGTACTTTTTGTTATCTACTGTTAATTGATAATAATATAATCCATTGCTAAGAGCGGAAGTATCATACGACAAACGATGTGTACCGGCCTGCATCTTTTCGGATGCGATCGTTTTAATTTCGGCGCCTAACAAATTAAATATTTTCAATTCAACACTCGCTGTTTCCAAGATGTTTATATTGATTATAGATTCTCCGTTGGTAGGGTTAGGGTAAACAGACATTACATCTGGATTATTCAACATTGTATTTTGACTAATGGATGTGGTAGTAACTATCCCATCATACTTTATCTGAGCATTTACGGCGCTGATTTGAATATCCGGTAAATTATCACCCGCAATTAATGCGAATGCTACCTTTATTGAATCACCAGCGGCAATTGTATATGGCCCTGTACTAACAACGTCTAAAATATCGTTACCGGTTCCTGCAACTCCAGCATTATAGCGGTTAGATGAAAGAGTTGAATATTTATCAAAACCATTATATCCACCGGTAAAAGGATCTATACCGCCTGCTCCACCAGCTATATTGTCCATAGCATAATTTAATACCGGCGCTGATTTTGTAAGTAATTTCACTCCTCCATACGTTCCATTAGCGCCTGTATAATAGGCGTATCCCATTTTATTTGTTGCATCAAACCCTGTACGATCTTCTTTAAAAGTTGTAGCATCAATATCCCAATCAGCAAATACACCGGCATATAAATTTGTTAAAGGGGAGGTACCTGTATTTGAAATAACATATTGAACGATCACAAATTTTCTATTACCGGCACTAGCCCACGCATAGGTTTTTTGATGAACTTTAATTTTTATGGGTATTTTGGCAAGGTTATCATTAAACGTTCCATCTACATCAAAATCAGAAACAGTAGCTGGCACTATTTTTCTTACATTCACAAGTGATTGAAATTCATTTTCAGGAACAGTAGTAAATCCTCGTATTGCATCTGATACTCTTCCGCTATCAACCCCAATCATCAAACCTCCTTCATACATTATAGTTCCTTTATTCATATAATTAAAACCTAAGCCACCTACCTGATTATCTAAATTATATCCAATTCGCCCGCGACTATTTACCGTTGTTGCAACATCATTAATTGTGATATTTATATAATCAACATTTACAACTACTGTAAAATATTCAACGGCAGTATATGAAGTAGCTGCATCAGAGAACGTAATTTTAAATATAATAGGTTGATTAAGTGGTGCTGTAGATGCTATTTTTACCTTATAAGGGGTAGAAGAATTATTTGCAGTTCCCAATGTAGCTACTGCACCTAAAGTAGCGGTTCCATTAACTATTGTAACATAAGGAGAAGTAGTAGACAGTGTAGCTATTAAATTGGTGGTTGGTGCAAGGTAATTGGTGTAATTATCTCTAAGTTGCAATGTATCGCCAATTACAAATGTATTATCATTTCCATCTATAATATTACGTTGTGTTGTAACTACCGATGGTGATGTGTTTGCCATGGTTAAAGCTTTGTATAAATTAAGCCGTCCGGTACCTAATTTATCTTTGAAAGAAGGGTTCATTAAAGAATAATTATTATCAGTTGTAACTTTTAAACGTTCCCCGATTTGTAATGCGGTATAACTCGGATAAAATGCATGTACAATTGCAGCGGCACCAGCCACACAAGGTGCTGACATGGATGTACCGGTAAGATCAGCATACGAATTGCCTGAATAGGTTGAACGAATTGCTTCACCCGGTGCGGATAAATCTACAGAATAATTCCAAGTTGAAGAAGCAGAACGTCGGTCATCACTTCTAACATTTGCTACACTTATTACATACTGATATGCAGCCGGATAACTAGCTAAATCTTTATTGTCATTACCTGCAGAAGCAATTACTAATGCATTTTTATTTATTGTGGCATACGTAACAACATCTTGCCCCATTTGGCTCCATCCTGTACCACCCCAAGAACAACTAATAACAGAGCATCCATGATCTGCAGCATAGGTAATTCCTTCATATGATTTGGTAAGTGTACCTGTTGCGTCAGCAATTTTAATAGGTAAAAATTTACAATTAAACCCAACCCCGGCTATACCTTTTGCATTGTTAACCGCAGCAGCAGCAATACCTGAAGTGTGCACTCCGTGAGCACTTCCTTCCCAAGTTGGATTATTATCATTCATACCAAGATCCCATCCACTGAAATTATCTATATAACCATCACCATCGGTATCACCTCCACCTATTTTATCGGCATAATTATGTTTGATCTGACTTTTCAAATCCTCATGTGTAGGTTCTGTTCCTGTATCAACAATTCCGATCACTATATTAGTATCACCACGTGCAGTGGTCGTATTTATTCCCCAAGCATTTTCTGCCTGAATATTCGTGATTGCATATTGCACTGATAACAAAGGATCATTAGGTACATAATGTAAATGTGGTATATAATGAGGCTCCGCGTATTGGAATAAGGGAAGCTGAGCAAATTTGTTGATCACTTTTTCTAAAGAAACCGAGGCAGAATAAGTAAATTCATAAATAAGGGACAAATCCATTAATTGCTGTCCTGATCTATTTACAGCACTTGCAGGAGGAGGAGAATGAGGGAATTTTTTTACTAAACCGGCACCACCAATGCTGGTATATAACTGTTTAAAAAGTACATCTTCTATTGTATTTGCCGAACTAATTGATCGGTACTGCGGCTTTAACTTTACAATCACAGTATTCGCCATATAATCATTTGGCTGAATATTATCAGGTATTTTAAAATGTGAATAGGATGTTTTAAAATCTTTGTCAATAACTTGCGCTATAACAGATGTTTCAATAATAACAATACTTGAGATTGCGAGAAGCAGGTGCGTAATTTTTATCATTTTTTAGGATTTAGTTTTAATGGTGGAACAATTTAGGAATGTTATTTTTTAAAAGCAAATTATCATTCATTATTGTTCTTGGCGTTTAAAATAATAACAAGATTCTGTTTTTACTATTAACATATATGGTCTGTAAAAAGTCAAGATGCTAAAACTATTAATAAAACACTTTATTTATAAGAGTTTCATTCGGCAAAAATAAAATTTCGGAAACTCATTTTTAAAATTAGATCAATCTTGACAGTTTTCTATATCGATTATTTATTTACGATCAATTTATGAATGTATTTTTTATTATTTACTATTAATTGATAATAATATAATCCGTTACTAAGATTAGAAGTACTGTATAATAAACTATGCATACCCGGCTGCATCTTTTCGGATGCGATTGTTTTAATTTCCGCACCTAGCAAATTAAATATTTTTAATTCAACTGTTGCGTTTTCCCTGATATTTATATTGATCATTGATTCTCCATTAGTAGGATTAGGATAAACAGCCAATATATCCGAATTGTTTATAGCATTATCCAGTACAGTAGTAGTATACAATCCATCATATTTAATTTGCGCATTTACCGCGCTGGTCTTTAAATCAGCCAAACTATCTCCAGCAATTAATGCAAAAGCTACTTTTATTGAATCGCCAACTGCAATATTAAAAGGCCCTGAACTAACCACATCAAGCACATCATTGCCATTACCCGCAACACCAGCATCCGTGCGGTTAGTAGAAAGTGTTGTATATTTTTCATTACTATCAAAACCACCCGCATGCAGATCAACACCTCCACCTCCACCCGGTAAATTATCAATGGCATAATGCACTACCGGAGCTGTATTGGTAAGCAGTCTAATGCCGGCATACGTTCCATTAGCACCTGTGTAATAGGCATATCCCATTTTATCGGCAGCATCAAATGAAGCACGATTAGATCCATAGGTAGCGGCATTAATATCCCAATCGGCACAAATACCGGCATATAAATTAGTTAAAGGGGCAGTACCCGAATTAGAAATAACATATTGTACAATTACAAATTTTCTATTTCCTACCGAAGACCAAGCAAAAGCTTTGTGATGAACTACAACAGGAATTGGTGGTGAAACACTGCTATCATTAAATATTCCATCCACATCAAAATCAGAAAAGGTTGCTGGCGTAATAGTGTGAGCACTCACAACAGCTTTAAAATCAGCATCGGATAAACCTCCACTTACCCCTCTTACCACATCAGATACTTGGGACGTACTTACACCAATCATTAATCCGGCATCGTATAAAATCGTTCCCTGATTCTTATAATTAAAACCTAAACCTCCCACTTGATTATCCATATTATAACCGATACGTCCATTTCCATTAACTGTTGTAGCAATATCATTAATAGCAATATTTATATAATCAATATTTATAATTACGGTAAAAAATTCAGAAGCTGTATAAGATGTTGCAGCATCCGAATAAGTAATCTTAAATGTAACTGCTTGATTTTTGGGAGCACCGGGTAATATCTTTGTTTGAAAAGGATCCGTATTATTATCGGTGGCAGCTAGTGTAGCGATAGCACCCAATGTTGTAGTTGCGTGAAGAATATTTATGTAAGGAGACGTTGTAGACAATGTTGCAATTAAGTTAGTTGTTGGTGCAAGATAATTAGTATAGTTACCCCTGATACGCAGTGTATCAGCAACTACAAAATTATTATCATTATTATCTACAATGTTATGTTGAGTCATTACTACTGATGGTGATAGAGGCTGAGTTAATGCTTTATACAAATTAATTCTACCTGTACCCAATTTATTTGCATAAACAGGGCCGCTCATTATTGGATAAATATTATCAGTTGTCATTTTTAAACGCTCTCCAATTTGCAATGCAGTGTATGAAGGATAAAAAGATTTTACGATCGCAGCAGCACCGGCTACACATGGCGATGCCATTGATGTTCCTGTTTGAAAAGAATAACTGTCGGTTGGGTATGTCGAATAAATACTTTCTCCCGGAGCGCATACATCAACCGTATAATTATAATTGGATGAAACAGATAGACTATCATTACTTCGTGTGTTAGCCACGCTTATCACATACTTATAAGAAGCTGGATAAAATAATTCATCTGAATAATTATTTCCTGCAGCCGCAACAACTAGTGCGTTTTTATTTATGGTTGCATAGGTAATAACATCTTGCCCAAACTGTCCACCTCCAGCCCCACCCCATGAACAATTAATAATAGCGCAACCGTGGTCAGCGGCATAAGTGATACCTTCGTACGCAAAAGTAAGTGCACCAATCGCATCCGCAATTTTAACAGGTAAAAATTTACAGTTAAAACCTATTCCGGCCATACCTATTGCATTATCAACCGATGCCGCAGCGATACCGGAAGTATGAACACCATGTTGACTCATAGTCCAAGTAGGATCATTATCATTCTCGCCCAAATCCCATCCACCGAAATTATCTATGTAACCATCACCATCATTATCGCTTCCATCAGGAATATCAGCATAATTATGTTTGATCTGATTTTTTAAATCACTATGAGTTGGTTCTGTTCCTGTATCAGTAATTCCAATTACTACATTGGTATCACCGCGTGCTGTTGTTGTGTTTATTCCCCAAGCACTATCGGCACGAATATTTATTATTGAATATTCAAACAGTAAACCCGGATCATTGGGTGTATAAGGTGAATAACATACATGAGGAATATAATGAGGTTCCACATATTCAAATAATTGTAATGCGGCAAATTTGTTGATCACTTTTTCCACAGAAACAGAAGCTGAATAATTGAACTCATATATCAAAGACAAATCGGCTAGGTATTGTCCTGATCTATTCACAGAATTAGCAGGAGAAAAACTATGAGGAAATTTTTTTGTCAGTCCACTGCCACCAACGTTGGTATACAATTGCTTGAAAAGAGCGTCTTCAATTGTATTGGCAGAACATACGGAGCGGTATTGCGACTTTACTTTTATGATTACTCTTTTATCAATATAATCCCCTGACTTAATATGAGCCGACATTTTAAAATGAGCATTGGATGTTTTAAAATCTTTATCAGTAGTTTGCGCAACTGAAAATGTGCTGAAAGCGACAGCTATTATCGCAATAAATAATTGTTTGATCTTGACCATTTCAGGAAGGTATTAATTTTTATATACTGCAATTTAGAGAAGTTTTACCTAAAAACAAACACTATTCAAAAGGAGGGATCAGTTCTAAATAATGATAGGTGTTATCGGAATAATCCATCCTGCAACAAAAATGATGCAGGCCATTGGTTACCACCAAGTACTTTACTTTGAACACCATATTATAACGAGCGATCTGGTCGAATGCATCCTGCGTAATTTTTATTTCGGGTGCTTTACATTCCACCATTAAATGCGGATTACCTTGTTTATCATACACCAGTACATCTGTACGTTTTTGCAACTGATTGTATTTTAAACCTACTTCAACAGCGATAAGCGATGCCGGAAAATTTTTCTCCCGGATTAAATACTGCAAAAAATTTTGGCGCACCCATTCCTCAGAAGTTAACAGAACATATTTTTTTCGGATAGAATCAAAAATGTGCTTACGGGTTCCTTCTTGTTTAAATTTAAATGGATATATAGGTAAATTAAGCTCTTCCATGCTTTTACAAAGTACGAAATTTAGGATTATTCATCAATCTATTTTTTATTAATAATTCTTAACAATAGAACCTATGCACTTCATAATTCGTATTTTCGCTTGTGTGATTTTTATTCACCACAGATTACACGATTTACACAGATTCGTAAATTCGTATCATTCGTTATCCATAAATTATGAAAAGTAAAGAAGAAATAGTAAAGAACTGGTTACCACGATACACAGGTACTGAACTTAAAGAATTTGGAAAATACATATTACTGACCAATTTCAATAAGTATGTCAGGAAATTTGCCGAATGGAATAATGTAGAGGTAAAAGGATTGGACATGCCAATGCCTAATGCCACAGCTAATGGAATTACCATTATTAATTTTGGTATGGGGAGTCCGAATGCCGCAACAGTCATAGATCTGTTAAGTGCCATTGAGCCGAAAGCTATTCTGTTTCTTGGTAAATGTGGCGGGTTAAAAAAGAAAAATGAGTTGGGTGATCTAATTCTACCTATTGCTGCCATACGTGGTGAAGGAACATCAAATGATTATTTTCCAGCGGAAGTACCCGCTCTGCCTGCATTTAATTTGCAAAAAGCAATTTCAACCACCATTCGTAATTATGGAAAAGATTATTGGACAGGCACCATATATACCACAAATCGAAGAGTTTGGGAGCATCATGATGAGTTCAAAGATTATTTGCGTAAAATTCGTGTGATGGGAATAGATATGGAAACAGCTACAATTTTTACTACCGGTTTTTATAACCATATACCAACAGGTGCGTTGCTTTTAGTCAGCGATCAACCAATGATATCTACAGGTGTAAAAACAACAGAGAGTGATATGAAGATCTCACAAAGCTTTGTAGATGATCATTTGAAAATTGGTATCGATTCGCTGAATGAGCTTATTAATAATGGGTTGACCGTGAAACATTTAAGATTTGAATAGAGGTCTCACCCCTTCATACCCTCCACTCTCCAAAAGGAAGGGAATCGGAAATGATTTTTTGGAGAAGGGACGTTTGGTGAGTACCGAATAAAAAATAAATTTCAATTTTAGCATACACACAGATTTGTAAATTCGTATAAATTCGTTTTTCGTAATTATGGAGTTCAACGCAATATTATCAGAATTAAAAAAGAAAGTCTATCGCCCCGTTTATTTTTTGATGGGAGATGAACCGTATTTTATTGATATTATTTCAGATTATATTGAGAACAATGTATTGGATGAAACAGAAAAAGAATTTAATCAAACTATACTTTATGGACGTGATGTTACTGCTGCTGATGTGATTGGCGCTGCCAAACGTTTTCCGATGATGAGCCAACACCAAGTAATCATTGTTAAGGAAGCACAAAATATTAAAGACTTAGTAGGGAAAGAAAAAGACGATGATAAGAAATCAAAAGAAAAAGTAAAACTCCCTTTTGAAGCGTATATAGAAAATCCACAGAAATCAACCATTCTGGTAATTTGCTACAAATACAAAACCATTGATAAACGTACCAGTGTCGCAAAACAAATTGATAAAAACGCAGTACTATTCGATTCAAAAAAAATATATGATAACCAAGTTCCTGATTGGATCAATAATTATCTGAAAGGAAAAGAATATATGGTAGGGCCTAAAGCTAGTGCATTGCTTACTGAATATTTAGGAACTAACCTCAGCAAGGTTTCCAATGAGTTGGATAAATTGATGATCAATCTTCTGCCAAAATCAGAAATTACGGTAGAACATATTCAAACTAATATTGGCATAAGTAAAGATTATAACGTGTTTGAATTACAAACTGCTATCGGAAAAAAAGAAGTGCTAAAAGCTAATCGTATCATCAATTTTTTTGCTGCTAATGAAAAGGAGCATCCGATGGTGATGACTATTTCGTCACTATATGGCTATTTCTGCAAATTATTATCCTATCATTTTTTAACTGATAAATCAAAAACAAGCGTTGCTTCCGGCTTAGGCGTACATCCATTTTTTGTAGGTGATTATGAACGTGCAGCAAAAAACTTTACTGTAAATAAATTAAAATCCATTTTTAGTTACTTGCGTGAATACGATGTTAAATCAAAAGGTGTTGACCGTGGTTCTGCTACTGAAGGTGAGCTTTTAAAAGAGTTGGTGTTTAAGATTTTGCATTGATTTTCTGCTAAATATATACTAGTAAACAAAAAGTTTACGAAATATTAAAAGCCCATTTGATCATTACGTACAGTTTAAGCACAATGCTGAATGTTACGATGAATACTGAAAACATTTCCCTTCTTTTGCTTCCAACCCATCGCTAACTGACCACATTGTTCTATTTGTTTACTTGCGTATTTTCCTATCAATACCAAGTACTATTCTCCTATTTCTATCTACATTCTTCGATATCCCTGTCTCCTATAAATGTTATTTATGTAACATAATTCAAAAATTATATAAGAAATTTTACATATAACCGAAGTTACTTTGTAGTACAATGTTATAAAAGCTTTTTAAAACAAATAATCAAATCAAAAAAAATAAATTATCACATGGAAAAGACACCAAAAAAAAATACACAAAATTTATCAGCTCAAAATGCAATAGATAAATTGAAGGAACTTATTAAAAGCGAATCAATATGTTTTTTTTGTACTCAACTAACTCAGCAGCCAATAACTACAAGACCTATGAGTACACAGAAAGTTGACGAACAAGGAAATATATGGTTTATGAGTTCTCTTAAGAGTAATAAAAACGCAGAAATTAAGCAAAATAACGAAGTGCAATTATTTTATGCAAATAATTCCGATTACGAGTTCCTCACTATAAGTGGTAAAGCAACCATTTCTACTGATAGAGAAAAAATTTACGAAATGTGGACACCTTTTGCCAAAGCTTGGTTCAAAGATGGAAAAGATGATGCAGATATTTCATTAATAAAAATAGCACCGCAATCAGCGTACTACTGGGATACTAAAAACAATAAAATGATTTCTATGCTTCAAATGATTGCATCTATTGTAACTGGGAACGCGCCTAATGATGGTGTAGAAGGGAGTCTAAAGGTTAACAAAAAATAAAGTTGAAAAGTACAGCAAGGGACTTAAAATTTTGTCATAAAAGATAATGAAAGATTTTAATATTTACATTCATTAACAAAAGATGCACTTCCTTTCATTGGCTCATATCCTCCTTTGCTATTAGCTATTTCTCATAAAGATTTGGATGAAACGGAATAATTTCTAGTGTGATAGCTGAGAAGGAGAATTTACAGCAAACGATTTTAGAACATGGGTAGGAACTGTTAGAGCACTCGTGGCTTTTAATGAAGTGGGAAGTTTTGAATCCGTCTCTGAAATGAATCAAAAAATAGCTGCTGCTTTTGATAGCGTTGCAAAGCAATTAGGAAATACACGAGCAGTTTGTAAAAACCACTATGTGCATCCTCTTATAGTAGAACTATATAAAGAAAATAAATTAGAAAAATATTTTCGTGGCATAGAGGAGATAGAAGTAACCGATGAACAAAAACAATTAATGATTGAAGAAAAACTTTTATTAAAAATTCTTAAACAACATTAAACAAAAAACAAAACCATGAAATAGCCATGTGCTGTTGCGCA
>JBBSPS010000017.1:0-33770 GCA_038258655.1 Bacteroidia bacterium
ACGTAGTAATACTAAGCCTAAGCACGAATATGAAAATTTACAATTCTTAACCTGTTTTAAATACAAGATGGAAAACTATTGACTATAAAAAACCAAATAAAATACATATGAAAAAAATATTAAACATATTTATTTTTTTGTGTTTGGCATTTACAACATATGCACAGCAAGCGCCTTTGTACACACAATTTATGTTGAACGATTATGGATTAAACCCTGCTGTAGCGGGCAGTCGTAAAGACTGGAATTTTATGGTAGGTCGTAGAACGCAATGGCGTGGTTTTGAATTCGCGCCTGAAACAAATTTTGTAAGTGTTGTAAAAGATTTTGGTAAAAAAGGATACAGGCGCTACTGGCATGGAGTAGGAGCTTATATTGAACAGGATAAATTTGGTTTGTTTACCACAAAAATCGCTAATGCTTCCTATGCGGTTCATTTAAAATTATCATCAAAATATTTTTTAAGTTTCGGAGTAGCTGCCGGAGTAAAAAACACTGATCTGAGTAGCTCTCTTTACGATCCAAATGATCCGGCCGCAGCTAAATTGGAACCAAAAGTTATAATTCCTGATATTATTCCAGGCATCTATTTATATTCACATATAGTATCAGTGGGTTTGTCCGTGAAAAATGTATACAGCAATCAATTGAAACAGGGGCGTAAGGAAATTGGGTCTGCTCCTACAAAAATTCCTCCTGTTATGTATATTACAGCCAGTAGAAAATTTCGTTCACCGGGTTACGATTTTGTATTTGTGCCTGCAATTCAAGCACAATCGACTTTTACAAGTTTGCCCATAGTACAATTTAATTTTATGGCGTATTATCGTAAACGTGTTGGTTTAGGTATAACATATCGTGCACACGACGCGGTATGTGCAATGTTACAAATATGGGTATTGAAAAATGTTGTGATTGGTTTCGCTTATGATTATACTATTTCTAAATTCCGTTCAGCCAAAGCAAATTCTATTGAAATAATGATGGGATTTACTCCGAATGGTGCTGATGATGATTATCAGGGAAGAGCCAATGTTGCCCAATGTCCGAAGTTTGATTATTAAAATTTAAAATACTTGTTTTTTGAAAGAAATTTTTAAAAAAGTCTGGCGTCTCACCTGGAAAATTTCAATTTGGTTTTTTATCATTAGTATCTCATCCGTTATTTTATTTCGGTGGATACCAATCCCTGTAACTCCTCTAATGCTTATCCGATGTGTTGAACAGAAAATGAATGGGAAAAGCATGAAGCTAAAAAAAGATTGGGTGCCATTAAAAGAAATTTCTCCTAACCTTCAACTGGCTGTTGTTTGCTCCGAGGATCAAAATTTTATTGATCACAACGGATTTGATTTTCAAGCGATCGATAAAGCCATCAAATATAATACCAGCCATAAAAAGCAACGAGGCGCAAGTACCATCAGTCAGCAAACAGCAAAAAATGTTTTCCTGTGTATCGGCCGGAGTTGGGTTCGTAAAGGATTTGAAGCTTATTTTACTTTTTTGATCGAAACATTCTGGAGCAAACAGCGCATCATGGAAGTATATTTGAATGTGATTGAAATGGGAGATGGAGTGTATGGTGCACAAGCAGCTTCTTCTACTTTTTTTCATAAGGATGCAAAAAAATTAACAAAAGGAGAATCTTCATTAATTGCAGCTGTACTTCCTAATCCAATAAAATTTTCTATTGCTAAACCCAGCAATTATGTTCGTAATCGACAAGGTTGGATCATTCATCAAATGGCACTTTGGGGAGTATTGAATTATGAGGAGAAGGAAGAAAAGAAAAAGAGACAATAAACTAATAAAGCACCCTGCAATTCGGCAACAACGCCTTCAAAATAGCAATATCATATTCTTTGAATGTATTTCCTCTCAAATCAAGCACTTCCAGGTTTTTTAGCATGGACACAGAATCGGATATTCCAGTTAATCTATTACTTCTTAGTGAAAGGATTTTTAAATTTTTTAATTTGTAAATACTTTTTGGCAGTTCTGTAATTTGGTTATTGTCTAAAACCAATTGTTCCAAACCAGCTATTTTTCCTATAGGTTTAGGGATTTTTTTTAATCCACACATGGCCAAGGTTAAACTTTTTAACCGTTTGAATTCTCCAAATGAAGTTGGTAATGTATCCAATTTAGTATTGTATAAAAGCAAGCCATTGAGATTAGCGAGATAACCGATCGAATTCGGAAAATAAAATGTGTCGACTTTATCATTCTGTATCTCCAGTTCTTTCAGCCTTCCAAGATAAGCGATCTCATAAGGCAGGGAATCTAATTTAGTGCTGTGTAAATGAAGTTCCGTGAGTTGTATAAGATTACTAAAATCTTTTGGTAAAGAAGTAATTTCATTTCCGATGCAGGCAAAATAAATTAAATTGGTCAGTTCTTTAAATTCTGCCGGCAATTGAGTGATGCCATTGCTTGTTAGCTGTAAGGCTTGTAACTCGGTAAGCTTGCCGAGTTTTGGTAATAATTTTGGATCAATAAGCTGATTATCGATCTTCACTTTATACGCCACCTTTGTATCTTTCAGCGCGTCTTTTAAATTGGTGTAAACAACTCCCGGGGGCCCATATTTATCAAATGGATCAGGGTCATCCTGCGCGAAAACAGAAATAGAAAACGAAAATAAAAATAGAAGTAATAATTTATTCATTTTTAATTTTCCTCAATAAAGTCTAAAATTTTCTCTAATTTTTTATCATCGTATTTACCTGATGTTGTATAAACTATTTTTCCGGTTTTATCCAAAACAAAAAAGTAAGGAATATCTCTTTTCTGAAAATCTAATTCTTCCTTGTAGGTTTTTCCTCCATCATAAAATAACAAATAGTCATATAATTCCTTATCAGTAGCCTTTTTAATTTTTTCCTTTGATGATTTAATCGTTAATTTATTAAACCCGGTAAACATTGGCACAAAATACAAATGAATATCATAATCAACACCAACATCAAATACATCGGCTTTTGAATGATCCACTTTCCCAATAAATTTATTGTAGATAGGGTTGACCCAGGTTTTCAAATCCTCCTCAGCTCCATTGCTGAATGCCATTCCTAATAAAGTGTATTTGCCTTTGGTGTCCGTTGGAAGATTCACCATTTTACCATTATAGTTTTCACATTGCATATCAGGAAATTGTGTTCCAATAATTCCTTTAGCAGGATCAAATGCCATTGAGATTGAAGCAATCACAATGATCGATAAGATTATTTTTTTCATGTTTTTTAAAGTTTTAGGTAATAAGTGCAGTGTTGTGTTGGACAAAATATTTCTTATGAATACTAACTCATAACGTATAACTTTTTTATTTATTCAATTCTGCAAATATTTTAACAGCTTTAAATTTTTTAGCAGCTTTTCCTTTACGGATAATTTTTATATGAATAATTGTGTCGCCTTGTTGTATCGCGTTTACAACATCCTGACCTGTAATGACGTGTCCGAAGATCGTGTGATGGCCATCCAGCCATGGTGTTGCGACATGGGTAATAAAAAACTGGCTTCCATTTGTTTTCGGGCCGGCATTTGCCATCGCCAAAATCCCCGGGCCTGTAAATTTAAACTCTGGTAAAAACTCATCTTTAAAAGCATAGCCTGGTCCGCCTGTACCATTCCCTTGCGGATCCCCACCTTGTATCATAAAATTAGGAATCACTCTGTGAAATTTTAAACTATCATAAAAAGGCACCCCTTCTTTTTTGGATTGATTTTTAATTTTTCCTTCCGCAAGTCCTACAAAATTTGCGACTGTTAAAGGAGCTTTTTCAAATTCCAATTGCAATACTATTTTTCCTCGATTGGTTTCTATTTCAGCATACAAACCTTTTTCCAATTTTGGTTTCTTTTCTTTTTTTGCGAAAGAAGAAAAACCGATCAACATTATTATTAGTGATAAAATTACTTTTTTCATAAAATTTGAATTTATTTAGTATTGTAAAAATAGGATTTGAATTTGATTATTACAATTCTATTAAGGATACTTTTCATTTCAAACGTATATTTTTTTACCGCCAAGGACGCCAAGCCTTTCGCAAAGTTCACAAAGCATTAAATTATTTTTTCTTTGCGTTGCTGCGCGCCTTCTCTGTAATCTCCGCGGTTAAAATTTGTGTGTTAATAAAACATTACATCATTTTTCATTCTAACCGGCAAGCAGTGTTATTTTTGGGACATGAAAGTTTGCATTGCAGAAAAGCCAAGTGTAGCGAAAGAAATTGCTGAAGTATTAGGCGCCAATCAGCGTAAAGATGGCTATTTTGAAGGAAATGGTTACCAGGTAACTTGGACATTTGGGCATTTGTGTGAACTGAAAGAACCACATGAATATGATTCCGCTTACAAACAGTGGAACCTGAACATGCTGCCCATCCTTCCTCAAAAATTCGGAATAAAACTCAAAAACAATAATGGAATTGAAAAACAATTCAACACCATTTCAAAATTATTTTCTGATGCTGAAGAGATCATTAACTGTGGTGATGCAGGGCAGGAAGGAGAATTGATACAACGTTGGGTGATTTCAAAAACCAATTGCAAAAAACCATTAAAACGCTTGTGGATATCTTCCTTAACAGAAGAAGCGATACGCGAAGGTTTTAAAAAACTGAAAGATGGTAAAGATTACGAAAGCTTATATTTTGCAGGCTATTCACGTGCAGCGGCTGATTGGCTGTTAGGAATGAATGCTACACGATTATTCACCATTAAATATGGAAATGGCAAACAAATACTTTCTGTGGGGCGTGTGCAAACGCCAACATTGGCAATGATCGTGAACCGACAGTTGGAAATGAATGCTTTTAAATCAAACACATTTTTTGAATTAAAAACAAAATACCGTGATGTGATATTTAATGCGAGCCTCGATCGGTTTTATGAAAAGAATAAAGACAAGGCGGAAAATGTTTTGGCTTCTATTAAAGAAGAACCTTTTACTATTACATCAGTAGAAACCAAGAAAGCGAAAGAATTCTCACCACGTCTATTTGATCTGACTTCCTTGCAAGTGGAGTGCAATAAAAAGTTTGGTTTCTCTGCCGATGATACATTAAAAACCATTCAAAATTTATACGAAAAAAAATTAGTTACTTACCCGCGAGTGGATACAACCTATTTACCAAATGACGTATATCCAAAAATTGCAGGCATCATGCAAAACATGATAAATTATCAGTCACTTGTAAAACCATTGTTGGATGCTCCTATCAGAAAATCTAATAAAGTGTTTGATGATAAAAAAGTAACGGACCATCATGCTATCATTCCTACTGATGTCCGTGCGCAAGGCTTAGGTGGTAATGAAGCGCAGGTATATGATGTGATAGCGAAACGATTTTTAGCAGCTTTTTATCCTGATTGTGAAGTAGCAAACACTATTGTTTTAGGAGCAGTGAAAGAAATTGAATTTAAAGCAACGGGAAAACAAATCTTAGATCCTGGTTGGAGAATAGTTTATAATAAAGAAGTTATTGATGAAGATGAAAAAGAAGAAACACAAATTTTACCCGCATTTGAAAAAGGAGAAACAGGCAAGCATAAAGCATTTTTAGCCGAAGGAAAAACTTCTCCGCCTAAAGCATTTACAGAAGCTACGTTATTACGTGCGATGGAAACAGCAGGCAAACAAATAGATGATGAAGATCTGCGCGATCTGATGAAAGATAATGGAATTGGCCGGCCATCAACACGTGCAGCAATTATTGAAACCTTGTTTCGTAGAAATTATATTAAACGGGAACGCAAAAATTTAGTGCCGACAATTATCGGGATGGAATTGATACGCGTAATTAATAATGAGTTATTGAAGTCAGCTGAAATGACCGGCAAATGGGAATTTAAATTGCGCCAAATTGAAAAGGGAGAGTATCAGGCCGAAGCATTTTTACAAGAAATGAAATTGATGGTGAGTGATTTGGTAACACAAGTAAGAAATGAAAACGCCCAACGTATAACCATTGCAAACCATGCGCCTGTTATAGAAAAAAACGAAACGACTAAATGCCCTAAATGTAAAAAGGGGGCAATGTTAAAAGGCAAAGCAGCATTTGGTTGCAGCGATTATAAAAATGGGTGTGATTTTAAAGTTCCTTTTGAATTGATGGGAAAAAAACTAACAGAATCACAAATAACCACTTTAATTGAAAAAAGAAAAACCTCAGTAATAAAAGGATTTGAATTGGGTGGAGTAAAAAAAGGTGGTATATTAAAATTAACCCCTTCATTCAATATTGAACTGGAAGAAAAAGAAGTTGTTCCAAAAATAAAAAAAGCTCACCTACCAACTGTGTGCCCTAAATGTAAAACGGGCAATATTATAAAAGGGAATACTGCTTATGGTTGCAGTAATTGGAAAAGTGGTTGCGATTTTAAGATCTTGTTTTAGGAATTATATTTCTTGATCAATTATTACCTGAGCGGGGAATTCAATTGTCCTGCTCCCCATTCTCCTAAGCCAAACATTGCATTTTGAAGAGGAAATACACCATTTGAATATGGATTATAATCAAAGCTATTTGTTTTAGGGTTAAGCATATAATTGCCGCTACCTTGTGATAGTGTTGCTTTAAAACCAATACTGGTAGTTCTTGTCAATTTATAGTCCAAACCTAAAGAAGCCGCTTTGTAATTGTTTTGTTTGTTGTTATTAAATTCATTTGCATCGTACATCACTGCTCCCGACATGGTCATTCTTTTATTCAATTGATATTGTCCTTCTATAAGTACTAAATTTCCGGAAAACGTTTTATTACTTGAATTATAAATCGCTTCATTCTGATTCAGCGGCATAAATGTATTTCCTGTTGCGATATAATGCATGAAGCCGACATTCAACTTGAATTTTGATGTAAGCAGATATCCGATCTTGGGCGCAATAAATGTTGTGTACGCAGCGTTTTTAGTTGAATTTAAAAAGCTGACACCTGTCCCCATTGATATAGACGTGGAAACTTTATCTCGCGATAATAATTTTGGTTTAGGTGGATTATAATAATCCTCTGCGGTAGTTTGCGCAACAATAACTGAAGCACAAAACAAAAACATGATCGGAGCTATTAACTTTTTCATTCTTAATAAATAGTTACTCAAAGTTAAACAAAAATGAATTAAAAAATACTTTTGTAGAAGGTTAATACTTGAAGCGTTATCCGCGAGGGGAGAAGCCATCTCATTTACGTGCTAGTTTGAGATTGCTTTGGTGATCCCGCAATACAAATTTCTATATCCTTTTTCACAAGGAGCGATAAAATGCAAACAATAGTCCCCTGCAATCTCAAAAAGATAAACATCTATCTTTATATTAACAAAAAAATATACCAAGATGAAAAAACGCTGTAATTGGACAAAAGATGATCCCTTGATGAATGCTTATCACGATAAGGAATGGGGAGTTCCTGTGCATGATGATAAAAAACATTTCGAGTTTCTGGTGCTGGATGCCTTTCAAGCGGGCTTAAGCTGGAAAACAATTTTATATAGAAGAGAAGATTTCCGCAAAGCATTTGCAAACTTTGATGTAAACAAAGTGGCAAAGTTTACTGACAAGCATTTACAAAAATTAATGCAGGACGAAACCATCATTCGCAATCGGCTTAAAATTACAGGCACAGTAAAAAATGCAAAAGCCTTTATACAAGTGCAAAAGGAGTTCAATTCATTTGATATATACATCTGGCAGTTTGTGAATAATAAAACAATCCTGAACAAACACAAAATGATAACAGATGTACCTGCCACATCCGCAGAAAGTGATGCAATGAGCAAGGACCTGAAAAAACGCGGGTTTACTTTTGCAGGTTCCACCATTTGTTATGCCTATATGCAGGCAGCAGGCTTGGTGAATGATCATATCGTAGATTGTTTTCTGCATAAAAAAAGAGGCAGCCATTAAATAGTTCAAACAAAAAATTTAGAATCAGAAGGGCTAAAGCGCTGAGCCGAAAAGATAATGACCTATCTTTACGCAAGTTTTTACCAGTATTGTGACGAAGGAAGACATTTTACGCAAGTACAGCGATTCACGTAACAATTCATTAACAAAGGAATTGAATGGGAATGCTGTGCGCATTCAGTTACGTGGCATCATAGGTTCCGGTGCGGCTTTTATTACTGCTGCTGCACATCAACACATTTTCAAAACCAATTTACTGATACTTGCCGATAAAGAAGAAGCGGCTTACTTTCTGAATGATCTCGAAAATATTTTGGGTGAGGAAAACGTATTGTTCTTTCCTGCATCCTACCGTATGCCTTATGAACATGAGGAAATAGACAATGCCAATATTTTGTTGCGTGCCGAAGTATTGAATAAGATCAATACCGGTAAAAAACATATTTGTATAATTACCTATCCCGAAGCATTAACAGAAAAGGTTGTTACAAAGGCCCACCTTACAAAAAATACGTTGCAATTAAAACAAGGCGAAAAAATTTCAATTGATTTTATTGCCGATGTGTTAATTGAATATGGTTTCGACAGAGTAGATTATGTAGTGGGGCCGGGGCAATTTTCAGTTCGTGGCGGTATTGTAGATATTTTTTCATTCTCGAACGACAATCCTTACCGAGTAGAGTTTTTAGGAAACGAAGTTGATTCCATCCGCAGCTTCGATACCATCTCACAATTATCCCTACAGAAATTAACCTACTGTACTATCATTCCGAATATACAAACAAGGCTATTGCAGGAGAGCAGACAAACCTTTTTTGAATTTATTCCTGAAAATTCTGTTATCTGGTTCAAGCATTATCAGTTAACAATTGATAGAATTGAAAAGGGATTTGAACTCGCCAAGGTTGCATACAGTAAGCTGGATTCCACTATTGCACAACTTGAACCCTCCGAGTTATATATTGATAAACATGTGTTCACTAAACAAGTATTGAAATTCCCGCTGGTAGAATTCGGAAATCATTTTTCATTAACACCAACGCAAACTATTAACTATGATTTTTCACCGCAGCCGAGTTTCAATAAAAATTTCAGTTACCTGAATGATAACTTAAAAAGTAATATCCGTGTAGGATTTGAGAATGTTATTTTTTCGGATACACCAAAACAAGTAGAGCGACTTTATAAAATATTTGAAGATATATCTCCTAAAAAAGAAAATGATAAGGAAGTATTCACGCCAATTTTACTCTCTATTCACGAAGGTTTTATTGACAATGAATTAAAACTTGCTTGTTATACAGATCACCAGATATTCGATCGCTATCATCGTTTCCATTTAAAAAATAGTTTCAATAAAAAGAATGAAGCGCTTACGCTGAAGGAATTAAAAGGCTTGAACCCCGGCGATTTTGTTACACACATTGATTATGGTGTAGGTCGTTATGGCGGATTGGAAACCATTGAAGTAAATGGTAAAATGCAGGAAACAATTAGGTTGGTGTATAAGGATAATGATGTAGTAAATATCAGTATACATTCGCTGCACCGCATTGCCAAATACTCAGGAAAAGAAGGAGCAGAGCCCAAAATAAATAAATTAGGAACCAATGCCTGGGCAACACTCAAACAAAAAACAAAAAAGAAAGTTAAAGAAATTGCATACGACTTAATAAAACTATATGCAAAACGAAAAGCATTAAAAGGTTTTCAATTCAGTCCCGATACTTATTTGCAGAATGAATTGGAAGCCTCCTTTATTTATGAAGATACACCCGATCAGATCAAATCTACAGCGGATGTAAAAAAAGATATGGAAAAGGAATATCCTATGGATAGGCTTGTTTGTGGTGATGTAGGTTTCGGAAAAACAGAAGTAGCTATACGTGCCGCATTTAAAGCAGTGTGTGATAGCAAACAAGTAGCTGTACTTGTACCTACTACCATTCTTGCGTTGCAACATTACAAAACTTTTAAAGAACGATTAAAAGATTTGCCTTGCACGGTAGATTATGTAAATCGTTTCAGATCATCAAAACAACAAAAGGAAGTATTTGAAAGATTGGAAAAAGGGGAGATAGATATACTTATAGGTACGCATGGCATTGTTGGAAAAGATGTGAAGTTCAAAGATCTCGGCTTGATGATCATTGACGAAGAGCAAAAATTTGGTGTAGCAGTAAAAGATAAATTAAAAACGTTTAAAAGTAATATTGATACACTTACACTTACTGCTACACCTATTCCACGGACCCTTCAATTCTCCATGATGGGAGCGCGCGATTTATCTGTAATTACAACTCCGCCACCGAATCGATATCCCGTGCAAACGGAGTTGCATACATTCAATGAAGAAATTATTCGTGATGCCGTTACATTTGAAGTATCACGTGGAGGGCAAGTGTTTTTTGTACATAACAGAGTACAAAATATTATGGAAGTTGCGGGGATGATACAGCGTTTATGTCCGAATGTAAAAGTGGTAATAGCCCACGGACAAATGGAAGGCGACAAGTTGGAAAAAACCATGTTAGGTTTTGTAGAAGGTGAGTACGATGTATTGGTTGCGACTACTATTATTGAATCAGGATTGGATATTTCAAATGCGAACACAATAATAATTAATCAGGCACATATGTTTGGTTTGAGTGATCTGCACCAGATGCGTGGTCGTGTTGGGCGATCGAACAAAAAAGCATTTTGTTATTTATTGACAACACCGGTTTCATTACTTACCAACGAAGCACGCAAACGATTAAAAGCAATAGAGGAGTTTTCTGATCTTGGAAGTGGCTTTAATATTGCGATGCGTGACCTTGATATTCGCGGCGCAGGAAATTTATTGGGCGGTGAACAAAGTGGATTTATCAATGAAATTGGTTTTGAAATGTATCAGAAAATTTTGGACGAAGCGATACAGGAATTAAGAATGGAGAATGAGGAGTTAAGAGAAACAGAAGGCGGTACACACCAGTTTAGACAAAGCAAGCGTAGCGAATTTGTTTCGGATTGCGTGATCGACACCGATATGGAAATTTTAATTCCGGATGATTACATTAATAATATTACTGAACGATTAAATATTTATCGTGAATTAGATGATTCCAAAAATGAAGAAGAGTTAATTAATTTTGAAGCACATATTCGTGATCGTTTTGGACCTGTTCCTGAACAAACAATGGAATTGATACATACTATTCGTTTACGTTGGCTGGCAATGGAAATTGGATTTGAGAGATTAGTGTTAAAGAATAACAGAATGTCAGGTTACTTTATTCAAAAACAAAATTCACCTTACTATCAAAGCGAAACATTTACCAAAGTATTGAAGTTTGTACAGGAAAACGGGCGTATCTGTAAGATGAAAGAGAATAATAATAAGTTATCGCTTTCATTCGAGAATATTAAATCTATTGATGTTGCGATGGCTGTATTACAGTCTATTCCTGTGTTTTAAAAAAAGTTACATTCTGTTACGAGTTTATTTTTCTAAAAGTTTAGAATAAAAAGCAACTATTGAAAACGGTTTCACATCTTTGGTATTATTAACAAAGCCCTGTGAATAAGAGAGAATTATCAATTTCTACAATTGAAGTATTTATAGGATATTTGTTGGGACTTTTTAAGAAATACTTAAACCACATAGTTTGAAAAAAGTTTTACTACTACTTAGTGTTTTTACATTGTCAGTTGTTTCATTGCACGCCGATAACCGTTATTGGGTAGGAGGAACAGGAGCATGGAACAGTTCAGCACATTGGTCTTTAACAAGTGGTGGAGTAGGTGGTGCTGCAATTCCAACAGATAATGATGATGTTATCTTTGATCAAAATTCTTTTTCTTCAGCCAAACAAACAGTAATGCTTACTACTGATGGCACTTGTCGTACAATAGATTGGAGCAAGATTGATGATCGTGCAATATTTTCATCAGCGGCAACAAAAAAATTAACTGTAACAGGCTCTTATATTCTATCCCCACTTTTATGGAATGGATTTAAAGGGCAAACGGTTTTTGCATCCACATCTAATGGGAATACGATCAGTACTTCAGCTGCAACAATTATAGGTAACTGGGTATTTGATGGGAGTGGTTCATGGTTATTTAATGATGATGTGAATGCTGAGATTCAAGTATCTATCAAACTTGTGAAAGGGTCATTAAATACGAATGACAAAAAAATCACCTGTGGTTCATTTATAGGAAACTCGTCTCAAGCGCGAAGTTTAAATTTATCTACTTCTGAAATATATATAAAAGATATATGGGATTTTAGTTTACCTGCGCAGCTTAATTTTAATTCAGGAACTTCACGTATTATTTTTGAAAATACGTTTGATACTAATCATTTTAGAAGTGGCGGTTTAATATATAATTCGGTATCTCCCTTAAATACATTTTGTACTCCTTCAGGTTCACCATGTGCTGCAAACTTTATTATTACATTAGCCGGAACAAATGTTACCTGTAATGGATCAGCTAATGGTTCAGCAACAGTAGTTTCAGTTACAGGAGGTACTGGGCCATATATTTATTTGTGGAATCCTGGAGGATTTCCGGCACAAACTATTAGTAGTCTTGCACCGGGAACATATACAGTAAAAGTCACAGATATCGGAACGGGTCTCTATTGTTTTTGTTCTGTACAAATTACTGAGCCTGGGGTATTATTTGATTACGAATCGTTTGCTCCGATACAACCAACATGTAAAGGACTTTGTAATGGGAGCGCGTTTGTTGATGCTACTGGAGGAACTTTTCCATATAGTTATTTATGGAGTCCCATAGGAGGAACGAATGATACGGCTAGTAATTTATGTGCAAATACCTATACTATTGTGGTTACAGATGTTAAAGGCTGCACAGCGAATACAACAGTTGTTGTGGACCAGCCCAATATTCTTCTAGCTCCAGGCGCATCAACCAATATAACTTGTAATGGAAATTGCGATGGTACTGCTACAGTAAATGTTAGTGGAGGTACACTTCCGTATTTATACAGTTGGACCCCTGGTAATCCCACGGGTAAAACTACTGCAGCTGTAACCAAGCTTTGTCCCGGAACATATACGTGTACTGTCACTGACGCGAATAGTTGCGTTGCAACATACTCAACTCTTGTATCGCAGCCGAATATACTTACACTTGCGTTATCAAACACGAATGCTTCGTGCGGAGGGGGGTGCGATGGCACTGCTACAGCAACTGTTTCGGGAGGTACGATACCTTATACATATGTTTGGTCAACCGGCTCAATTACTACTACAGCTTCTACTACAAATAAAGTGAGCGCTTTATGTGCAGCAACATATACCGTTAGTGTTACCGATGCAAATGGTTGTTCCAAAACAACTACTGTAACAATTACGCAACCAGCGGCTTTATTAGCTGCTACTACAGTTACTAACGTTACCTGTTTTAATGCTTGTGATGGTACTGCAACTGCAACTATTTCCGGAGGAACAACGCCGTATACATATGTTTGGTCAACAGGTGCAACAACTACAGCTTCTCCTATACTTACCAATACAATAAATTCATTATGTGCAGGCACGTATACCGTAACTGTAACGGATAAAAATGGTTGTTCAAAACAAGCAACCGCATCACTTACACAACCAGCATTATTAATTCCTAATCCTACAAGTACGAATGTTTCATGTTTTGGTTTGTGTAATGGGACAGCTACTGCTACACCTACAGGTGGTACGGCACCCTACTCTTATTCGTGGAACACTATACCTGTTAAAATAACGCAATCGATATCAAATCTTTGCCCAGGAACTTATAGTGTAACTGTTAAGGATACAAAAGGTTGTGATACAATTCAAAGTATAACCATTACGCAGCCTACACAAGTAAATACAAATGCGACAAAAACAAACGTAACATGTAAAGGTGCATGCAATGGTACAGCAACTTCCGCTCCAACAGGCGGCACGGCTCCTTATACATTTCTTTGGAATACGAGTTCAACAAAAGCAAATATTTCCGGATTATGCCCTGCAAGCTATACAGTTACAGTTACTGATAAGAATGGTTGTACAGCCACTTCCTCAGTAACTATTATTGAACCCAATGTTTTGAATGTAACTGCAAATTCAACGGTATTAGCATGTAATGGTGATTGTAATGCTACAGTTTCAACAGTTGTATCTGGTGGAACACCACTATATGTCTATTCATGGTTACCGGGCGGGCAAACAACAACATCTATTAATAATCAATGTGCGGGAACATACACTGTATCAATAACTGATTTCAAGGGTTGTATAGCTACTAATTCCGTAAAGATTACTCAACCATCTGTGCTTACTATGACTACCCCTCCACCAAAAACGGATGTTAGTTGTTTTGGTCTCTGTGATGGTATAGTTGCAGCTTTGGCTGGGGGAGGAACGCCTGCATATAATTACTCTTGGGCTCCAGGTGGGCAAACCACTTTTTCTATTTCAAACCAATGCGCTGGATCCTACACGATTACATTAAGAGATGCAAATGCATGTACATTGACTAATGCAGTAACTATAATTCAACCTCCACAGTTATTGGCAAATCCTTCAGTAGTTAATAATTTAACATGTTCAGGCAATTGCAATGGTTCCGCAATTTCAAACCCTACAGGAGGTACATTACCCTATACATTTAATTGGGCTCCCGGAGGACAAACAACCTCATCAATAACAAATTTATGTGCAGGTGTTTATAATGTAACAGTTAGTGATTTCCATTCTTGCTCTTCCTCTATGCCTGTTACCATTACTCAGCCTACAGTATTAAGCGCGCCAATAAGTAGTTCTACATCAAGCTGTAATATCTGTAATGGTGCCGCTACCGTTTCGCCCAATGGCGGCACAGGGCCTATTTACACATTTTTATGGATGCCAGGCAGCCAAACTACCCAAACAGCAGTAGGTTTATGCCCTAATACTTCATATACAGTTACAGTGACTGATGTGAGCGGTTGTACAGCATCCAGTAAAGTAACTATTTTACAAACAATAAATATTAATATTACCACTTCTAATACTGTTTTAAGCTGTTTCGGTTTATGTGATGGAATAGTTACAGCTAACGCTTCGGGTGGTACGGCTCCATATAGTTATATTTGGACAGGGCCTAGTGGAATTGTTTCTCTTACTCAAACAGCGAGTAATTTGTGTGCCGGAACTTATACTGTTAATGCATCAGATGCTGTAGGATGTTTTAATACCGCTACAATAACATTTACAAATCCAACCGTGTTAAATGTAACAGCTACAAATACAAATGCAACTTGTAATAGCTTATGTAATGGCACTGCAACAGCTGTTGCAACAGGAGGTACAGGTGCTTATACTTATTCATGGAGCAGTTCACCTGTTCAAACTACTATAAAAGCGACTGGTTTATGTGCCGGGGTATACACAGTTACAGTTAAAGATGCAAATGGATGTACAAATTCTGCTTTAGTTACAGTAAATCAGCCAACTGTAGTGTTGGATAATTTAGTTATTATTGATAGTGCTAATTGTAATAAAAGCGATGGTGCTATTACCGTAGCTCCTTCGGGCGGTACAGGGCCATATACTTATCTGTGGGGGCCAGGAGTAATAACAGGTAACGGTACTTCTTCTGTTACAAAGCTTTCAGCGGGGTCATATACCTTAACAATTACAGACGCTGCCGGATGTCCTTTTAATTTTAATTATATAGTAAATAATATAGCAGGGCCAATTCTATCAATATCACACATAGATGAAACATGTAATAATTCTTGTAACGGCACAGCTACAGTAACAGCTAGTGGAGGCGCAGGGAGCTACGTATATGATTGGACCCCGGGATCTCCAACAGGAGATGGCACAAACGCTATTACTGCTTTATGTGGAACAACACTTTATACTGTAATGGTTACAGATGCTGTGGGCTGTATCACCTTAAAGTCAGCTACAATAGTTAATCCATCATTAATTTCACCTAATCCTACTATTATAAACGAAAGTTGCGGAGGTGCCTGCAACGGAAGTATATCTTTAGCACCAACAGGTGGAAACCCTGGATATTCTTATTTATGGGCTCCCGGAGGACAAACAACAACATCAATAACAAATTTATGTGCAGCAACTTATACAGTTACAGTAACTGATTTTAATAGTTGTGATTCAATCCTCATTATAAATGTTGTATCACCACCAACATTAACAGTAGCATTAGCATCTACAAATGTATTATGCAAAGGAGCATGTAATGGCACTGCAACCGCAACAGTTGCAGGTGGAACAGGTGCGGGAACATATACATATTCTTGGTCACATGGTGCCGGTTTTGTATTGGCTAATGTTACAAATCTTTGTCCGGGTTCATATACTTTAACAGTTACTGACGGGAATTTATGTACTGCAAACAAAACGGTTACAATAACTGAGCCTACAGTATTAACAAGTACAACATCACAAATTAATATATCATGTAATGGTGTGTGCGATGGAATTGCTATCGTATCTGCAAGTGGAGGCACATTACCATATGGTTATATGTGGAGTCCTGGAGCAATTGCAAACGATTCAGCAAGTGGTTTATGTCCCGGAACATACAATGTTATTGTAACCGATATTAATGGTTGTGTGTCAATACCCCCGGCAGTAACGATAATACAACCTACACCAATTGTTCCCAATGCGACATTTGTAAACCCCACTTGCAATGGTTCTTGTAATGGAAGTGCAACTGCCACACCAACAGGCGGTACAGCTCCTTATACATATCTATGGATGCCTACAAATAAAACAACACAAAATATCAGTAATGTATGTGCAGGAACATATGTAATAACTATAGCGGATGCATTTGGATGTACAAATAATCAAAGTGTAACATTAATAGATCCTTCCATATTAAATGCAAATGCATCGGCAATATCTCCAACTTGTACTAATGGTTGTAACGGAAGCGTCACTGCAATTCCATCAGGAGGTACTGCGGCATATACTTATTTATGGTCACCGGGGGGGGCAACTAATCAAACGGTTACAAATTTATGCCCTGGTACATTTACTGTGACCGTTAAGGATTTAAAGGGTTGCGTAGATACAAAAACTGCTGTAATAAGTAACCCACTTCCAATTAATGCTATAGTGGGAAGTACACCTGCCAACTGTGGTATCTGTGATGGAACAATAACATTGACACCAGTTACAGGAACTCCACCTTATACCTATTTGTGGTCACCTGCACCTACATTAGGGCAAGGATCTTTTAAAGGGGATTCTGTTTGCGCCGGTATATATAATGTTACCATTACTGATTTTAACGGATGCGATTCTACTCTTTCGGTAACGATGAATAATTCAAGCGGGCCAACCGGTGAAGTTGTTTCAACAATTGACCTGACATGTAATGGAGTATGCAATGGTTCGGGATCTATAGTTCCAGTAGGCGGACTTTCTCCATATACATTTTTATGGAATGATGGACCGCCGCCAACAGCAAATGATACAGCTGTAAATTTATGTGCAGGTAGTTACTTAGTAAAGGTTACTGATTTTAATGGTTGTATTCACTTCAGTCCTGTAACAATTAATCAACCTACTCCAATTGTTGTAACAGGGAATATTACAAATGCTGCGTGTAGTGGTGTTTGTACGGGAGCAATTTCAATAACATCAACCGGAGGAACAGGTGCACATACGTATATATGGGCTCCTGCACCTGCTGTTGGGCAGGGGACTTCATCAGTAAGTGGGTTATGTCCGGTAACCTATACATTAACCACTACAGATGCCAGCTTATGTCGACAGACTGATACGTTTACAGTTGGGCAAACAACTCCCCTTGCCGCAACAATTAATTCTACAAATATTTCTTGTTCATCTGTTTGTAATGGAATGGCTTATGTTACCATTTCCAGCGGGGCTCCGCCGTTCACCATTCAATGGAACGATCCTTCAGGACAAACGAATGATACAGCGACTTCTTTATGTTCAGGAAATTATAGTGTTGATATTAAAGATGCTTTGGGTTGTAAAATTACCTTAAGTACAATACTTACGGCTGTATCTCCTGTTATAGCGAATACAACTATTACAAATGCGTCTTGCGGATTATGCGATGGACAAGCTATTGTAGCACCAACCGGCGGAACACCTGCCTATACTTATTTGTGGAGCAACGGACAAACGAATGATACAGTTACTGTGTTGTGTGCAGGATTATATTCTGTTAATATTACAGATGGTGCCGGTTGTGTAACAACTATTTCAGTACCGGTAAGTAATAATGGTGGTCCAACAAGTGCGACCATTACATCAACAAATGTAAGTTGCTTTGGTTTGTGTGATGGAGCTGTTACATCTGTAACTCCAATAGGTGGAATAGCACCTTATACTTTTCTTTGGATAAATGGAGGACAAACTACTTCAACATTAAGTAATTTATGTGCCGGAGTTTATTTTGTTCAAATAACAGATGCAATAGGCTGTTCATTAACTGATTCTGTAACTATAACACAACCTACTCAAATTAAAGTCAACCAATTAATTACTGCAGCCACTTGCGGTGTGTGTGATGGAAGTATTACCATTGCTCCAAGCGGAGGTATGGCTCCATATACTATACTTTGGAATACAGGCTCAACAGCCTTGACTTTAAATAATTTATGTGCAGGAGTTTATTCAGTTCAAATTACCGGTTCCAACGGTTGTGTTCAAAATACTGTAATTCCTGTTAATAGTCAGAATGGGCCAACACTTTCTACCTCTTCAACAAATATAACCTGCAATGGTTCATGTAATGGTACTGCAAGTGTTACTGCAACAGGAGGCGTATTAAATTATATTTATTTATGGAATGATGTAAACCTTCAAACTACTGCTATTGCAACTTCACTTTGCGTAGGAACTTATTTTGTGCAGGTTACAGATGGTAACAGCTGTGTTACAATTTCTTCAACAACAATTACAGCTCCTTCACCCATTGGATTTAGTGCGGCAACAATACATAATCCATTGTGTAATGGAAATACAAATGGTTCTGTTACAATCATTCCTTCAGGTGGAACACAACCATATACTTATGCTTGGCTACCAAGTGGTAATGGAGCAACAGCATTTAACCTGTCAGCGAATACATATACCGTAACCGTTACTGATGCAAATGGTTGTACTGCAACACAAACAGCTATTGTCACAAATCCTTCTGTAATAACAATTACACCTGTGTCAACCAATGCAAGTTGTAACACCATCCCTGATGGCAGTATTGATATTACTGTTGCTGGTGGCACCCCGGGTTATATTTATCAATGGTCAGGTGGATCAACTGCCACAACACAAGATATCACAGGGCTTTTGGTAGGCACAATAAATTCTTACACTATAACTGTTACAGATACTGTAGGATGTACAGCTACTAATACTACTGTATTAATATCAACTGCCATTGTAATTGCCGATGCCGGTAACGATACAACTTTCTGTCAATCCAGTGCGATCACATTAAGCGCGGTAAAAAGCACAAACGGTTTAAATTATAATTGGTTTCAAATACCTGCAAACACTAATGTTGGAAATACTGTTACTGTTTCAGTAAACCCACCTACAGGGGTAATAAATTATTATGTGGTAGTTGATAATGGCGCCGGTTGTTCGGATAATGATACTATCACAGTTACTTCTAATCCTTTTCCTATAGTGAATGCGGGAAATGATATTACTGTTATAAAAGGGACAAGTATCACTATCGGTGGTAGTCCTACTGGTCCTCCGGGGTCAACATACTTATGGAGTCCTGCATTGGGATTAGACAATATAACCAGCCCAAATCCTGTTGCAAACCCACAATCAAGCACTACGTATAAAGTGCTTGTTACATCTCCGCAAGGATGTACAGCAATAGATTCAGTAGTAATAACAATATCTCCAACGATCGTATTTCCTGATGGAATTACACCAAATGGTGATGGAATAAATGATACATGGATAATTGACAATATAGAACTGTTTCCTAATTGTACGGTAGAAGTTTATAACCGCTGGGGTGAGTTATTATTCCAGTCGCCGGGATATAAACAAAAATGGGACGGGACTTATAAAGGTAACCCATTACCTGTTGGCACTTATTATTATATTATTGATTTGAAAGATCCATTGTTCCCAGATGCATACACAGGGCCAATAACAATTTTGCGATAATGGAAAATAAAATTAAAAAGTACGAATGAAAAAATATAGTTATACCTTTTTAATAATAATGGTGTCTGCAATGCAAGTAGTAGCGCAGCAACTACCTCAATACAGCAATTACATGATCAATGATTATGTAATGAACCCTGCTATTGGCGGAAGTAATCCATATTTCGAAGGGAAATCAAATAACCGTTATCAATGGGTTGGAATTACAGACGCGCCTCGAACTTATATTATGAGTGTAAATGGCCCCACTAAATCATTGAATGTGGGATTAGGCGGGCTATTATTTACAGATATTGTTGGCCCTACACGCAGGACGGGATTTTATCTTTCGTATGCGTATCATTTTAAAGTTGCAGAAAAAGTAAAAATATCACTGGGTTTATCAGGTGGCATTTTACAATTTATGGTGGATGGCTCAAAAATTACTTTGCGTGACCCCGCTGATCTAGTGCTCACCAATAATGTGCAATCAGTGCTGTTGCCAGATTTTGGAGCAGGCATTTACGCGTATTCAACAGATCATAAATGGTATGCAGGTGTAAGTGTACCGCAAGTATTGCAAAATAAGATCAAATTTTTTGATACCAATACGTCATCATTAAGCAAATTAGCGACACATGTTTATGCGACAGCCGGATATAAATTTAATTTGAATGAAGATTTCAAATTGGAACCATCCACGTGCATTAAGTATGTAACTCCTGCACCCTTGCAATTTGATATTGGATTGCGTGCAATTTATAAAGACAAAATTTGGATAGGCGGCGCTTTCCGTTATTTAGATGCTATTTCAGCAATGGTGGGTTATACCATTCAGGAAAATATCACCTTCGCTTATTCATATGATTTTACAACAACTAATATTAAAAAATACAGTACAGGCACACATGAATTAATGATCGGAATTAAATTTCATAAACAAAAGGAAAAAGATAAATCGATCAAATGAAATAAATAAAAATAGTGGACAATTAAAATCCCGTCGTGCATATTGCTGGACGGGATTTTTTTTATTTCTTTGTCAGATGAAAAAAACACTATTTATCCTTATCACATTTTTTGCGAGTAAAATTTTTTCACAACCCTTTGTGGATGTTGCAAACTTCAATTACCAAACATTTTCATCAACTTATAAGGATAGCGTAAAATGGAGAAACAAGACCGATAATTATTTCCTCAACTTTTTTTTGCCAAAAGAATTTAAAAATGGAAATACGTTGCTTGTGCGTTTGAACAGCGAAATGATCAGTTCTACTATTACTCCTGATTTCTCTTACACATCAAAATTGTACAGTATATCTTTGCCTTTAGGATTTCAATTTGTCTCAACAAATAAAAAATGGAAAACTGTTTTAATGGCAATTCCAAAAATAGCGTCTGATTTTAAAGATGCCATCAATAGGTATGACTATCAATATGGTGGAGTATTTTTAGAAAATTTTATTCCAAATGAAAAATTAAAGATAAAAGCAGGGTTATATTATAATAGAGAAGCATTTGGTAATTTTTATGTCCCTCTTGTAGGTATTGATTGGCATGTCACTGACAGAATTAATTTTTACGGAATACTTCCAACAAATTATAAAGTGGAATTTAATATTGTTAAAAATAAATTGTATGCAGGCTTAAATTTCAAATCACTTACACGTTCATTTAGATTATCACAAAAAAATAATTATGATTACGTTCGTTATGATGAAATGCAATTAAAACTATTTATAGATTGTTTTGTGTATAAAAAGTTTTTAGTGTTTGGCGAAGTAGGTTATACGTTGGGCAAAAACCCCTGGCAATATTCGTACAATACTAAAGTTGAGACATTCACTAATCCTGTATACACACCACTAAAAAATTATCCTATTTTTAATATAGGTTTAGCTTATCGTATTCGCCTTGATATAGAGAAGAAGAATAATTTACCGGAATAAAATTTAAGATAAAAAAGACTCGCCCTGAATTTTTTTGAATGGGCCTTTTTTATTGATCTATTATCAATGCGCTTCTAACCAATTGAATCCGGTCCCCATACCAACTTCCATAGGTATCTTTAAAGATGGAATAGCATTTCTCATTTGGTTTTCAATAATTGGTTTAACTATTTCCAACTCTTCTTTCCAAACATCGAATACTAACTCATCATGTACTTGTAGAAGCATTTTGGACCTTAATTTTTTTTCTTTAAACTCTTTTTGAATATTGATCATCGCGATTTTTATCATGTCTGCCGCGCTGCCTTGTATAGGAGCATTTATCGCATTTCGTTCCGCATAACCTCGTACAGTATGATTGCTTGAATTAATATCACGCAAGTAACGCCTGCGTCCCATAATGGTTTCTACATATCCTTTTGTTTTAGCAATTTCAATGTTTTCATCCATGTATATTTTAATACGCGGGTATTTTGCAAAATAATTTTCGATGATGGTTGCCGCTTCCTTACGAGGAATGTTTAATCGTTCCGAAAGCCCGAAAGCAGACATTCCATAGATAATCCCAAAGTTAACCATCTTCGCATTCCTTCGCATATCGGAAGTTACTTCTTCCAGGCTTACATTGTAAACCTTCGCTGCTGTGGCTTTGTGGATATCTTGTCCCGATTGAAATGCTTCTATCATTCCTGTATCTTTACTTAATTCCGCAATTATGCGTAATTCTATTTGCGAATAATCCGCAGAGAGTAACGTGTAATTTTCATTGCGTGGCACAAATGCTTTCCTGATCTCCCTTCCTCGTTCCGTCCGGATAGGAATATTTTGAAGGTTAGGATTATCCGAACTCAAACGGCCCGTAACAGCTACCACTTGGTTATAGGAAGTATGAATGCGCCCCGTCCGCGGATTTATCAATAAAGGTAGGGTATCCACATAGGTGTTTTTTAATTTCACCAACTCCCGGTAATCCAAAATCTTTCCAATGATATCATGCTTCCCTACCAATTTTATCAATACATCTTCACCAGTAGCATATTGTCCTGTTTTTGTTTTTTTTGGTTTTTCAATTATTTTCAACACTTCAAATAAGATTTCTCCCACTTGTTTAGGAGATGAAACATTGAACGGTGTTCCTGCCAATTGCTTAATCTCCAACTCCACATTTAAAATATCTTTTTCCAGGGCGACTGATAATTCCTTTAGCGCATTTTTATCCAATGCAATACCTTCCGCTTCCATAGCGGCTAAAACAGGAATAAGCGGAATTTCAATTTCTTCAAATAATTTTGTGATGTGGCTCTCTTTCAACATCGGTTCAAATGTATGTTTGAGCTGTAAGGTAATATCAGCATCTTCCGCTGCATACTCTTTAATGTCTTCGATGGGAACAGCACGCATAGTTAATTGTCCTTTGCCTTTTTTGCCGATTAATGTTTCAATGGAAACGGGCGAATAATTCAGATACGTTTCCGCAAGCACATTCATATTGTGCCTCATATCGGGCTGAATAAGGAAATGCGCTACCATGGTATCAAAAAGTTTTCCTTTTATTTCAACGCCATACCATTTCAAAACCGACAGATCATATTTTATATTCTGTCCGATTTTAGTGATCTTCTCATTTTCAAAGATCGACTTGAATTCATTTACGAGTTCCTGTGCTTCATCAAAATTTTCAGGAACAGGGATGTAGTATGCTTCTGAAACTTTGTAAGCAAAGGACATTCCAACCAACTCAACATTGTTCGCGTCTAATCCTGTAGTTTCAGTATCGAAACAAATTTCTTTTTGGTGATCAAGATGAGCCACCAGCTGTTCACGTTTTTCTTTTGTATCAACTAAGTGGTACGTATGCGGTACATCCTTTATTGTTTTATAAACAGTTGGTATAATAATTTCTTCCACCATTTCCACTTCCAAAATTTCCACTTCCGCTTGTCCAAACATATCCATTTGATCAGGATTTATTATTTTTTGTTTGGGACTTTTAGTTGATCCAGTTCCTTGTCCTTCAGAGATGGCCGAGGATAAATCTTTGGAGATTGTTTCACCTAATACTTGTTCGGCTAATCTTCTAAATTCCAATTCTATGAACAGGTCTTTTAACAGTTCCTTGTTGGGCTCTTCCAGTTTCAATGCCATTTCATTGAATTCAATAGGGACGTCACAAATAATGGTTGCCAAGCGTTTCGATAGTATAGCTTTCTCCTTATTCAGTTCTACTTTTTCTTTTAATTTTCCTTTTAGCTTATCTGTATTCAGCAACATATTTTCAATGCTTCCAAAATCTTTGATCAGCTGAATGGCCGTCTTTTCACCCACTCCGGGAATCCCGGGAATATTATCCACCTTATCACCCATCAATCCTAAAATATCGATCAGTTGGCCCACATTTTGTATTTCCCACTTTTTACACACTTCCGCGATGCCCATTTTTTCCGCGCCATTTCCTAAACGAGCAGGTTTATAAATAAAAATGTTTTCAGAAACCAGCTGCCCGAAATCTTTATCGGGAGTCATCATGTAAGTGATAAAACCCTGAGCTTCCGCCATTTTAGCAAGTGTTCCAATCACATCATCCGCTTCAAAACCATGAGAATACAATACAGGAATATTAAAACCTTCAATTATTTTTTTTATGTAAGGAATAGAGGAGGCAAGGTCTTCAGGCATTTCTTCGCGCTGCGCTTTATATTCCGCAAATTCCACGTGACGCGCAGTTGGCTCCGAAGTGTCAAATACAACGGCAATATGCGTTGGTTTTTCTTTTTTTAGGACTTCCAATAAGGTATTTGTAAAACCTAATATAGCAGAGGTGTTTAAACCTTTTGAATTTACACGGTGATTATTACTGAATGCAAAATATGCGCGATAGATCAAGGCGAATGCATCCAGTAAAAAAAGTTTTTTATTGTTTTGTGACATATTTATTTGAAATAATTTAATCAACATTAAATATACTCAAATAAAGAAAATAAACAGGAATGGTGTATGTTTTTTAACTTTTTAGGTTTTAAAAAGATCGCTGAAATATAATAAAGGCGAATCCCAAATTTGGAACCCGCCTTTTTTATATTTAATTTTAAGACCTAAAAATATTATTTGATCTCGCAGTTTATGCTATAATTACCGCCCAAATCAGTTCCTTGTGACGCATTGGCATTACATCTGTCGTTCGCTCTTTTGTGACTATCCTTATAAGTGTATACAGAATAATTTTGTGTTGAACTACCACTGCCGCTTGTATACGTTTTAGAGCATTGGCAAGTGTAATCTTTTTTACATGATACCATAGATGCTCCCATTAATAATAAAGCTCCGGTTAATAAAATTGTGTTTTTCATTTTCTTAAATTTTTTAGGGTTACGTTATAGATTTTATTTATGGTACATAAGATGGCCTCTTTAAGAGAGAAAATGTTACATATTTCTGAATATAAGTTACATCAATCACACATGATGAAGTAGGTTTAAGAAATAAAAAAAGCTCCGTCCTATTTTAGGACGAGATTGTTTAAACAAGATTGGTACACTCGCTTAAAATTTCTTCTCGTTGTTCGGTTTTTGTAACAACTGTTTCAACCGTTAGCACTTATGACAAGACAACACTTTAAGTTTATAAAACCTGGACAATTATAAAGTTAACATTCCTAATCCTTGCGACAAGAAATGGAACAACATGACTCCAAATTGAAAAGGAAGATTTTGTAACTCATGTAATTTGACCGTTGTTGATTTTACCACTATGTCTGCAGAAGAAATTAAAACGTATTTTACATTTGCGGAGTTTCTGCAAGCTGCAAAACCTCCTCTCCTTTTTCAAGGAGAGGAAGAAGGTGAGGTTTTAAAATGGACTGTTTGTATTTATAATTGGTATAACTGTTAGCTCATGTGATATTGGAAAGTCTGGAATTGGCGCTATAGGATCGGAAATACCCCATCACTCTTCATCTCCTCTATTTTATATTTAACAAAGCCTCCAATTGCTTTATGCGCAGGTTTTTTTCGGCAAGCAATTCTTTTTGAATAGCAATGGTCTCATCTTTGGAACTTATTAAGGATTGAACCATGTCCCAATTATTATTATTGGCGTTTATAAAATATCCCGAATTATTATGATTGTTTGATACGTACACTGTTTCTAATGGTATCTCAAAATCGGCGGGTGTAATTTTAAAGTAGGCGGATAATTTTTCAATGGTTTCATCGGTAAAATTCTTTTTGCCGTTTTCTAAATCACTATATTCCTGTTGGCTAATGCCTATTTCTTTTGCAATAGCGGTTTGTTTAACATCATTCGACTTACGTAAAAAACGTAATTTCTTGGCGAGAGAAGTATGTACAGCAGTTTGCATGTGTTAAAATTAGATTGTAACTGTAAAATACGGAAATAGTATACGTTGTATTATCAATACGTATAATACTAATTCCCGTAAAATACGGTTCAAAAATACACAATTTTCCGTATTTTACAGCTATCAATTTTTATATTTACAATGGCTATTTTATCATTTTTGTTGCAATGCCATAAGGCAGTACCTAAAATCATATAAAAATATGAAAAAATTAAAATTTGAAAAGGTTAGTAACAAACTAACAAAAGAAGAATTGAATGTTCTTAAAGGAGGGGTAGGCTTTGTATCCGGTGGAAACAACACTAAAACAGGTGATACAAAAATTGTAAGCGGTTCATATACTGCGTATGAACAGGATTACAAACAAGATTCAGGGACCATTGGTGGTGGTGGTGGTACTGGTAACGGGTAAAACTTGATTATAATAAACGAACACTCTTTTAATAAGAGTGGTCGTTTATTTAGTTAATACCTCGCAGTTCTACTGCGGAGTGATAAAAAGTTCGCTTTTTGCGAACACAATTTTGTAAGCGTTAAGAATTAAGTTACGTGATACCTCGAGGCTATGCCCATAAGTGTTCGAAACCTTTAACAATCCAATGTTTATAACAAATACAGAGCCTTAAAAACTCTTTAACACACAGCTATAATTTTGAATTATGACTGTAGAAGCGTTATTAAAACTTATACCGGAAAATACTTTCGCTGATTTAGCAGTAGAAACAAAGGTTGATTTTCAAGTAAAAAAATTAAAGGGCGAATCAGTTTTTAAGCTCATCTTATTCTCAATGCTTAATAGTGATAAGTTAAGTTTAAGAGTAATGGAATCATTCTTAAGTTCAGCAAAGTTTAAATCATTTTCAGAAAATGATTTATTGGAATCAAAGTATAATTCAATAAGAGATAGGATTTGCAACATCGATTCTGATTATTTTGAAAAGCTATTTAATGTCATTTTTGCAACATATAACAAAGTACTCGAAGAAGAAAAATCGTTATCAAAGGCTGATAGCACTTACGTTGCTGTTGCAGCTAACTTATTTTCAACAGGTATGACAAATGGAGGCTCTGATAAAAAACATGTAAAATATAGTGTTCAATTGAAAGGTAGTTTGCCTTGCAATGTTAAAGTATATACAGACCAATCATTTGTGAGCGAGGATTTAGCATTAGGAGATCTAATAGACACAACTTATCAATCAGAAGGGTCTATTGTTGTTTTTGATAGAGGCTTACAATCAAGAAAAGCGTTTGATAGTTTTAGTAATAAAAATAAATTGTTCATAGGAAGAGGCAATCCAAAGGCACGTTGCAAAGCCGTTTCAACCATAGCAATTACTAAAAAACCTAAAGACGGTACGGTAACGATTATTAAGGATGAAATTGGTTATCTGACTGGTAAACGCTTAAAAAAAACGGAGAACACCTTTGGGTTGGTAAAGGGAATAATTGACAGCACACAAGAAGAAATTTCCTTTGTAACAAATCTGCTAGAAGAAGATGCTTATGTGATTGCTAATCTATATAAGCAAAGATGGGAAATTGAAGTGTTTTTCAAATTCATAAAACAACATTTGAATGTAAAACATTTAGTATCTCGAAATACCAATGGAATCAAGGTAATGATTTACATGACTATGATTTTGTCAATACTAATTTTAACGTATAAGAAGCTCAATAAAATTAAAAGCTTCAAAATCGCTAAATTGAAATTTGAAATAGAACTAGATAATTCGATAATAAAAGAAATTGTTATACTCTGTGGAGGTAATCCAAATAAGGCAAAGCATTTATGGAGTAGTGCTTAACAAGGTTTCGAACACTTATGGGCTCTGCCTCGGGGTTATTCATTTTAGGAAGGTAAAAAACACTCTATATAATCTTTAATGAGTATTGTGGAAACTTTTATATTTATAAACATACTACTTATGTTCATTGCGGGAAACAAATTTTATAAATTAGCATGTACATAGTCCTGATGAAAACTGTAATTATATTTTTTATTATTTTTTCAAGCAGTGTATTGCTTTTTTCTCAAAATAAAAAACCTATTTATAAATCGGTAAGGCCGGATTGTAATACAGCAATAACTATCAATATAAATAAATCAATAATTTATGGCCCAACATACTAAAGGTAATATTGTAGAACAAACACATAGTAACAAACTTGGTGCCTATAAAATAAAAACCTCCCTGATAGAAAATCAAAATTATGGACTCACAATTATGAGTGATAATACTTTTTTATTGATGCTAAAACTATAAATACAAACCAATTAAAAAATGGATACACATTTAATAATATTAAAACAGTATTACCTAGGTTAAAAGGTGGTAGAAAATATAATCTGGGGAATATAAATTTCTATGGTGGTATGGCAGACCTTCTTCCGAAGCAACCGCTAATAGACGAGTAGAAATAAAAGTGATTTCAATTAACGGGGATTATATTGCTTCTCCTATATCATTGATAATGCTAATATATTCAACAAAGTTTAACTATTAATTTTAAATTAAAAAAATTATGAAAAATGCAATAAAATGGTTTAGTTATTTGTGTGTGTTTGTTTGTTCAGGCAATACTATTAATGCTCAAAACAGAGATAATTTATTATACCGGCTCACGTCGGATAGCCTGCTAAAAGATTTTCCTAAAAAAGATACAATTTATGGAGAACTGCAAGAGAATGCCTGGGAGTTATCTTTTATTGGAGAATCTCAAATAGGAATAAAAAAAATGGATCTATATCTTCCACCACATCCCTTGGCTAAGGATGCAAAAAATGTGATTACCGACTTTCGGAAAGAGCATAATCTTGATTCATACAAATCTTACTCCGCTGTAAATTATATTTTAAACAGAGCGGAGAAGGAACGGATTATTATTATAAATGAATCGCACGCACAACCAATGCACAGAACCTTTAGCACTTCCCTGTTAAGAGGATTATATAAGAGAGGCTATAAATATCTGGCATTGGAAGCGCTTTCGGAGGATAGCTTGTTGACTATAAACAAATACCCTGTAATTGGATCGGGATATTATACCAGAGACCCTCAATTTGGTAATATGATAAGGGAAGCATTACAAATAGGTTATACCTTGGTTGCGTATGAATATGATGGAAAAAATTCCGATAAACGTGAAGAAGAACAAGCGCTCAACATAAAAAAAATACTTGATAAGGATTCAACGGCAAAAATATTTGTTCATTGTGGGTTTGGGCATGGAACGGAAGATAGCTCTTTCTCGAAAAAGTTAATGGGAGGCTTGGTAAATGAATATACTAAAATAAACCCTTTTACTATCAACCAGGAATCATGGACAGAACACTCCAAAATTGATTATGAGGATCCTTACTTTATTTGTTTGCAGGCTGCTAAGGAAACATCTGTATTTATTAACAGTAGAGGGGAATTGTTGAAAGGGCATGAGTATTCGGGATACGATATAGACATTTATCACCCGCGAACTAAATTTATTAATGGAAGGGCGGATTGGTTAACCTTGAACGGCAGCAGGAATTATTTTTTTATCCCAAAGGAAAAACTGAATTTAATCAGTTATCCTCTTTTAGCATTGGCATATTGCAGTAATGAAGACAGCTCAATTGCTGTTCCCGCGGATATAATGGAATTAAAATCGGCTACTGATAAAAAAGCATTTGTTTTAAAACCAGGATTTTATAAAATAATAGTAAGGAATAACAAAAAAGAAGAAGCTACTTTTAATATTGAAGTTAAATCTCACAAATGATTTTAATAGTAACCGAAACGAGTGAGAATAGTACAGATGAAGTAATTGAATGGGTACGTTCTTATAACAAACGAGTTGTAAGGGTAAACTTTGAAGATGAAATAAAGATTAAATCTGTAAAATATTTGAATAAAAAAGCTGTCGTTGCATTTATGCTCAATACTGGAGAAACAATAAATAGCGACGAAATAACTTCCTATTGGTACAGGCGCGGCGATTTTAGTTTACCAGTATCTAATAATTATGAAACGAATATACGGAACCCGGAATTGAACCGGCTTGTAATCAATAATTTATATAAAGAAATTTTAACAATCAGGGATTTGTTATATTATATATTTCAAAATAAAACATCCTCTATCGGAAATTTTTATTCCGCTGATAATAATAAATTAGTTCATATTTCAATAGCACGGGCAGCAGGCTTAGATACCCCCGAAAGTATAGTATGTACAAGCAAAAAAGAATTGATAGCATTTTGTAAAAGCTCTCCAAATGGAATTATCACAAAATCCATGAGTAACGGAATTGTTTATTCAAAAAGGAAGAAGAAAGGTAATACTCTTTACGCACAGTATACTTGTGAAATAACTGATGATGTTATAGCGCAAATTCCAAGTTCATTCTTCCCTACTTTATTGCAGGAAAAGATCAATAAGAAATTTGAACTTAGGATTTTTTATTTAAAAGGCGAACTTTATCCAATGGCTATATTTTCTCAAAATGACGAACAAACCAAAGTTGATTTCAGAAGATATAATCACAAAAAACCTAATCGAAGAGTGCCTTACAAATTGCCACCTGATTTACAAAAAAAATTAAAAAATTTTATGCGGAATGTAAATTTAGATACAGGTTCTATTGATATGATTTATTCTACCGATAATAAATTTTATTTTTTAGAGGTTAATCCTATCGGGCAATTCGGCATGGTATCCTATCCTTGTAATTATAAATTAGAAAAAAAAATCGCGCTACAATTAGTACGTACTAATTAAAGAATACATTCATAAATACAACACTTATACTCTATTTAAAAATGGCTAAAAAATATTTCCGTCTTCCAGCTAAGGTAATTGATACATTACCTCTTCAGTATCAAAAACTCGAACAGATGCCAAAATCAAAATTTCCAAAATGGACAATTAAAAATCCTGTTCCAAGTAAGTTTTTAAACACGCAAAAAATGAAAATTTTCCCTATGTACAAACCTATTTCAAAAATTATTTGAATGAAAAGTGATTTAGTTTTTAATCTTTTTTCTAATTGCATTCCGGTTAAAGGAAGTAAAAGGAGTATAATTTGTGATTTAGAGCGCAACGCATTCAGGTTCATTCCTAATTCCTTATATTTTATATTGACAAAATTTAAACGGGCGAACATTGCTTCTATTAAAGAAAAATTTAACCATCAATACGATAAATTTATTGATGAATATTTTCTGTTTCTAGAAAAAAATGAATTTGGGCATTACTGCACTATAGAAGAGGCTAAACATTTCCCTCCAATTAATATGGAATTCGATCATCATTCAATTATTACCAACACAATTATTGATATCAATAAAAATTCTCGGCATAATTATAAAAGAATTAGCGGCCAATTAGGAAATTTAAATTGTTATTACTGGCAGTTACGTTTTTTTGATGTTTTTGATATTAAAACTATCAATGATATTCTTTTAAACACTGCGGAGGAACATATTCGTTCCTTCCATCTTATAATAAAATATAACAGTGCTGATAAAATACCGGAAATTAAAAAATTATATGAAAGTTTCCCGATTGCCAGGATAGACTTTTATTTAACACCGAAGAATAAAATGAAAGTACTTGGAAATTCATATAAAGATTATCCGATTTACTTTTTTGATATTAATATTGATAATGAAACCCACTGCGGAAAAATTAAATCAGATTATTTCCAGGTTAATATACCTCATTTTAGTGAAGCGCAACAACATAATACTTGTTTGAATAGAAAAATCAGCATTGATGTAAATGGTGAAATAAAAAATTGCCCGAGTATGAACAAAAGCTTTGGCAATATAAAAAATACTACCTTACAACAAGCGTTGGAAAAAAGCGCGTTTAAAGATGTTTGGAATATAAATAAAGATAAAATAGCTGTATGTAAAGATTGTGAATTTCGTAAGATATGTACAGATTGCAGGGCTTATACTGAATCCCCTAATGATGTTTACAGTAAACCATTAAAATGCGGATATGATCCATATACTGCGAAATGGAAAAAATGGAGTACTAACCCATTAAAGCAAAAAGCTATTGAATACTATAAATTCCAACATATTAATACGCAATAAAAAATACTTTATGAAAAGTATAATTGTGTTTTTTATTGTTTTTTCAAGTAGCGTATTACTTTTCTCACAATCTACAGCGCCAAGTTATAATAAAATGTATCGGGGACAGGTAATCGATAAAATACTGGAAGAGAATGCGGATTGTACAAACCCTGTTTTAATTACTGACACCATTGTATTTTCCCCTCATACACCTGAAGGCAGTGGAAATAAAATGGAAATTACAGATAACCAACCTGATGATCTGCTGTATTTTGAAAAAGAACATAACACCATTTGGTATAAATTTTCAGCAATAGAAACAGGCAAGCTTACATTTGATATTATTCCTGTAAATAAAAATGATGATTACGATTTTATGTTATTCAAATACACTGGAGGGCATATTTGTCCGAAAATAATCAGCAAACAGATCAAACCAATTCGTACCTGCATTTCAAGAAATGATAAAAAAATAAAAAGTATGACAGGGCTTTCTTTTGACCCTTCAACGGAATTATATGTACACTCAGGAAAAGGCCCTTCGTATGTACAATATATTAATGTACAAAAAGGAGAAAGCTATTACCTGCTTGTTGACAATGTTCATAATAATGGAAATGGACATACCATCAGGTTGCATTACAAACCTTACCAACCGGGCGAATTATTTGTAGGGCAGTTAACTCTTTTAAGAAATGTTACATTTAAAGACAGCGATACCGAATTCAAATCTGGCTCGAGCTATGCTGAAGCACTGGATAGCTTATATAAATTTTTAATTAGCAACCCTCTTATTAAAATAGAGATACTAGGACACATAAATGCTTCTGATGGTAATACCCCAACTCAGCTATCGGGTAAACCAAGATATACACCCTTTCAACTTTCCGAGCAAAGAGCTTTGGTCATACACAAATTCCTTATCGACAAAGGCATTGATCCTGAAAGGCTGATTCCGAAGGGTTATGGTGGTACAAGAAAAAAAATACAACATCCTAAAACAAAACAAGAGTGTTATGTAAATATTCGTATTGAAATATTAATTCTTTCACTCGACTATAAAAAAGATTCCGAATTAAGTAAAAAATATTCCCAAAAAACGAAGCAGGAGAAAGCGCGAATGGAAGAGTAAGAAGCGAGAAAAATTGTGAAATAAAAATATTATTTGATCTCGCAGTTTATGCTATAGTTACCGCTCTTTTTTGATTATCCTTATAAGTGTATATAGAATAATTTTGTGTTGAACTACCACTGCCGCTTGTATACGTTTTAGAGCATTGGCAAGTGTAATCTTTTTTACATGATACCATAGATGCTCCCATTAATAATAAAGCTCCGGTTAATA
>JBBSPS010000018.1:0-33617 GCA_038258655.1 Bacteroidia bacterium
CACACCTAAAGATACGAAAAAGCCGTCAGAATTGAAAATCTTCTTTTTGTCACCGTCGTCGAGCCATTACCCATAACGTTTTGCGGCTTGGCGAAGGTGGCGATTTTTACCACAAATGTTCATACGAAGCACACACTTCAAATTTACGAAAAACTGTCATACGAAGCACTAAACCGCCACTTTTGCCAAACCGCTGTTAGCGGTAGTGGTTCTCTTCGGTCATTGGTCTGCGGTGTCAAGTCTGCACGGTCTTGGTGCGGTGGCTTGAAAGCTCTTTTAATTTTTTTTGAGGTGGGCTTTTGTGGTGGAGAAAAATTAAATGTGCTTGCAATAGCGTTGGAAATTTGTTTCCGATTTGATAATGAATTTTATTGCTATGTAATTAAATGGCAGTAATAAAGCATTGACTTACTTTAAATAAAATAATTTAGATACAAATAATCTATTTGTTGAAATGATTTTTCACAAAATCAATTTGTTGATTATCTGTCATTTTATCTGCAGGTTCTATATCTATTTTAATATCCTTAAAATGTAAATCTTTACCCAAATAATTATTAAGTTCTGTTTTTGCGTTTGTTGGACCAAATAACAGCACATGCTCGTAATTCAAAATCTTGTCTGCTATTTTTTTATAATAAGCTTCTTGCATTTGTTGCTCCTTGTTATGCATAGTATCTTCACTTCTACTCAAAGCTTCTTCCTTAACATCAAAAGTAAATTCAGATATTATTGAAACATCTTTTTTTGTATTTAGATTAATGAAATTCGCAACGGAATGATCCATCCAAATTCCTATTTGTTTTTTGATTTCCATTTTATTTTTGAAATTATTATAAATTTATTTTTTAGATTTTTTATCTGGTGCTTGAGTCAAGGCCGAAGCAGCAACGCTTTTAACCGCCTTCGATGTTTTCTTATCCTTCAATAGTTTCGAAGCTAATGAGGCAACTTTTTTAGATGTTTTTTCGTTTTTCGGCATGGTAATATTTTTAGTGGTTAGTAATGCGTCCAAGTATTGTTTTCAATGAAGCTTTTAATTTATCAATAGCCCCAGATACGGATTGCTCAATGGTGTCTGCCTGATTTGAAACGGCAATTGGTTGTCTGCCCTCTAGTCTTGCTTCCAATAAACATCTTATATCATTTTCTGCCTCTTTTCTGCCATTTTCATCTGAGATATGAACTTCTATTCTTGTAATCTGAGATTGGTATTTTTTTAGTTCTTCCGAAATTTGCGAAGTGAAGTAATCTTGATGCCTTTCATCACCATTAATAGTTTTGTCAGTATTAAATTGAATTTGCATTTAGTTATTTTTTAAATTAATTTAAATGTTGAAGAATAATTCGTTGAAGTTGAATTGGTGTTACTACTCCTGATTGCCTCCATTTAATTTTTCCGTTTTTGAAAAGTATTAAAGTTGGTACTCCCTGTATTTGAAAGGCATTTGCAGCTTGCGGATTTTTATCTATATCAATTTTTAAAATAGTTGCATTGTCACCAACAGTAGTTTTTAATTCCGCTAATATTGGTTTCATCATTTTGCAAGGACCGCACCATTCAGCAAAGAAGTCAACCAAAGTGGGTTTATCGCTTTTAATAATTTCAGAGAATGATGTTGACATATTGTTTTAAGTTAAATTACTTTTATTGCTGTGAAATGGTATAAATATCTCAGCTTGATTTTTTCTTCTCTGGTTTATTAAGCATGGGATTACCTATAACCGAAACATTGAGTTTTCTTCTTACACTACCAAGCTTAACCTTTTTATTTTCTGCTTTTTTTTTCTTATGCATTTAATTATCTTTTATTTAAAACAGTTTGTTTACCAAAGCATCTATTTTTGAGAACAATCTAAAATTTAAGGTCTCAATTTTGTAGGTTTTCCCCGTGGTCTTTGTGGCTTTCTTTCTGGAATATTGGGAACAGGGAAATTTTCCTTTTCCTTTTCTTTTTGAGGCACTCTTTCAGGAATATGCTTATTTGGCTCAGTAGGTTTTTCACGTGGCCTCTGTGGCTTTCTTTCTATAATTTTTGGGCTTGATTTTATCATAGTACTAAAATGTTTTTTAAAAAAGTAATGTACGTTGCTATATTGAATGTGAAATCAATCCATCGTAATGATTATAAAGGTTTGTCGCATCGTTTTCGTTTAAAGGTTGATTAGTATCATATTCAGGACTATTTTTTACGTGTTCTATTGAGGCGTTAATTATTACTTCATCAGTTGCCCATTTTATTTCCTTAATCCATTTTGGAGATATAAGTACTTTTTTTTCGTTCAACCAACTACCTGCATCTATCGCCATGAAATCAATTTTCCAATTACTATCTTCCATCAGAAAATCTTCTACTTTTCCAATTTCGCCATCAAGAGCTTTAATGTTATAACCTATAACTTTTTCTGTGCTCCTCAGATGAGGATTACCTTGCTCAGTGATATTGTTGGTGTTTTTCTCTTCACTAAGAATTACATCATACATAGATATTGGTGGCGGTATAATACCAGCATACAAATTACTTCCCCAATAACTACCCCAAGGATAGTGTGCATACATTTCAAGTTCTTGTTGACGTGAAACAGGTTTTTCAGTATTTATATCAGGACTGTTTTTTATTTGCTCCATAGACAGGTTAACATTAAAAATCTTTTTCTCCCAATCAGGAGTTAAAAGCGAAACAGGGGAGATAAGCACTTTGCGACCAAAAAGCCAACTGCCTGTTTCCACAATTAAATAACGAATAGTCCACGTTGCATCATCAAAATAAAACTCTTTTACTTTTCCTATTTCTCCATCAGTTGCACCGATGGTGAAACCAATTAAACTTTTAATACTGCGTTTCATTCTGATTTATTATTAAGTGTAAACTACTTATTTATGTTTAATTTAAATTCGTTTTACAAACTGTTAATGATGCGTAATTTCTATAAACAATTTATTATCAACTAACCATACTCCTTTTGAGTTCCATGCTAATCTTTCGGCTTCTTTTTCTTCGTACCAAGAATTAACTGTACCTGTAAGCGTAACTTTATTTCCTTGAATAGCAATCTGAATGTTTCGGTTTTTTAATAACCAATTTCTATTAAATGCAAATTCTATATCTTTTTCACTAATGTCTGTATGCAATTCAGGCTTTATAGTAATATTATTAGTTACACCTTGCACCCCAAAAAGATAATTCACGCAATTGGTAGCGGCTACTCTTTGATAATTCCATGCTTGTTCTCCTTCTATTGTAACCCAACCTTTTTCAACCTTAACTGTTAACCCTTTGCTATGTACAGCCAAGTTTAGTTTCAATGCACTTAGGGCATTCGTTGCAATATCATTGTCAGTCATATTGTAGTTGCTGCCAAACTTTATTTTAATTTTCTCTACTACCCCTTTCACTCCGTCTACATTTTTTGCAGCTGTTTCGGCTTCCATTTTTTTTGCATAACTATCCACCGTACCGTTTAAAGAGATAATACCATCTTTAGCGGTTACACCAATTTCCGCTGCATTCAATAATGGCTCCCATTTGATTGCGTCTTGCACGTCTTTTTGTAACTCTTCGTTTGTTTTCATTTCTTATAGTTTTAAAATTCTACTATTTTCCTTTATCTTCATCCAAATCATTGTGATTATCTCCACCCAAACTGTAGTAATTGTTTTCTTCATCTTCACTACCAATTTTCTCTTGTTGGTCATCTAATTCAGAACCAGGAACATCTAAATCACCTCCTGACATATCATCTGTAAAATCTTTTTCATTCCTTATTCCAGGGATTTCATTGGGTGATTTCCTTTTGGTAATATCCTCTGGATTTAAATCTTCTTCTTCTTTAAATTTGTTGTAAATATCTTCGCTGGCTGGGTATAAGGGGTAAGCCTTAACACTACTCTTATTTTCAATATCACCATTTTTAATTTTAGGGTTAGTGTTCAAGTTTTTGCTGTTGTCTTTTTCCATCGCATATTTATTTAATAAATTATTTAAAGAATCGTAATAATTCTCTAGATTTTTAATGTTTCCAGCTTCATCATCAATACTTGAATTTTTTACAGGCATTTCCACAATGTATTTTGACAATTCCGGAAACTTTTTTTGAATTTCCTGAGTAATGAACAAAATATCTCGATTCAATTCCTTTACAGTTTTCATTGTGAAATAATTTAAAAATTCTTCAGTTCTTCTGTTGCCCAGATTACTTTTTAGTTTAATTATTTTACAAAATCACTCTCAAGCACCTTCTTCTTCTCCCGATATTCTTCGATTTGGATTTCTCCAGAAGCAAATCTCCTTTTCAAAATATCAAGAGGAGAACTGTTCTTTTTTTGTTGAAAAGGAACATAATAGGGTGTTGCGAAAATCCAAAAGATAAACATTACCCATAAGAACCACCATACAAGGTGCATTCCCCAAAAGTGATAACCATCGTACATATACATAATTTTTAAGTTTTTAAATTTTATTAATTATCTTTTCAGTTTCCATTTTGCCCATTCTACTGCACTCAACAGCACATTTACGACATACATCTGCACATTTTTTACAATGTTCCATATGCGTATGTTTTTCACATTCGTCAGCACAAGCATTACAAATCTCTGCACATAAGTTGCAAAACTTATTTACAAAACTAATGGTGTGTTTATCTGACCTTGCCATAAAAGCCGCAGCCATACGACACATGTCAGCACAATAGCGGTCAAGTTCAATACACTCTGCTTGCTTTGCTGCATCTTTTTCGTTTGAACAAGCCGTTGCACAATGTTCACACGCTGCTGCACAGTCGTTGCAGGCATCAATACATTCTTTAAATTTTTCGTGACTCATCTTTATTTGATTTAGTGTTGTGAATAAATTTTCACGACAGCACAAAGGTGAGTTTCTTTTATGCCTAAAGTCTTATACAATAAAACATAAGAGTTACATCATTCACACATTAAAATGTCTGGATGTAGTTGAGTTGTCAAGATTGTTGTTGTGCGGTTGGGCAAAATTAAATGTGCTGCAAAAGCATTGGCTTGTGTGTGGATTTGTAGCTCTTTTAATTTTGCGAAGGAGAGGGTTTTTGTCGTCCAATTTCTGCATTGAAAGTTGTCGGTGGCACGGTCGCACCACCATTACCGCTAACGGTTGGCGCACTGGCGCAGTAGCGGTTTTGAAACACTAAACTGTCGAGTGCGCACAATGTAAATTTAATGAAATAATGTTTATATCCCCTCTGTCCCCGCTATTGCCGCCAGTGCGCTGTTATAGGTAGGGCGGTTTTCTTATTGTTTGTTTCGTTATATGTCTGCCGATAGTTTACACTTGGTTTTCTACGGAGTATTTTTAGCGGTCTGCGGTGGGCGGGTTGAGCGGTCGCAGTTTAAATTTTTACAGAAGGGAAGGCGTTTTTTTTTCACGCTACGCATACACAGGCGGGTGGGAAAAATGGCAAGCTTATTTGCAGCCAAAAACTTTCGTTCCTTAATCTAAAGCTGCAAATGTGCTTGCCATTGTGGGTTTGCAAGTCTACACCTTACATTTGTTTATGGAATATTGTCGGGTGCTGACTTTTTTGTCTAAGGATATACATTTAGGATAAAATTATAATTATTTAGACGGTCTTGTTAACCCAGTGTGATTAGTTATCAAAAACTCCATTTCAACCGTGCAAAAACAAATCTGCCATAATTTCCATAAAGAGAAGTTGAGTCACCAAAAAAAAGTTGTCCTCCGAGTAGAAATTCAACATTATTAGAGATAGAAAAATTAAAGAAAGGGCCTAGAAAAAAAGACCCGTCAGATGGATCAATTATTCCTGAAAAATCTCCCCGAATTAATGGAGTAATTTGATAAGCTACTTCTGCAAAGATTGAATGTCGGGCTGGAGAAAGATTTTTAGCTGAGACAACCTGACTAAATAAAATATTAGCCTGTGAACTACCTACCTTAATCACACCCGAACTATTATACAAATAAGAAGCATGCAAATAAATCTTATTGGGAAATGTGTAATTAATACCTGCCGATCCTGAAACAACCATTTTATCAAAATGAATGTTGTTTCGCGGAAGAAAACTACTTATTTCACCATTAAATCCTGCCTTGCCAAGTAGTATTCCAGACCATCCCGCCCCCAACATATAATCTTTATTCATCCATCCACCAAGGAATTGGTAATCATAATTACCTTTTGTGAAACGGTAGAGTCCTGCAACAATCATCGAATCGGGAGTTTTCCCCGGTTTATATGCTAGTTCTGCTGTTGATGTGCTCCCCGGATAATATTGCAATCGAATTGCATCTGCCCCCGGACGTTCTTCATAATCAAAGTTAAAATACGAATATGCATTAAAAATATCATTGGGATTCCATACTAAATTTTGTCCCCAATTTATACGCTGTCGCCCAACAGTTACTTCCATTTTCCCTTTGATGTATTTTAAAGAAGCGCGGTCTAATGTTGTATGAATGATATAATATGGGCCTTTTGCAACAACTTTCTGAAGATTAAAAAAACTATTACTACTATTAAATAATTGAGAATTATCAGCAAGTTTTATAATCGAATCTCCATAATAAATCCTATTTCTCATTCCAATGTGTAATGCCCAATGTTTATTAGGATGCCATTTAAAATCTTCTCGGTTATGAATTAGATTGATAAAAGACCAATTTGAATTTACATTAACAAATTGGGCAGATTGCATATTTTTTAGATACCCTCCAAGGCTATATTTTTTTTGCTTTACCGAATCAACCGCTGTACCTGTTTGTGCATGGGAAAGTGAGAAAAAAAGACATAGAATTATAGTAAAGGAAAAATAGAATATTTTCTTTTGTTTACTTTTTCGCTGTTTTTGCATCACTAATAATTTTTCCATCTTCAAGAGTAATAATGCGATGAGCTTTGTCCATAACACGCTGATCGTGTGTCGAAAAAATAAAGGTCATTTCTTCCGTTTTATTCATGGTTGCCATCAACTCTAAAAGTATTTCGGTTGATTTGGAATCAAGATTTGCCGTAGGTTCATCTGCAAGAACAAATTTTGGTTTTGAGGCCAAAGCACGTGCAACGGCAACCCGTTGTTGTTGGCCGCCGGATAAATATTTTGGACGGACATTTATTTTATCTTTCATACCCATTAATTCTAATAAATAGGATACACGCTCTAAAGATTCGGTATTCTTCTTATGCTGCAAATCCATAATGAATTCGATATTTTCTTTTACCGTTAAAACAGGGATAAGATTATACGCCTGAAATACAAATCCAATATTTCGAAGTCGAAAATCAACCAGTTGAGAAGCCGATAAACCAGATATGTCTTCCCCTTCAATAATAATCTTTCCTTCTGTTGGTGTATCAAGTCCTCCAATGATATTTAATAGGGTAGTTTTTCCACAGCCGGAAGGACCAACAATGGCGGTAAACTCGCCTTTTTCAAATGAAAGGTTAATACCGTTCAGGGCATTCACAGGAACAATGGTTTCCGTGTATGTTTTGTGCAGTTCTTTAACTTCTATTACAGCCATACATATTATTTTTTTAATTATTCTCCTCTTACAGCTTCTGCTGGATTTAGTTTTATAGCTCTTCTTGCAGGAAGAAGAGATGAAATAAGAGCAATCACAATTACCATAAAAGCAAACTTCGGGTAAAACCCTATATCCAAAACAGGATAAACATGTGAACTAAATCCAATTGCATTTATTCCTTCTGATATAAAAGAAAGATCAATCCCATGTATCCCAAAATAATATACAGTGATAATGCTAATAATAAGTCCAACAATTGATCCTGAAAGAGAAAGAAAAAGTGTTTCGAGTACAATCATACTAAATACCTTCTTTTGATTCATTCCAATACTGAGTAGCATTCCTATTTCACGTGTTCTATCCATAACAGCCATTAGCATTGTATTAATAATTCCAAAAGCTAAAGCAAGTAAGATGATAAAAACGAAAATCATTGACATTTGATTTAACGTCCCTGACATTACTTGCATCATAGGCGATAATTCCAACCATGTTTGCACCTGTAAATTTGGAAATTTTGCCTGTATTTGTCTTTCTAAGCTGTCAGTAATTTCATTGTTTGCCAGCAAAATGTTTATTACCGAAGCATTTCCATTTGGAAACCCAATTGCGTTTTGTAAATCTTTTTTCTTAACAAACACCATCTGTTCGTTATATTCACTATTTTGTAACTTATAAATACCTACAACTTTAAAAGCAAAATAGGTAATTTCTCCAGTATAACTTTGTAGTGTAATAACAATTCTTGAATGTAAATCAGCATGTAATTTTTCAGCTAACTGCTGGCCAATAATAGCAGAGTTTGGAATTTTTTCATCAAAAAAATTCCCTTTAATAATATACTTATTTAGTTCATTTACGGTTTTGAATGATTCGGGGTCAATTCCATTTATCTTGATTCCAAATGAAGTAACAGCCGTTGATGCCATAGCTGTGAGTTGAATACTTGATGTTACTCCTTTTACTCCAGAAAACGAACGTATTGTTTTCTCAATATTTACGGAGTTTTTAATATTCGTTTGTAAATCATAGTTCAATAAAAACTTAGGCTGATTTACCTGAATATGTCCCGTTTCAGTATGAATAGTCGAATTTATTTGCTGGTCGCTCATTCCCTGCATAAACGCATAAGAAAAAATACCGCCCCACAATCCAAGAGCAATGGCTGCAATTACCACAAAGCTTCTTAGCTTGTTTCTCCAGACATTTCTCCATGCAATATTTACTATCATATTATTACTGTTTTAAAGCATCCAAAATTTTAAAGCGTTTAACATAAATAAGTGGATATATGGATGCAACTAATGAAATTATCATTACAGTAATTCCTTGGTTAATGAAAATTTGCGGGTCAAGAGATGCGGGCATTATGGGTTCTATACCAAATTGCTCAAACATTTGGGCGGCAGTCCCCGTTATTTTTACAGGATTCAGATTAAAATAAACTAAGATTGGAAATGATATAATTAATCCAGAAAGAATTCCAATAATTCCAATAAAAAAAGTTTCTAAAAGTAAAATCAAAATCAGGCGAAATCGGTTCATTCCAATAGCAACCATCACTGCAAATTCTTTTCTCCGTTCCATTGTCATCATCAAAATTGTTCCAAATACGCCAAAAGCAATTACGACATAGAGTATAACAAGCATAATAATTCCACCTGCATTATCACCATTAATCTCCTGTGTTAGTGCTTTGTTCATTGTTTGCCATTCCATTACTTCCCAATTTGATGTCCCCAATAAATTTTCAAGATTTTTTTTCGTTTCTTCTATTTGACGAGGTTTATTCAACATCAAACTAATTGAAGTAAAGCGGTCAGGAGCTGCGAATAAATTCTGAGCTGAATGAATTGAAAGGTAAACTAATGCATTATTCATTCTATCATCAGGGAAGTGGAAAATTCCGATAACAGGGAATTGTCCGGCAGCAGTTATGCCCTGAAAACCTTGACCAAGTATAACCATTGTATCGCCCACAGAAAGTTCAAGATAATTTGCAATGCCATCCCCAATTATAATTCCATCAACTTCTTTTGAAAAATAACTTCCTTGTTTTATTTTTTTTGAAATACCATTCATTTGATTTTCCTTTTCAGGGTCAATGCCGATTATCTGTACACCTTTGGTATGCTCACCAGAAGAAGCTAATACAAAAGTTTCTAAACGAGGAATAATTAGGGAAATGTTGTCATTTTTTGTAAGAGCGTTTATCAACTTATCATTATTTTCAAATGAATTGTTAACGGTTGGTTTGTCCCAATAACCTTTGGCATGAATCTGTATATAACCTGTTGAAAAACGGACTGCATTCCCAATCATATTAGCGTATGTTCCCTTTTGCATAGAACGCATACAAATAGACAGTAATACAGCAAGTAAAACAGAAGCAAGTGTAATAAATGTTCTTCGCTTATTGCGCCATAAATTCCGCCATGCTAATTTGAAGTATTGTTTCATGTCAGTTTACTGATTTCATATTTTGTTGTGAAAAGAAATCTTCCTTTATGTTAACATTAAAATTCATAGTCTTAAATTCTAAAGTTGTTTTTTTTCCTTTTTCATTCACTGGGGCAATGGTCAGTTTTGAGGGAAGTTTTCGATCGCCAAACTGCTTTATATCTGTTTGTGTTTCAAGGTTGATCAGTTTTCCATTTTCATCATAGTATTCTGCCTTTAACAAATAATACTCTTTTTTGGCAATGTGTAAAATCACTTTTCCCCAGATAACAGCAGCATCTGGTTTAGGAATGAGTTGTATTTTATAGGTATCATAATTTTCTATCGTATCACTGCCAATCATTGTTTGGTCATAATCATTTACAAGCGAATTTCGTTTTACAACGTCATTATTCGTAAAGTCTGACCCCATCCAGCTTTGTCCCATCATTGAAGGTGGAATACGGATAATCCTGCTTATTGAAGGCAACCAGTTCCACATTTCATTTATGCGTTTCAAAAATACTTGCCCTTTATCTTGTGCCGGCTCTGTAATAAGAATCATACTATAATCATTTCCCATTGACCACGTTTTCATGCTGATGCTTCGCGTCCATTTAGGGCGGACAATAGTCATTGTTGCTTCACTCTGATTGGATTTACCATTCATAAGATTAACAGAATTTAAAACAATTTGTTTCGGATTTGTGTCTTGAGAATAACTAACTGTAGTAAAAAAAAATAAGCACGCAATGAATAAAATCCATATTTTTTGTGAGTTCAAGTTCTTTTTCATATTAATATATTTATGCAAATTTTTTAATAATTAGTTTAACGATATCTTCTACTGGATAAGCATCAGGCATAGTCATCATATTCAACATTATCCCGTCCAATGTACTTCCAAACAATAAAGCTTCTGCTAAAGGGTTTGATGATTTTTTATTTTCAAAATATTTTCCAAAGATTGAAACATACTCATTCACCATTCCCTGCAACATTTTTTCCATCTTTTTGGTGATTTTTTTTTGAAGCAGCAGCATGATAAAAAGACGCCAAAAATCACGTTCCGTATTATAAAGATTTATCATGCCTCTCAATACTTGTTCAAAATCTTTTTTTGTTAAAATACCCTTCTCAGGTATAAATCCAAAATATTTACTCAGCCTAATCAAACTATACTGCATAATTTCATTCAGTAGATCTTCCTTACTTTTGATATAAGTATACATTAATCCTTTCGAGATATTAGCTTTTTTAGCTATCATGGAAATAGTTGCCCCATTGTATCCATTCTCGGAGAATACTTTTAAAGCAGTTTCAATGATGAGAATTCTTTTCCCATCTTTTATTTCTTTTAATTGTTTTGAAGTTCTTGGCGACATATTTATGACTGAACGGTTGGTCAAAATTAAAATAATTTATTTCATCTACCAAATTATTTCACATTTTTTTATGCGAATTATAATTTGGCTACTGAAAATTATTATGACAGAAGGTGCGTAGGGAGATTGCAGCTTATTTGCGAGCCTTTGGTCGTGCGGTGGGTTTTTGAGCGGGCTTGCAAATGTGCTGCAATGTGGGATAGCCAAAACGGCTTTGCCGCAAAAGTGTGGTGGGGTAAAAATTTAAACTTTTTGTGTTCGGCTGAGCGGTCGCCCGAGTGTAGGAAAGTCAGCCACTTATATAGGAACCGAGATGTTTTTGTCTACCTATAAATTGTCTTGAGATGATGTCTGCCCGCCTTACCTATAACGTTTTCGGGCTTGGCGAAGGTGGCGATTTCTACCATAAACTTTATACGAAGAACCGAAGTTCAAATATAGGAAAAACTGTCCTACGAAGCACTGCACCGCCACTTTTGCCAAACCCGTGTTACCAGCTGGCGTTCTGTCTGTCGAGTTGCTGTAGTCTTTGTCCACTGTGAGTTTCGCTGTCATTGTCGGCTTGTATTTGGTCTTTATGTGTCGGCTGTGCGGATGCGGTTTTAAAAATTTTTAGAAGGGAAGGAAATTTTAAAAAATAATTTTAATTGGGTGGGAGAGGTGGAAGCTCTTTTGCAAACTTTGGTCTGTGGGTTGGGTTGTAGCGGTTTGCAAATGTGCTTACACCTGTGTTGGGTTTATTCTTTATTCCAAGAACAATCTGTTTACAATGTATTGTTCGTTGCTTTCATCCCAAATAAACCAGTGTTTTCTTTGAGAAGATTTTATTTTATTAATGAGTTGTAAATTATCGGCAAATTGAGTGTATAGGTTTTTTCGTGTCAGTCGAAATATAGGCTCATTCAGTTTTTTACTGAAATAATATGATGTTCTTGTTGGCGAATAAATAATATAGATTACTAATCCTTTGTCGCACATAACCCTGAAATGATTATTGTTGAACAAGCGTATTAAACGCCCTCTGTGGTCAGTATATCCCCAAATTTCGGAGCGTTTGTAAACAGTTGTAGTGTCAGGAGTTTTCAGTTCAATGTCTTTGTTTACAAAAAAACCTTGTGGCCAAATTGTGTGACCGTTTCTATGAATAGGAACAGGATAAGCAAAATGTTGTCGCTGATAATCCTGAAATGTTTGATAAACACCGGAACTGTCAGTTTGTGAAAATTGAGCGTTTGCTTTAATAACAAAGCAAAAGAAACAAAAGGTAAATGCTGTCAGGAAACGGTTATTAATCATTATTTCAATTGTCTTTTAACCCTCTTTGTTTCACGCAGATGGAGTGCTTTATGATAAATAATCGGGAAAACAAGCAAAGTGAAAATAGTTGCCGTTACTAATCCTCCTATAATTACAATGGCTAATGGTTTTTGACTTTCTGAACCTATGCCTGTGCTGATAGCTGCTGGAAAAAGTCCGATGGCTGCCATCATTGCGGTCATTACAACTGGGCGTGTTCTTACTTTTACCGCTTGAATGATTGCCTGATTAAGGTCGCCCAACGAGGTTGCTTGCTTATGAAATTCAGAAATCAGAATAACTCCATTCTGCACACAAATTCCAAACAAGGCAATAAAACCTACACCTGCCGAAATTCCAAAGTTTATTCCTGTAAAATGCAATGCGAGTATTCCACCGATTAAAGCAAAGGGAACATTGATTAACACATAACCTGCATCTTTAGCGTTGTTGAACATAATGAAAAGCAAAACGAAAATCAGTATTAAACTAATGGGAACTACCTGCGATAAACGCTTACTTGCCCGAACCTGATTTTCAAATTCACCAGTCCAACCCATTTTGTAACCAACAGGGAGATTTATATTTGCATTCACATTTTTCTGTGCTTCTGCAATAGTGCTTCCTAAATCTCTTTCACGAATGGAAAATTTTACACCTATAAATCGTTTCGTGTTATCACGATAAATAAATGCGGGTCCAGTTGTTTGTTTAATGGTTGCCACTTCTTTTAGAGGTATTCTATTGCCTGTAATAGTGGGTATCATCAGCATCAGAATATCATTTTCATCTTTACGAAAATCTTTATCGTATCGAATTCGGATGTCAAACTTTCGTTCTCCCTCGTATTTTTGAGTAGCCGTTTTGCCCCCAATAGCCATTTCAATTACCGCCTGTGCTTCGGCTTTGATGATGCCATAAATAGCCATTTTTTCTTCATCCAATAAAATGCTTATTTCAGGTTGTCCCACATTTCTAAGAATACCAACATCTTTAATCCCCTTCACATTTTGTATTTGTTCTATAACCTGATTAGCGTATTCATCCAATTTCTCTAAATCATCACCGTAAATTTTTACTGCATTGGAAGCGTTCATTCCTGCCACTGCTTCTGCAACATTGTCAATAATGGGTTGTGAATAATTGTAATTAATGCCTTGATATTTTTTTAGTTTCACATCCATTTCTTCCACCAAATCATCTAATGAAATTTTTCGTTTCCACTCTTCTTTTGGTTTCAGGTTTACCTGCATTTGCACATAATAAAATCCGCTTGGATCTGTTCCGTCATTGCTTCGTCCTGTTTGCGAAAGCACTCCATTCACCTCTGGAAAATCGCCTAACTCTTTTCGTAGAATACTTACCATTTCAACTGTTTTTGGAAGTGAATAACTCATAGGCATTTTAGCTTCTACCCACAATGCACCTTCGTTTAATTGCGGTAAAAATTCTGAACCAAGCCAACGGGTTGAAAACAGGGTTAATGCAAAACATCCAACTGCAATAAGCAGGGTTAATTTTTTTCTGGCATACGTCCAAGCAAATCCCTTTGAAACAATTTTGTTTACAAAGCGTGTAAAAAAGTTCTCTTTTTCTTTCACATTTTTGTTGAGCAACATTGAACTTAATACAGGAACTAAAGTCAGCGTAAAAATTAATGCACCAAGCAAAGCAAAACCTAAAGTCCAAGCCAAAGGAGCAAACATTTTTCCCTCTACTTTTTCAAAAGAAAAAATAGGAAGTAAAGCCGAAATGATGATTAGTTTAGAAAAGAAAATGGCTTTCCCCATTTGTAGTCCGGTAGTTTTAATCAATCCCATTTTAGCCAAACGATTAAATTTTTCCATTCCTACCTTTTTCGCTTTATGGTCTAAGGCAACAAAAATACCTTCTACCATTACCACCGCACCGTCAATGATAATTCCAAAATCAATTGCTCCTAAAGAAAGTAAGTTGGCACTCATTCCTTTTAAGTGAAGCATTAAAAAGGCGAACAATAAAGAGAGTGGGATTACAACGGCAACAATTACCGTAGTTCGCCAGTCAGCCATAAAAAGAAACACGATTAAAGTAACTAGAACAATACCTTCCAGTAAATTGTGCATTACAGTTTTGGTGCAATACGCCATAAGGTTATCACGGTCGTAAAAGGTTTCCATTTTCACATCAGAAGGCAAAATAGAAGTGTTTAATTCTTCTATCTTCTCTTTCACTCTTGCTAAAACTTCGCTTGGGTTTTCACCCTTTCTCATCACCACAATTCCCTCCACGACATCATCATTGTCGTTTAGCCCAACTTGCCCAACTCTAGGAGCACTTGCCTCCTGCACGGTGGCAACATCTTTTACTAAAAGCGGGTTGCCGTTGTAAATATCAACAATGGTATTTTCAATATCTTTTTTAGTGTCTAACAAGCCAATTCCTCTCACGACATACGCTTGTCCATTTTTTTCAATTACATCTCCTCCAACATTCAGGTTGGATTTACTTACCGCCTCATATAATTCCAATGGGGTTAAATCATATTGTTGCAGTTTTACAGGATTTACCGATATTTCATAAATCTTTTCCTGTCCTCCAAACGCTACCACATCAGCAACTCCGGGAACTCGCCTTAGTTCACGGTCAATCGTCCAGTTTTGAATGGTCAATAAATCCCTTGTATCCCGTTCATCACTTTTAAGAACATAGCGAAAAATTTCTCCTGTGGGACCATAAGGCGGTTGCACATCGGCATCCACTCCATCAGGCAATTGAACATTTTGTAATTGATTGTTGACCTGCTGCCGTGCAAAAAAATCTTCTACATCATCATCAAAAATAATTTTGATAACCGACAAACCGAACATAGTTATGCTTCGCACATTGGTTTTGCGTTGCACACTGTTCATTGCAATTTCAATAGGTGTGGTAACAAATCGCTCTACTTCTTCGGCACTTCTGCCGTTCCATTCGGTTACGATAATAATTTGCGTATTGGTAACATCAGGAAATGCTTCAATCGGAATTTTGATATAGCTTATAATTCCTGCTATCACTAAAATCCCCACCCAAAAAAATGTGAAGAATTTATTCTTGAGCGAAAAGCCGATTATGTTTTTAATAAAATTGTTCATTGTTTTCAGTTAATCGTTTATCGCATCATAAATCAATAGTCCGTCTTTAGAAATCACGGTTTCTCCTTCTGTCAAACCGTTTTTTATATAGGTTAAATCTCCCAGTTGACGGTATATTTCCACCCTTCGGGTTTCTATATTGTGTTTGTCTTTAAAAACCATCACCCAATATTTACTTTTATCAAAAATGACAGAAGAAGAAGGAACGGCTATCATTTTTTGATTTTCAGAAAAACTAACCGATACCGTGCAGTTCATTTCAGGTTTTAATTTTAAGTCGGCATTGGAAATCTTTATTCTTACTTTCATTGACTTTGTTTCGGGGTCGATGGCATTGAAAATTTTATCAATCTTCCCTTTGAATGGTGTGTCAGGGAATGCCAATGTATTAACCGTAACATCATATCCTACTTGAATTTTTGTGATGTCGCTTTCATTTACATTCGCCAAAACCCATACTTCATCGATATCGGCAATAGAAAAAACTGGTTCTGAGTTATCTAATTTTATTTGCTCATTCTGATTGATTTTTTTTGTAACTACAAAACCGCTTATTGGGGCAGTTACATTAAAGATTGAGCCACCTTTTAAGCTATAAATACTGTAGATTTCATTTATTCTTGCCAATTCCGCTTTTGCTTTTTCCCATTCTCTTTCTGCCGCTGCCACATCTTTTTCCGAATTTAGTTTACCTGCAAAAAGGTCTTTGGCTACCTGTAAGTTTTTTTCGGTTATGGCTACATCGTTAACAGCATCCAATTTTTCTTTTTGAAAGGAAGCCACTTCACTACTTTGTATGCTTGCCAACACCTGACCTTGTTTTACATAATCGCCAAGTTCTACATTGATGGATTTTACAATTCCACTAACAATGGGATATACTTGAGCCATTTTATTGTTTGCCGCTGTAATTCTTCCAAACAAGCGGATTTCATTTTTTACATCAGCCATTTCAGTTTTATGAAATTCGCATTTCTCCATCATTGTTTCGCTCATCGAAAAAGCGGTAGCTGTTTCTTCTGTATGCTTTGTTCCGCAACTACTTATTATGCAAATACAAAGTGATAGTATAAGATAAGTATTCAATATTTTGTTCTTCATTTTAGTATATGTCTTTTCCGATTAATAAGTTAAGTTGTTCTCCCGATATCACTAGTTGCTTCTTTATCCTTGCAAGCTCTGTTAATACTTCGTTGTATGCTTCAAAAAAGTCAATGAATTCAATAATGGAAACATTTTGTTTTTGAAAATTATCGGTCATTCCTTCTACTGTAATTTCAAAATCTTCATTGTATAGTGTTATGGCTTTTTGATATTCGGAAACCGTCTGAGAATAGAAAGAGTAATTGTTTTGCAAACCGCTCATTATTTCATTTTGCATTGCCTGTAAATTGTAATCGGCTTCTTTTAGTTTGAATTGGGAAGACTTGATATTTCCTTGATTTCTGTTCCAAAACGGAAGTGGAATGGCTATACCTGCGTTTATCTGATTATTAAAAGCCCCGCCTCTTTGGTCGTAAGATGTAAACAGGTTTATATCAGGAACAGCTAATCGTTTTTGATAGGTAAGATATTGCTCGGCAAGTATTTTATCTTGTTGTATAATGAGTAATTCTGGTCTGTTTTGCAATGCCTCCGATTTGATTTCACTTAAAGGATTTAGCTTGATATAGTTTTCAATTTCTTGTTCAGAAAATTGAAAATCAATGGCTGCATCCGTTTGCAAAAGCGTTTGAATGTTGGTTAATGCTTCATAGTATTGTTGGAATAATTCGGCACGGTCGTTATTCAATTTTAAATACGCACCTTTTAATCTTACCACATCTTTGAGCGGAATATTTCCTTTGTCTGCCTGAACTTGATAAGCAGAAAGTAAAGTGTCCAATAATGCCAACTGACTATTGTAACGTGATAACAAAAATTGCTGTTGACCGATAGCAAACAAATCGCTGTGTAAACGGAATTTGAGTTGCCTTACCAAGTGTTGAAATTCCAGTTCCGCAATTTTGGCATTCGTTTTTGCCATTTCAATTTCCGATTTTCTTTTTCCTCCCAATAAAATGAGTTGTTCAAATTGAAATACTTTTTGCCCTGTTTGTCCGATATGAAAGGGTCTATTATTATCAGGGTCGTAAGCATTAAAATCGGCTGTAAAAATAGGATTGGGATAGAGTTTAGCCTGAATGATTTGTGCTTTTTGTGCTTCTATGTTCATAGAAGAAGCCAGCAAGTAAAAATTATTGGATATAAAAATACTATCGGCTTGTTTCAGGTTTATTTTTAGCGTGTCTTGCCCGATTGCTGAAATTGAAAAGAAAAGAAAGATGAGAAGAAATTTTCCACACTTGATAAAATCCATACTTGCTACTTACTGATTAATTAAGTAGCAAAAGTCAGGACAACCACCTTAAAAAGACCTTAAAGCCGATAAAATTTAGCTTAAAGGAATGGAGATGGTGAAGATGTTGGAATTGTTGTTGGGTGTGTAATAGGAAATGTCCCCGTTATGTAAGGCAAGAATTTTTTGAACAAAAACCAATCCTAAACCAAATCCTCTTTTGCCTTTGCTGTTCTCACCTCTAAAAAAATGTTGAAACAGAAACTGGTTTTCGTTTTTGGGAATTACAGCACCATTATTTTCAAAAGTAATTTCAATTATTTCAGATTTATTTCCAATGGTTATTCTTGCTTTTTTATCATCACTGTATTGAATACAGTTTAACATCAGGTTTGTCAAAGCCGCTTTCAACAAACGGCTATTAGCGGAAAGTATTAAATTGTTTTCATCTTCTGTTTGAGAATAATCAATAGAAAATTGAAAATTAGGGTAAACCACCTTTAGTTCATCTGCAACATCAAAAATAAGTTCATCTATTCTTATGCTATCTTGTTTATCAACATTTCCATTTTCGGTTTTTGCAATTTCAAGTAATGAATTAATTATTTCGCTGAGATTTTTTGTGTCTTCCTTTTGATGTTTAATAAGTTGTTGAATTGTTTCAATATCGGTTTCTTTTTCTATTCTTTCAAAATTAGAGACCAATACAGCAATCGGTGTTTTTAATTCGTGAGAAATGTGATGTATTGCGTGTTTTTGAAATGAAAAAACTTCCGTCATTTTTCCAATTAATTTATTGAACTGTTGGGCAAGTATAGCAATTTCGTTTTTGGAATGCTCAAATTCAATGGGCTTATATTCCTTATCAAAATTATAGTTATTGATTTTTTGCGTAATAGAAATGAGTGGTTGTGTGATTTTATTTGATAAAAAATAGGCTATTAAAACTACCGCTATAGTAATGATTAAAAAAGTGGTAAGTAGAATATATTTTAGGTAATTTAATTTTGAATATCCAAAATTATCATACGCCTTACTGATACCATAGTATGTGTTTCCTGCATTAAGGAAGTATAAGCCAACAACATCATAAAGTTCATCCTTGATTTCATACCATTCATTTTTTGGTGTTAACTCTTCAAGAATAGATTTTGAATATTCAATAGGAGTATCATCAATACTGGAATATATAAGCACTTTTTTATCATTAAAAATTAAAAGCTTTTCATTGTAAAGGTCATTGATGGTAAGTCGGTCAATTGCCTCAGTTAGTTCGTTATCTATCCTCTTTATCTCGCTCAAAAAGTGTAGTGTTGATTTAATCTTTTCCTTTTGTCGCTGTTGAAATTCTTCTTCACGGTATTCAGCAAACAGAGTATAAATAAAAAACAATGCTATTCCCGTTATTGAAATAGTAGTAAGCGAAAAATAAAGTAATATCTTTTTTCTAATTTCCATTTAAATCGTCAAAATAATATCCATAGCCCACTTTTGTTTTGATATTGTTTTTACCAAACGGTTTATCAACTTTATTACGAAGAAAATTGATATAAACCTCAATGGTATTGGTGTTTGCATCTACAATGCTTCCCCATATCTCGTTTATTAGTGCTTTTTTAGAAACCAGTTCACCTTTGTTTTCAATAAGTTTCACCAAAATTTGAAACTCTCTTGGTGTGAGTGATATTTCTTTTTCTTGTCTTGTAACTTTCTTTGTTGCGAGGTTTATTACAATATCACTGCAAGAAATGATTTCCTTTTTTGTATTCGTATTCGTGTTTCTTTTCAATAGTGCATTTACCCTTAAAAGCAGTTCACGCATATAAAAGGGTTTTGTCAGATAGTCGTCTGCTCCGCAATTGTAGCCCTGCACCTTGTCCTCCAATTCGCCAAATGCTGTAAGTATAATCACAGGAGTGTTTTTGTTGTATTGTCTGAAATCCTTACAAATATCAAATCCGTTTTTCCCGGGCAAGTTTATGTCCATTATTATACAATCATATTTTTCTTTTTTTAATAGTCGTTCTGCAAGCAAACCGTCAAAAACACTTTCTGCATTGTAGTCCTCTGCAATTAATGCCTCATTTATATTTTTATTCAATGTCGTGTCGTCTTCTATTATCAAGATTTTCATAGTTACAAATTTACAAATTCAATTGGTTCTGTCTTTAAAGTGGGTCGGCAAAATTGGCTCTTTTGGGGTTTGCTGTGGGTCGGCTTGTGCGGTGGGCAAACCCCAAATGTGCCAATGCGGGCAGGTATAAAATTATTTTTTAAAATGTGCGGTGGGAAAAATTTTTAAAACCATTTGGGTCGGCTTGAGTGTCGGCAAATTCAGGTCGGTTTGTGTCAAGGAACAGCGAAATTGTCTACCGAATTTAGGTCGTCTGTTGGTGGTCGTGTCGTCTTTTACGCTTGCTGGTAACTTGTTTATATAAATGGCTTTCTCATCCTTAGCAATCCTACATTGGGTAGATAAGGATGGCAATCGTCATCCTTTATCAAATATAAAGCTATAGGTTTATAAATCCAAGTCATCGAATGGGCTTTTAATGTTTTGAATACTTTTTGTGCTTACATGCGTATAAATTTCGGTCGTTTTACTGCTACTATGTCCCAGTATTTCTTGAATAAATCGCAGATCAGTTCCTGCCTCAAGTAAATGCGTTGCATAACTGTGTCTCAACCAATGCAAACTAACAGGCTTAATAATTTTGGCCGTTTGAAGTGATTGAATTAAAACGCTAGCTAAGCTCCTTTCGCTGTATTGTCCACCTGTTTGTCCTTCAAAAAGCCAAATTTTTGGTTTGTATAATTTATAATAATCACGAAGCATTAAAATTATTTTTTCTGATAATGGTATTATCCTGTCTTTTTTACCTTTTGCTTGTTTAATAATTAAAAGTTTTCTATGTGAATCTACTTCTGTAATTTTTAAATTTAATAATTCACTTCTTCTCAATCCGCAAGAATATATTAATGACAACATTGCTTTATGTTTTACATTTTTTGGTGCTCCTAAAATGGATCGAATTTCTTCTTTGCTCAAAACATTCGGTAATAATTTCTCACGCTTGGGGCGATGAATAGTGGCAATATTTAATTTTGTGTTTTCAATTTTCAGAAAAAATAATTTTATTCCATTCACAACTTGGTTCTGATAGGACGACGAATAATTATTTGCCAAAATATATTTATTATTAAATTCAATTATATCATCGTTTGTAATTTCAACTATCGGTTTATTATAATAATATTTCAAAAAAGTTTTTAACGCCTCAGTATAAGTTCCTATTGTACTTTCACTGTATCTGCGGGAACGCATCCATTCTTTAAATTTTTCAATTTTTAAATTAGCTTCAGCGCTTAATTGTTTGTTTTTAGGATCAGTAATATATTTTGCAACTTTTTCTTTTAATAAAGTAGCATCAATTTTACAGATAGGACTAAAAATGCTTTTAATATCATTTAATATTGAAATAGAATAGGGTGCATACCATCCTTTATGAGTTGCGCTCCAACGCACATTCTTGAGTTTTCGAACTATATTTCCTAATTGGCTATCTATCGGAAATTTTATTACTACTACTTCTGTTCCACGATGTGAAACCTTATCTAATATGATCGTTTTCATTTTGAAATAATGATTTTGTTATTGCTCGGTGTACTCTTTCCTCTTCACCAAAAAATAGAAATCATTTTCTAGGGGTAGGTAGCCATATTCATAGCAGAAATAATAGGTCACACCTTTTTTTGTCTTGTAAGTGTTGGTATAATATTGGAAGTTAAATCCTTTCTGAATCAATTTTGTTTTTGTGGCTTTGGCCGTTTGGTCTGGGATAAGTTCTTCCAATACTCTCCTGTTTTTTCGTAAAATATTATTTGTGTTACGCACATAATTAACTGTGTCGCTATTCAGCTTATTATTAAAACTATTTCGGCAAAGGTCGGAACAGAATTTTTTATCTGCTCTTCCTTTTATTTCTTCACCACATTCGGGGCATTTTTTCATAAATGGCTATTTGGTTTGTATAATAGGAATGTAGATTTAGTATAATTTTTATGGTAACAAATGATTTTAAATAATTAGTTAGTTGTAAAAAAACATAAAAAATTATACACAACTCACATACTATCTTTTTTTGATTATACATTTTAATACCTCTGCGTCACCGCATAAATCCAACTACTTTCCTTATCGCATTTGGGATATAGCCACCAAACATACGATTATTTATCCGATAACAAACGATTACAAATAACAATATTCGAATATAAACGCTTAGTAACCGAATCAGGAAAACGAACCACCACATCTTTGCATCGTCAAAAAACAACAAACGTTTTCTGACTGAACGAAAAACAATTATAAACTATTAAAAACAAAAAACTATGAACGCATTACGCAACAAAGTACAATTGATCGGTAACGTAGGTATGAATCCTGAGATCAAAACATTAGATGGTGGAAAAAAATTAGCTAAGATGAGAATTGCCACCAATGAATCTTACAAGAATTCCAAAGGTGAACTAGTAAAAGAAACACAATGGCATAACCTGATCGCCTGGGGAAAAACCGCTGAAATCATTGAAAAATACTTGAAAATAGGCAATGAAGTTGCGGTGGAAGGAAAACTCATTAATCGTAATTACACGGACAAAGACGGCCAGAAACGCTATATCACAGAGATACAGGTGAACGAGTTGTTAATGATCGGTGGGAAAAATCCCGAGTAATTTATATTAACAAAACTAAAATCCTGTTCCAATGTGGAACGGGATTTTTTATGTTCAAAAAATAAAGGACACGTTGAATTTTTTTTATCAACAATTAACCAAAGCTATTATTTAAACCCTTTATTTACTGGCATTTTATCCAATTAATATATTAAAAACGATTTTTCAAAAGTTAAACTTTTCAACCGATTATTTTGACTACTTGCAAGGTGTGGCTTAAGTTTGTAAGGAATGAAATATTAAATATAAAAATGAAACGGTTTAGAATAATACTAAGTGGAATTAGCTTTTTTATTATGTTGTATTCTCCCAGAGTGATTGCCCAACAAACAACCATGGGTACTGATTTTTGGTTGGGATTCATTGATTTTTTTGATAACACTGTTACAGTGGATGTAAGGATAAGTTCATCTGTCGCGGCTTCCGGAACAGTAGCAGTACCTGGTCAGGCATGGTCAACGCCTTTTAATGTTGCTGCAAATGCCACTACCATTGTTAATATTCCTATCGGGACCGTTTATATTGGTACTTCGGAAACAATTAGCCCGAGAGGGATTCATATTACTTCAAACAATACAGTAAGCGTAATCGCGACAACCAATTCACCGGTACGTTCTGAAACCGCATTAATATTGTCAACTCCGGTATTAGGCACACAATATTATGTTTCCAGTTATGAGCCCGGAGGATATAATTTTACTTCTGAATTTTTGGTGGTAGCTACTACAAATGGTACTACAGTAGATATTACTCCTTCTGTTCAAACAGCCGGTGGTAAACCAGCGGGAGCAACCTTTTCAGTAACCCTGAATGCCGGACAGGTATATCAGGTTAAAGCGGGGAGTAATGGAACTAAAGATCTTACAGGAAGTAAAGTATCCGTTTCTGCCAGCACACCTTGTAAAACAATTGCTGTTTTTTCAGGAATGGATGATGCCTATGTCCCTGCAAGTACTTGTGCCACCGCGAACCCATTATTTGAAGAAATGAATCCTGTAAGTGTTTGGGGAACAGATTATGTCGTTGCTCCTTATTTTTCGAGTACTGGATGCCAGGTAAGGATCATTGCATCACAAACTACATCTGTTTCTGTAGATGGAGGAGCCTCTTTTAATTTAAATGCCGGTCAGTTCAACGAACAATCTTTTAATGGCAACGCACATTGCATCACCGCTACTAAACCAATTGAAGTGGTGCAATACATGAAAGGGAATGCTTGTAGTGGAGCAACTCCAAATAAAGGAGATCCCAGCATGATGATTTTAAATTCCAATGCCCAGTTGATATCCCAAGTTGTCTTTTCTCCTTTCAACACAGGTATGGCAGCTCGTTTTGTAAATGTAGTGATGCAAACTGCTAATGTAGCACAGCTTACGTTGGATGGTGTAGCTGTTGGGGCAGGCGCATTTTCCGCCACTCCTTGCGGCGGTTACTCGTATGCCAAAATAAATATTACAAATGCATTTCATACATTAGCTGCTGCCAGCGGTTTTGTATCTTATCTGTATGGTTATGGAAGCGGCGATGATGGCTTTTCCAACCCATTAGGCTGGAGCATCAACCTCCCATCAGCTGTAACTCCTGTCATTACAGGAACTACTTCCGTCTGCACAGGAGGGAATACAACGTTAAATGCGGGAGGTCCTTATAACTCTTATTCTTGGTCACCCGGCGGACAAACGACTTCGGCTATAACCATCACTCCTGCATCCACATCTACCTATACAGTCAGCGTAACAAGTGCATGCGGTACCGGAACAGGCACAGTGAAGGTTACCGTGAATGCACCTCCTACTCCAACAATAACCGGAACTACTGCAATATGTAGCGGAAATACCACCACCTTAACAGCAGCCGGTGGCGGTACTTACCTATGGAATACAGGTGCGACAACCACAGCCATTACTGTGAGCCCCATTAGCAATACCACCTATACTGTAACAGCATCTTCGGGTGGTTGTACAGGCGCTACAACAATTTCCGTTACGATAAGCCCGGGGCCAACACCAACAATAACAGGTACCACTACAGTTTGTCCGGGCCAAAGCACAACTTTAACCGCAAGTGGAGGTGGGACATACAGCTGGAGCACGGGAGCAACCACCACCACTATCACCGTAACACCGGGGAGTACAACAACCTATACACTTACTACTAATAGTGGCGGCTGTACAGGTAGCACCACAGTGCAAGTAACTGTGGGAGCAGGCTTAGTACCGACAATCACCGGAACTACCGGCATTTGCCCTGGCAGTAGTACAACATTAACAGGAACTGGTGGTGGCACATACAGTTGGAATACCGGAGCAACAACTACAGCAATTACAGTATCTCCGGCAAGTACTACCAGTTATAGTATAACGGTAACTAATGGTACCTGCATAGGAACAGCAACGGTACAGGTAAGTATTTTAACACCGCCATCACCTGCGATCACTGGCACAACAACAATTTGTAATGGGGCCAGCAACGGTTTAACAGCTACAGGCGGAAGCACGTATTTATGGAATACAGGAGCGACAACAACTTCCATTACAGTGAGTCCCATAAACAATACCAGTTATAGCGTAACAGCTACTAGTGTAGGAGGGTGTACTGGTACAGCCACTATAGCGGTAACAGTGAATCCTAACCCGGCGCCAACAATCAGTGGCTCTACCACCATCTGTCCAGCGAGCAGTACTACACTCACAGCCACTGGAGGAGGTACATACAATTGGAGCACTGGCGATCTGACAGCCGCAGCCACAGTAAGCCCTGTAGGAAATACAACATATACAGTAACAGTGACCAATGGAGGGTGTACAGGCAGCGCTACGGTACAAGTTACAGTAGCGGCCAACCTGATACCGGTAATAACGGGTAATACCAGCATTTGTAACGGAACATCTACAACGCTAAGCACCAGTGGAGGAGGCACCTATACCTGGAGTGACGGCACAACAACCAATTCAATCACCGTGAGCCCTGGCACACCTACCAGCTATAGTGTAACTGTAGCCAACGGAACATGCAGCGGAACAGCCACTGTACAAGTAAATGTAGTCAATAACCCTACTCCAGTGATAAGTGGCAATACAAGTGTATGCCCGGGTACGGGTACTATATTAACAGCTGGTGGAGGCACAACCTATGTATGGGATAATGGATCAACAACAACAAGCATAACAGTATCACCATCCTCCCCTACTACATATATAGTGACGGCTAATACAAACGGTTGCACCGGGCAAACAAGTGTAACGGTATCGATAACACCACCACCAAGCCCAACAATAACAGGTACAACAGTGATCTGTAACGGAGGCAGTACCATTTTAACCGCCACAGCGGGAGGAACATATGCTTGGAATACCGGCGATCTTACAGCATCTATAACAGTATCTCCAACAACTACTACTACTTATACAGTAACAGTTACTACGGGTTGTACAGCCACAGCTACTATACAAGTGACCGTACAAGCGAACCTTACACCAACTATAACAGGAAACAATACCATTTGTAATGGAACCAGCACCACACTTACTACCAGCGGAGGCGGAACGTACGCATGGAGCGATGGAACTACAAATGCAAGCATAACAGTAAACCCAACAATAAATACAACATATAGTGTAACAGTGACCAACGGAACGTGCAGTGGAACGGCCCAACAGTCCGTAATTGTAAATTCAACTCCAACTCCAACAATAACAGGTACTACAACCATTTGCAATGGAAGCAGTGCTACTTTAACAGCCAATGCCGGAGGAACCTATGTATGGGATCAAGGACAAACAACACCATCCATAACAGTGAATCCAGTCGCCACAACCAGTTATACCGTAATAGTAACTACCAGTGGTTGCACAGGAATTGCAACAGCACAGGTAACAGTAAAACCAAGTCCTGCGCCAAATATAACAGGCATAAACAGTATCTGTAATGGACAAAATACCACACTAACAGCATCCGGCACCGTAGGGCCGTATAGCTGGAGTACGGGCGAAACAACCAATACCATAACAGTAACACCACTAAATACAACAACTTATAGCATAAGTGTAACAGCAGGAGGTTGCACCGGCACAAGCAATATAACAGTAACAGTTATACCAGTTGTAACAGCAAATATCAAAGGAAACAATATTTGTGTGGGACAAAGCACTACACTTACAGCAAGCGGAGGAACAAATTATTTATGGAACACAGGGGCCACTTCCAATCCATTAACGGACAGCCCGGTGGTAACTACCACTTATACAGTGATAGCGTCGGTAGGAAATTGTGCCGATACAGCTACATATACAGTAATAGTTAGCCCCATACCAATAGCATCAGCCACAGGAAATGCCACCATAAGTTATGGCAGCAGCACACCACTCGGCTCCACAGGTGGTGGCACTTACAGTTGGGCACCACCAACAGGATTAAGCTGCACTAACTGTCCAAATCCAACGGCTACACCAACGGCTAATACACAATACTGTGTAACAGTAACAACAGTTGGTTGTGCCGATAGCGCTTGTGTGACCATAACAATAGATACCAAATGCGGGGACAATGGTGAGCTATATGTACCCAATGGATTTTCACCAAATGGTGACGGCCAAAATGATGTATTGTATGTAAGAGGTGGAGGGGTAACAGGAATTTACTGGGTTATCTACGACCGTTGGGGAGAAAAAGTATTTGAAACAAGAGATCCAAAACAAGGATGGGACGGCACGTACAAAGGCAAGGCATTGGATCCGGCAATATTTGTTTATTATTTAAAAGTAACTTGTTTTTCAGGTAATGAAATATCCCAAAAAGGAAATGTGGCTATCATTAAATAATTGATTAAAAAGGATTGTGTAACATTTATGCCACTAGTTGAGTATAATTATGCTGTATAATATTTTATCTAAATGTATTAATACAATATATTATAAAAATGAGAACGAAAAACTATTTTTTAGGCATTATAATTTTATTTATTTTTCATTTAAATATATTGGCCCAAGGAGGACAAGGCTCCGGCGCTGATGGAGCTGTGACCGTTGCCGCCAATTCCAATTTTTATTCTTTAGCCAATACAGCAAAAACTGCGTTAACTGCCAATGCGGCCTCAGGGCAAAAGGTTATCACAGTAGCTTCTAATACAAACTTTCCAAACGGTACATTGGTATTGGTTATACAAATGTTAGGAACCAACCTCGGATTATATGAAGAAGCGACAGTTTCATCATCAACTGCTACATCACTCACCTTTACTGCTAACTTAACCAATTCCTATTATGGAACAGGAGCAAATAAAGCACAAGCTATACGGGTAATGCAATACACTAATTTAACAATAAATGCGGGAATAACACTTACTGTTGATGGATGGGATGGTTCCACAGGGGGGATCATGTATATAGAGGCCAATGGTACGGTAGCAATGACTGCAACCAGTATAATTACTGCCACCGGTAGTGGTTTTAGAGGCGGAGCAGCCGGAGCCGGAGGAGCGGGCGGTACAGGTGGAGCAGGTGGAGCAACCGCTGGAGCAGCTGGTTCTCCGGGTAGTGGGGGCGGTGCCGGCGGAAATGCTGCCGGTGGAGCAGCTGGCACAGGAGGAGGTTGTACGGTAGGAACGGCTGGAGGTGCAGGGGGTCTTAATGGCGCAAAAGGTTCGGGTACTGCAGCTGTGGGCGGAGAGGGTAACGGATTAACCCCCGGACCATTAATATGTGGAACCGGAGGCCAAGGTGGTACAGGTGGATGTGGAGGATCAGGTGGTGGTGGCGGTGGGGCCGGTGGTGAAGATGGTACTAGTAGTCATAATACAATTTGGACAGCCGGTACAGCCGGTGGAAATGGTGTGGCAGGTGGAGCAGGAGGCACCAGTGGAGATGGCGGGGGCTGTATATGGATCAATTGCAATACTATAAACGCTGTTGCAGGAGCTGTGATCAGCGCTAATGGATCAGCCGGGGCAGTCGGAGCTGCAGGAGGAGTTGGAGGAATCGCAGGGGTTGGAGGAAAAGGATCTGGAGCCACTAATCCGGGTACTGGCGGTGGCGGCGGCGGCGGTGGCGATGCAGGTGATAATGGTGATAGTGGTGGCGGCGGTGGCGGTGGCGGTGGCGGGCAAATCAAAATTACGGCAGGAACAACTACAGCGGCAGGAACCAGAACGGCTACTAAAGGTACTTCCGCTACGGGAACAGGTGGAACAGGCTCGGCAAAAACAGGTGGAAGTGCGGGAGCCGGAGGAACAGGAGGCTGTGTAGCCGGAGCCGGAGGTACTGGTGGTACTGTCGCTAGTATGGCAGGTGGTGGTGGTGGGGCCACTTGCGGTGGTACTGCCGGAACAGGTAGTGTAGGCTCTGCAGGAGTTGCTGGCACGGCAGGAGCCGGGAGCGCTGGACGTGGCGGAACAAGTGGATCATGTGGAAATGGGGGTGGGGGTTCGGTTGGTGCTTGTGCGGCAACTAACGGAACTACAAATGGCACTGCAAGTGGGCTGGGTGGGGCTGGAGGGTTCAGCGCATGTACCACCACAGCATTACCTATTGAACTATTAAGTTTTTATGCCCAACCTAAAAACAAAAGTGTTTATTTAACCTGGGTCACTGCATCGGAAATAAATAACCACTATTTTACGTTAGAAAAAACCATAGATGGGCGTGACTATAGGGAAGTGAGGCGTGTAAAAGGTGCAGGCAACAGCGTCCATCTGCTTAATTATAGTTATACAGATGATAATCCTTTTTCGGGCTTCTCCTATTATCGCCTGAAACAAACGGATTACGATGGGAATTTTTCCTATTCAAATATAGTACCAGTGAATTTTACAGCAAACAATGACCTGAATATAGATATTTATCCAAATCCTGTTATAAAAAACATGGAATTAAAATACTATGCAAAAAGCACAAATAATTTATTCGTAAAGATAATGGACATTGAAAGGAAGATTGTATATACACATTCTAATAATACAGAATTAGGAGAGAATTCTTTTATTCTGAATACGGAGGATTTAGCCAAAGGATTGTATTTTATGGAGATCACCAATGGTGAAGAAACTATTTTTAAGAAGTTTATGAAAGAATAAATTCGTATTATATTCATTCGAATAGTAATAATAGGGGTAAAAAATTAATACAATAAATTATACCAATACTTAATATAAAGTAGTCCGCTTTCATTAGCCTCACCCCCCAGCCCCTCTCCAAATGCGAGGGGCTGGGGGATGGGGCGTGCCAAGTATTGGTAGTAGATATCTGAAAAAAATAATGCCACGATACAAAAACAAAACCAATGAAAATAAAAAATAAAATTAAGTCGTTATTGACAAATAGATTAAATAACTATTTTTTTCTTTTTAGCTTTTTGCTTTTTATTACAGGTTCATATCAACTTAAGGCACAGTGTGGAACTTGCAAGCATTATGTATGGAGCCATCCTTGCGGTAATTATACATTTTCTAATTATGGTAATGCTAATATACCTCCCGGCTCTGCTACTGGTGATTGTAATAGTATAGGAAATCCGGGGGGGTCAGCCATCACTCCAACAAGTGTTCCATTGGTAATTGTAGGGGGTGTTACTTTACCTCAAATAGGAGTAACCACCGAAACCATAACAACTGTTGGTCTTTCATACGCTGCCTGTAATTCGGCTACAATTTATAATGTAGGAGGTAATATTGTATTTGATTTTTATGTTTGGACACCTTCAACTGCATCTATTTCAGGAACAACACCAATCTGTTCCGGATCCAGCACTATCCTAACAGCTAACAGTAACGGAGGGGTATCCTATCAATGGAGTGCTAATGCAGGAAACGCTACAACATCTGCAGTAACAGTAAACCCTGTTTCCACCTCTACCTATACGGTAACAGTAACATTTGGTTCAGGGTGTACAGCCAATGCAACGAAAATAGTAACAACTAATCCAAAACCAACTTCATCTATATTATCACAAAGCAATGTAGGCTGTAAAGGAGCTGCAACAGGTAGTGCTACTGTAACAGGTATAGGCGGAACACCCAACTATACTTATAGTTGGAGCCCTGGAGGCCAAACCACAGCCGGAGTAAGCGGTTTAACAACTAGCAGTTACAATGTAACAGTAGGAGATGCGAACGGATGTACCACAGTACAAACAGTAAACATAACACAACCTGTATCAGTACTAACTTCTACTATTTCAGGCACACAAAGTAATGTAGGATGTAAAGGAGCTGCAACAGGCAGTGCTACTGTAACAGGTATAGGCGGAACACCAAACTATACTTATAGCTGGAGCCCTGGAGGGCAAACCACAGCTGGAGTAAGCGGTTTAACAACTGGCAGCTACAATGTAACAGTAAGAGATGCGAACGGATGTACCACAGTGCAAACAGTAAACATAACACAACCTGTATCAGTACTAACTTCTACTATTTCAGGTACACAAAGTAATGTAGGCTGTACAGGAGCTGCAACAGGCAGTGCTACTGTAACAGGTATAGGCGGAACACCCAACTATACTTATAGTTGGAGCCCTGGCGGCCAAACCACAGCCGGAGTAAGCGGTTTAACAACTGGCAGCTACAATGTAACAGTAAGAGATGCGAACGGATGTACCACAGTACAAACAGTAAACATAACGCAACCTGCATCAGCAGTATCAGCAGTTGCCTCTGCCACAAACGCAACCTGTGGTGCCTCTAACGGAACAGTAACTGTTACGGCCTCAGGTGGTACAGGAGGCTTAACTTATTTATGGGCTCCTTCAGGACAAACAACAGTAACTGCTGTGGGGCTTTCAGCAGGAAGTTATAATATTACAGTAACCGATGCAAATGGTTGTACAGCAAAAGCCTTGACAAGTGTTAATAATTTAGGAGGACCAACAGTTGGTATATCTTCACAAACTAATGTATTGTGTAATGGATCAGGTACAGGTAGTGCAACAGTAACCGCAACAGGAGGAACAGGAACATTAACCTATTTATGGAATCCCGGAGCTCAAACAACAGCAAGTGTAACAGGACTAACTGCCGGAACATACATTGTAACCGTAAAAGATGCTAATAATTGCGCGCAGGGACAAACTATTACCATAACACAACCTGCATCAGTATTAACATCTACTATTTCAGGCACACAAAGTAATGTAGGCTGTACAGGAGCTGCAACAGGCAGTGCTACTGTAACAGGTATAGGAGGAACACCAAGCTATACATATAGCTGGAGCCCTGGAGGTCAAACCACAGCCGGAGTAAGCGGTTTAACAACTGGCAGCTACAATGTAACAGTAAGAGATGCGAACGGATGTACTAAAGTACAAACAGTAAACATCACACAACCTGCATCGATAGTGTCAGGAATTACCAGTTCTACCAATGCAGCTTGTGGCAGTAGTAATGGAACGGTAAGCGTAACTGCATTAGGAGGAACACCTGGTTATAATTATAATTGGTCTGTTGGAGGAACGACAACAACCGTAAGTGGATTAACAGCTGGATCGTATACTGTTACAGTATCCGATACAAATAGTTGTACCGTAAAATTAACAGTAGTGGTAAATGGATCACCCGGACCATCACTTACAGTATTATCAACAAAAAATATAAGCTGTAATGGCTTAATAAATGGTACAGCTACCTTAACTGTTACCAGCGGCACAGCACCATATACTTATATTTGGACCCCTAATATCTCAACTAATAACACAGTAAACGGATTATCAGCCGGTACTTATACAGTAGTGGTAAATGATTGGGCAGGTTGTAAAGACACTATATTAATAACCATTACAGAACCATTACCTTTACTCTTTACTATCACCAGTTCAAATTTAACAGTATGTGCAGGAGAGTCATTGACACTATTAACAACAATACCCACAGGTGGAACAGCTCCATTTACTTTTGTCTGGTTGCCAAATGGGCCAGTAGTAGCTCCATTGATCCCAACCACCTACAGTGTAACAGTAACAGATGGAAGTGGTTGTATATCGCAGATTGATACTATACGGGTAGTTCCATTACTATCCCCGATAGCGGGGTTTAATACCCTTTCATCAGGAATATTTAATGAAAAATATACTTTTACAGATAAAAGTACCGGAGGAATAACTTGGTATTGGAATTTTGGAGACGGAACAACTTCAATGGTAGAAAACCCTTTCCATATTTTTAAAGCAGGGACATATACTGTTACTCAGATTGTAACTGGGGCATCAGGTTGCACCGATACAGTCACGAAGATCATTACAATACTTCCAAACATTCTTATTCCCAATGTGTTTACGCCAAATCATGATGGGGTTAACGATGAATTTTATATTCCTAATACAGGATTTGAAAAATTTGGGTTAGAAATATTCAACCGTTGGGGAACTAAATTGTTTGAAACCAATGTAGGAGAGATTCGTTGGGATGGGCGTACATCAGCAGGAGTTGAAGCATCAGATGGAACATATTATTTTATATTAACTGGTGTATTGAAAGATGGTGCAGCAGGTAAACCCTATGACACGCGTGGATTTGTTAACCTCATAAGAGGGGGGGGGAGTAAATAAAATTCATGTAAGGTGGTTACAGTAAGTTCATCAAATTGTGAAGTCTATAATAAACTATTTTATAATTATGCACGAACAGCTCTTACTTACAAAAGAGTTTTATTTTATATCGTTGATTAAACTACTATACACTTTTTGTTAGATTGTATTTATGATAACCTTCGGAATGCACTAACATATTACATTTAAGCTGATTTTCAATATACTCAATCAAGTTAGTAATTTCAATAAAAAGGTTTTGGATAATAGCTATCCC
>JBBSPS010000019.1:0-33478 GCA_038258655.1 Bacteroidia bacterium
GAGAATCCCAACCATCCACATCAGCAGCAGATATTTCATCTTTCATTTCAAAATTTTCGTGTTTAAGTATTGAAATAAGGATGTTTTTTATTTTATTGATAATTTCGTGTCTTTCCATTGTATTAATTTTTTAAACTAAAAAATAATTCTTTTAATTTATTTCTATCTGTTTTGCCATTTGCATTCAATGCAAATTTATCTGTAAATTCCGTTCTTTTAGGAATCATGTAAGCGGGTATTTTTTCTTTCATATAATCATACAATAAAGTGGTATTAAATTCTTTTGATTCAATAACCAAGCCTATTTCGGTGTTCCCTACGGCATCTGCAATAGCTATTGCTACAGCATTAATCTTTCCTAAAAATGATTTTGCATGAAATTCTATTTCTGAAAGTTCAATTCTAAATCCTTGAACTTTAATTTGATTATCTAACCTGCCTACATACATTATATCTCCATTTTCATCCAAATAACACAAGTCTCCTGTTTTATAAAATCTGGTTTGTTTTTCTTTATAATCAATATAAAAAAATGCCTCCTTATTTTTTTCTTCATTGTTCCAATATCCGGGAGTTAATTGTACTCCTCCAAGACACAATTGTCCATTTGTCCCGAATGACAGTACTTGATTATTTTCATCAACAATAATTGTGAAAGTACCTTCCATTGCTTTTCCAATAGACAGAACGCCATTATGCGATTTATTCTTTGCTGTTCCTGTAAAAGCATACGATGTGCAGAAAATAGTATCTTCTGTGGGGCCATACACATTATATATTTTAGCATTTGGCAAGCATTTACTCCATTCTTCAGTCACATCTAATGGAAGAGCTTCTCCACAAAATAAACTATATTTCATATCAGGAGCATCAATTTCGTTAAAATATGGGCGCAGATAGTGAAGCATGGAAGGGACCATTAAAGAAAAAGTCAATTTTTGTTCATCCATCAATTCAAAAATATAACTGTATTTTATTTTATCTTTTGGAATCGTATAAATGCAAGCACCACAAAGCAATGGAATAAGATAAGACATCACGGAAAGATCAAATGTAAGTTCAAACATTTGTAAACATCTATCGGTTTCATTTATATCTAAGCGCATTTCTTCAAAAGCCGTAATAAAACCAGTAAGGTTTGCTCTTGTAATTGGGACTCCTTTTGGCTGGCCTGTTGTTCCGGAGGTAAATAAAATATAAACCAACTCTTGATTAGAAGTATTTTTTGGTATTAAATCAATTGGTGTAGAAGATAGTTTTTTACTTTCGATAAGGTTATATTCTGGAAACAGAGGTTTATTCGAAGAATCAATAATCGTTTTTATTTGCGCCTGATGTATTATATTTTCATTTCTATCTTTTGGAGTTTCAGGGCTTAACGGTACATAAGCTTTGCCTTCAAACCATAACGCAATTATACTGGCATACGTTTCAAGGTCATCATTTGCCACAAGTGCAATATTTTTTTCTGATTCAAGTGTATTAAGCTGAACAGCCTTTCTTATTCTTGAAATTGTTTCAGCTAAATTAAAATAGCTATAGAATATACCATTTATAAAAAAGGCATTCCTATTATCGTATTTTTTTATTGAATTTTGCAGAGAGGTAACCAATTGCATACTATCCGTATTTTAAATTTTATCTTAATTTTTTGATGCTGTATTTAAAGAATTGAATGAATATAGAAAACCTATTTTAGATTCAATAAAACCAATCTTTAAACCCCCTAAATCAGGTAGCATCAGCTAATTAGATAAAAAAAATTTATGTAAATATAAACAATTGTTCCTGAATAAAACATCAAATAGACCTACGTATTTCAGGAGTTAGAAAAGATTGTATTTTTTCCTATTAAGGAATCCAGTGGAAATTTAAATTAATCGATCGTTTTTAATAGATTTTCAACAGTGAGTACTTTAATTTTTTTTTCGTAACAATATTTTACTACACTCTCAAAATACTCTAAAGTGCATCCTCCGTTAGACGGTTCCATTTCCACATTATGAGTATAAAATATTAACCATCCCTTGTTTTTTATTGCTTTTTCAATAATTGCAACTATTTCATCTAAATTTAAGCTGTAGTTTTCTAAATTTACCGCTTTAAGATCACTCAGGTCGGTATAATTAAAATTAATACCTCTTTGCGAACTTCGGGCGCTTTTATAAGTATTTCGGATAAGTTTTTTAGATACAATAGTTTTTTCTCCATACGGATATGAAAAATTGGTAAAAATATGACCGGGAATAAATTCAGTTATTTTTTTCTGATTTTTTTTAAAATCATTAATAATTTGTTTTTTTTTAGAATTATAAAAATGAATATGATTAAAAGTATGACAAGCCAACTCGCCTCCATCTGCTATTATTCTATTTAAATGTCGGGTATCAAAATATACTCCTTCGGGCCTATTATGATCGAGTAACCCTAATGAAATATAATATGTTCCATTATATCCATATTTCTTAAGAATCTGCGCTCCATTTGTAAACGCAGAGTTAGGCGCATCATCGAATGTAAATGATATAACGGCTTCGGGTAAATCTAAATATACTTTTTTGTGAATAAGCGAGGACAGCACTTTTTTAATTTTATTGTATGGAACCATTTTAGAATGTTTTATTGGGGTGCAGTATTTCGATCATCTGTTTTGCTATTTCTTCTCCTATTAATTTATGAGCGGGTATATTCCAATGACCTATTTTATTTGGTATTTCCCAATAATAAGGGTTAAAGCCTTTTTCATTTTGCATTTTCTTTAACGGAGTATATATATCTATAAACGAAGAATTCCCAATCAAAGATTTTACCTTGCTAAAAATTGCAGGTTCCAAATTTAATAAAAATATCACGTGCGAATCTTTAGCTAATTCCGTAATAATTGCCTTATCTGTATAATCCAGGCTGTCCACTGTTTCCAATTGATCCTCAACAGGAATATTACGATAATAAAACTTATCGAAAAGAATTTCTCCTGCCTGGGGTAAATGATTTTTAAATCGGTAGCCAAGGAATAAAACAGATGACTTTGTCAATACTTCGAATTTATTAAAGTTTTTAACAAAGGATTTTAGCTTAAAACTAGTATCCAACTTAAACTTACCGTCAATATAATCATAATAAGTTACATAACGCTGGCTTTCAACATTAAAACTACCAGGATTTAATAGAATTAAAATATAATCGGGATGGTAAGTAGCGGCTATATCTTCTTTTACATATAATAATTCTTTCAACGGAAGATCTTCTTTGCCAAAATTATAAAAAGAAGTATGCATACCATGAGGTAACTTTTCATTTGTTTTTTTCTCTGCAATGCTTAAAAAATTATTCCGATAAAATACCTGACGTGATGCCACAAAACTGTTCCCAATAACAGTTACCGAAATATCGTTGGCCGATTTGTATTTAAATTCTTTACCAAACCATCCTTGAGCATTGGTTTCTGCAAGTCCAAAACCTTCTGAAACAAATATGGAGCAACACATTTTATTAGGACAATAACGTTCCCCTTTATTAGGATCAATTTGAACAACAGGAATGAGTATTCCACCAAATGAAAGAAGAACCTCAAATAACACTCCAATTAAAATGAATGCCAGTAAAAAAATAAAAAATGACTTAAACTGTCGCATATCCTAAAATTTAAAATAGATAAATGGTGTTGTTTTAATTTGGAACATAAACATCAGTGTAAGCATAAAAAGACCTGTCAGGATACCATTGCGAAATGCCTTATTTTTTATCTGTAACAAAAAGGAATCGCTTCTGCTATTGTATTCAATAATATCAAGGGTAAATATGAACACTAAATAAGTGGATGTAGTAAGCAAAAACCATGGGGTATACTCACTCGGTTCCCAAAAAAAAATTTTTGAAAAAATAAGTTGGGTAGATTGCCAGGAAGTTGATCTAAAAAATATCCGGGAAAATGCAACTATAAAAAAAGTAAATACTATTTTAATTATTGTTGTACCATTGAAAAAATTAATCTTCTCAGATCGTGTTGTTTTATTTTTTACAAAAAATCTGTGAATGGAAAGATAAATCCCATGTAACCCTCCATAAATAACAAAATTCCAACTGGCACCATGCCAAAGGCCTCCCAGTAACATAGTGATAAGCAGGTTTATATACGTTCTGATTTTGCCTTTTCGATTTCCCCCAAGAGGAATATATAAATAATCCCTAAGCCAAGTGGATAAGGAAATATGCCAGGTTGACCAGAATTCAGCGATATTTCTAGATAGATAGGGTTGTTTAAAATTTATCATTAATTCCACACCAAATAATTTAGCTGTTCCTCTGGCTATAAGCGAATAACCGGAAAAATCCGCATATATTTGTACCGTAAATAATATTAATCCGCATATAATCTCCATTGATTTATATGTTTCGATATCTCCAAAAATATAATCTACGAATCTACCTGAAGTATCACCGATCATTACTTTCCTGAAAAGACCGGAAATTATTAATACAATACCTTGTTGTATTTGTAATTTTGTAGGGCTTAGTTTTTTTGTCAGCTGGGGTAGTAAAACAGCGGCTCTTCCTATGGGGCCAGCCACTAGTTGAGGAAAAAAAACAACAAATAAACCAAATTCTATAAGATTGTTTGTGGCTTTAATTTTATTATTATAAACATCAACGATATAGGAAATATTATGAAAAATATAAAAGGATAATCCTACCGGCAGAAGAATATTCAAATGCAAAAAATCGACGGTTGAACCGAAAATGCTACAAACAGCTTGGAAATTTTGAACAAAAAAATTAAAATATTTAAAAAAGCCCAATGTACCAAGGTTAGCAACCAAACTAATTATTAATAAATGTTTTCGTTTTTTTGCCTCTTTTATCAAGGACAACTGCTTACCAATAAAAAAATCAATTAGCGTTGTCGCGGCAAGTAATAAACAGAACCGCCAATCCCAATAGCCGTAGAAAAAATAACTAACAATTAACAAAAAAATATTCTTGCTCTCTTTAGTACGAAGAAGGTAAAATATAGGTAGTACAACACCTAAAAAAATAAAAAATATAAAGGAATTAAATAACATTACTCAGTGCAGTTTTTGTATTTATAATTTAATTAAAAGTAGTTTTTGATGTAGTTTTATTATTAATCAGTTTTAATTGCTTAAAACAATATTCAGTATATAATTTAGCGCCAATAGAATTAAAATGTATTCCATCAACAAATAAATTATCTTCCCAGGTATTATTGTTTGAATTTACAAATTCATGACCGTTGTCAGTAATAATTTTCTTTACTCGTTGAATGTGCTCATTTATTTTAGCAATGTTTAAACGAGGAACGCTTTCTTTATATAAACCCGCCCGGAATGGTGATTGAAAAAAAAGCAACTGAATATTATTTGACTTACAGAAAATTGATATGCTATCTAAATACACATATTGATTTTCATGAAGCTTTTCAAAGCCGGGATTTAACCATCTATATATACTTTTATTAAAATGGAGAGAATCAAATAATACAGCACCATATTCATCATATCCTAAAAATTCATATATATCCTTTTGTTGTTTAACAATTTTAGAATAGCCAAAATATTTAGAATAATATCTGGCATTAAAATACTTCAAATGATATTTATAAATCTGATTTGTATCTGACAAAAGAAAATCTTTCAGACCTTCGTATTTAATGTTTATCATTTTTTGTTCGAAATCAGTTAAATTACTTGAAATAATACATGTTTTCGGTTGATGTATAGCCGTATATATTTTAAGTAGTTGAAAACAATCTTTCATACATAAACCCCATGCGCCGATATTTAAATAAGAATTAGTATTAAGTTCTTCAATAATTGTATGCGAATCTAAATTATTCAAACTCATGGAAGAACCAATAGCTAAAATATCAGCCTTTTTATTATGAGAAAAAAGCACCTTGTCATTGAAAGAGTAACTATTTGATAAGTATGGCGGGGGTATTTCGTGTATTGTAACTCCGGTTTTTAAAACATAGCAGAATAGGATACAAATAAATAATAAAAGTGAAAAAGCAAAAAATAAAAATATATTTTTAAGGAAAGTTTTCATAATCCCTTTAATTAAAATTGAAAGTAAATGAATTGCTGCTCAGATCCTGCATAATAAAAAATTGAAAAAGCGATACAAAAATAAAATAGCCATCTGAATGGTCTTTTCCATTTAAGTCCGGTAGCGGCAATGGCATATTGTTGTTCTCTTCCCAACCATTCGATGAGCATAAAAATTCCGATAAAAATAACAAGCCATATTGGTAATTGTTCAGGTTTTTGAAAAATAGTTACAGAAAAGATGTGAGCAATATAATGAAAAGCATAAGTAACGCTTTCAGCTCTAAAAAAGATCCATGCAAATACAGTTAATAAAAATGTAAGCAAAATATTCATTGCATCTTTGGCGGAAGGTAACAGTTTTCCTTTAGCAACAATTTCTAAATTTGTTTTAGAAGATTTTTTAAAAACAGAAGGCATAATAAAAAGTGCATTAAGCCCTCCCCAAAAAATAAATGTCCAGTTTGCCCCATGCCAAAAACCACTTACTAAAAAAATTGCGAATGTATTTCTGATTTTATTTAAAGTAGTTCCTTTACTTCCTCCCAATGGTATATATAAATAATCTTTAAACCATGAAGAAAGTGATATGTGCCATCTTCGCCAAAATTCAGATATACTTCTTGAAAAATAAGGGAACGCAAAATTTCTTAATAATTCAAATCCAAATAAGCGGGCTACGCCCAATGCAATATTTGAATATCCTGAAAAGTCACCATAAATTTGAAATGCAAAAAGTATCGCGCCTACCAATAATGTACTCCCCGAATAATTTGCAGAATTATTAAAAATATTATTTGCATACTCAGCGCAATTATCTGCAATTACAATTTTATTAAATAACCCCCATAAAATTTGCCTTAATCCATCTACCGCTTTATTGTAGTTAAATTTTCGTGCAACTTCCACCTGTGGTAAAAGATGGGTTGCTCTTTCAATAGGCCCTGCAATTAGCAAAGGAAAAAAGCTCACAAATAAACTGTAATCAATCCAACGAGTTGTTGGCTCTATTTTTTTATTATAAATATCAAAGACATAAGATAAGCCATGAAATGTGTAAAATGAGATTCCTACCGGTAGAATAATGGTAAGGGTTGCAAAATCGGGTTTAAATCCACAAGATTGTAATAATTCGGCAAATGAAGAAGCAAAAAAATTGAAGTATTTAAAAAAAACAAGAAATCCTAAATTAACAGTAACACTTATGATTAACCATATTTTTCTGTTTAAGGGAGACGTTGAATGATATATTTTTAAACCTGTGAAAAAATCGAGGAAGGTTGAGAATATCAACAAAAATAAAAACCTCCAATCCCAACAGCCATAAAAAAAATAACTAGCAGCGAGTAAAAGTACATTTTGTACTTTATGTGTTTTATTTATTATAAACCAATATAAAATAAATACTATTGGTAAAAACAGAGCGAAACTAAAAGAATTAAAAAGCATTTTCTATTGATAAACTTGCGTTCTAAATAATACTTAAATTATTAACTATATTAAGATGGCAAATGTATTTATTTAATATCTATAAATTGTTGAAACCAAATTTCCAGATTAATCCATTTCCAAATGTCTTTCGAAAAATTTGCCTTTCCCTCAATATGAAGCTTGAATTTTAAATTAGCATCGTTTGCATCAAAATAGCCCCTGTTTTTAAAGCTGGATGAATTAATCAGGTCAAAAATATATTCGCGGAACGGTTTAGTTCTAAACCACCTGTCGGATGGGGTTTCTAATCCTTTTTTATCTCTTCTGTTATATATATTCTCGGGTAAAATATTCTTTACGGCCTCCCTTAAAATATATTTATTTACTCCGTTTTTAATTATCAAATCAGGCGGAAGTGAAAGCGTTTTTTCTACCAAGTGATGGTCCAGAAAAGGAATCCTGGATTCGATGGAAAAACGCATGGAATTAAGATCGTCCCATTTCAATAAATGTTCCAGTTTGTGCTCAAAATGTTGAAGAAACGAAATATGAAGCGTTTCAGGATTATAAAGTTCGGAGGTTATGGTGGATTCTGTATTGTAACTTGTAAAAAAATTCGGACTAACAGCACCTAATCTTTTCTTCGCTAGCTTATTTTTAAAACTTAAAGGCATAAGAAAATACGCGAGAAAAACAAAGCCCTCTTTCGACTTTGTTTTTTGATAATAGGCTAATGCTTCATGAACCAAAGTAGCCAATCTAAAACCTTTTAATAATTCTTTAAAGTAGGCTCCATAAAAATTACTATATCCTCCAAGCATTTCATCAGCTCCTTGTCCATCAAGTGTAACAGAAACATTTCCATGCGCTAATTGCATCACTTTATATTGTGAGTACGGGCTTACGCCAGGTACAGGTTCGCTATTCGAATAAATAAAATTTTCAAATTCATCAAAAAAAGATTCGGCAGTTGGAGTTATCTTGTACATGTTGCGAAGAGTGCCTTTAAATTGATCAATGAACGGGCTTTCATCTTCTCTCGACCCTTTCTCAAATATAGCAGAGAACGTTTTAATGTTTTTTAAATTGAAATCGTGATATAACATGGATGTGATTGTAGAGGAATCAATTCCTCCACTTAAACATACACCTATTGGTACATCACTTCTTAACCGCAACGCAATTGATTTTTTTAATTCTTCTCTATATTCCAATGGCGTGAGTACTTTCGGATAAGCAATGTTCCCGGAAAGGTCATACCATTTCCTTATTTTTAATTCATTATTTTTAATTGTAAAGCAATGGCCATGTGGCAATTTAAAAATATTATTAAAAAATGTAGCTTTTGTATGATCTGTTCTATGGTACACAAGGTAATCAAACAAAATTTTATTATTCGCTGAAGGGTTTTTAATCAATGGAAGTAATGCTTTTATTTCAGATGCAAAAGCAAACTGTTCACTATTCTGATAATAATAAAAAGGTTTTATTCCAAACCTGTCACGCGCGCCAAATAATTCATGCTTTTTTTTATCATAAATTACAAATGAAAAATCACCATTTAATTTTGATAAACATTCCTCTCCCCATTCCTGGTAAGCTGCAATTAATACCTCAGTATCTGTTTTTGTCCTAAATTGGTATTTACTTTGCAATTCATTCTTAAGTTCAAGGTAATTATAAATTTCACCATTAAAAACAATGCAATATCTTTCATCAGCACTGGGCATGGGCTGATGGCCTGCAGAAGATAAATCAATGATGCTTAAACGAACGTGCCCAAGAGCAATATTATTATGAAAAAAAGTTCCTTCATCATCCGGCCCCCTATGCTTAATTGTTTTAAGCATGATACTTATATCCGAAGGCTCTACTTTTTCCTTATTAAAATTTATTATTCCTACAATACCACACATAAATTAAGAGGCGATTAAACGTTTTATAATATTTTTACTATTTTGGAGAACCAACTCCATGACCCACTTTGTTATACTATTATTCCATCGTTGAGGATGAGTCGTTATCATAATCTGATCAGGAAGCTGATCTGCATGATTGATAATATCAAATGTAGTACTAAATGAAAACGGAAGTAAAATGGTAGAAGGTACCTTATCTCTTACATTTACTTTATCTCCATTCCACATTCGTCCCGTATCAGTCAAATACAAAAAATCATTAAAATCAATTTCAAAATACGGTTCTCCTGTTATTCCATAATCCTTATAATTATAACGATCCCACATTTTTCGATTATCCCACTTGCTGAACGGACTCCCATGCATACAAATTGTTTTTATTGGATAATATTGACGAAAATAAGCTAAGTTTTTTTCAAAAGATTGTATTGCTTTTTCGCTGTTCCCTCCTGCCAAAGCAAGATCTTCATAATGGTAACCTATTTCATGTCCCAATGATGCAATTGATTTGATTATATTAGGGCTATTACTTTGGTTGACAATGCGAAAATAATAAGTCCCTTTTATTCCCAAGCGATTTTCGAGTATCGCCGCATCCAGTGAATTTTGAGGGGAATCATCTACATCGTGTCGTAAAATAACTTGCTTGCCCGATGCTTTTTGACTTAAAAAATTTTCAAAAGTAACAAACTTGTATCCTTTCTCTTGAAGAGATACCAATAAAAGCTCAAAGGTTGATAAGGTAAAATCTCTCATGGGAATTTATTTAAACTGGTTAATGGTATGCCTTTTTTCATACTGGTAAGGCTTGTTGGAAAGTTTCCAATAAATTGAACCATGAGGTCAGTAAGATCAATTTTATCACTTATAATTTTTCTTGATTTAAGCTTAAACAAATCCTTAAAAGTAGTATCCTTCACTATCTCAACTGCTCTTTCAATAAGTCCATTGCTGGTTCTGAATAATTCGATAAGGCCTAATTTTACTTCTTCGTCTAGAGTACCCGCTTGTGCTGTACTTATGCAAATAGCGGGTGTGCCTAAAAATGCTGACTCAGCAGCCATAGTGAGACTTTCACTTACTAACAAAACTGCTTTATTCAACATGTCATGCATATGTGCCGGATGTATTTTAAATGAATATTTCATTAGATCAGTGGGCAATTTTTCTTCCGAAGAAATAATAACTTGGGCATAATTCGATAATTCCTTAACGAGCTTATACTTATCCTGCAAAGAAAGGCCTTTTAATCCTATATCATGAGTTGCCTGCCAAGAAACAAACCGAAGTATTACAAATGGATTAGTAGGATATCCACCGAGCATTTGCATACTACTCTCACTTTCCGGTTTAAAACGATTTGGATGCAACGAGCCTAATTCTAAAAACCCATCGAATCGTATTTGTTTTCTTCCAAAATCTTTTTGGAAAACTTTGGGTGTTAGAATAGCTTTTGTAAACGGAACATACATCATATGTTGAAATGCATTGTGATCTGTATCATCGAGCGCAATATGAGGTTTTCTCATTAACCATGCAATATGAGCCGCATACATTGATCCTGCACTTAAAAAAATATCTGGCTTTAATTTTAATGCTTTTTTTAAAATAAATAAATCTCCCTGAAGGATATAAATAAGCTTACCAACAAGCCCCTTTTTTCCTTTGCCTCTATTAGAATAAGGAAATTTGTAAAAATCGAGCAGGCTAAATACGACTTCCTTATCTCTTGCAATAATGTTAATAGTATGCCCCTTTTCCTGCATTATCCAAATAAAATTTTTGAAGTAATGTACATGTGCAGGATGGCCAATATCTATTAGTATTTTCATTTCAGCGTACGTATCTATAAATTTTTAATCCTAAAATACCCAAACGATACAATAACTTTTTATGTATATGTTGGTATCTTCCGAGGTTTATCAAAGTGCCACCAAATTTTAGTTTATAATCGCGTACCGTGTATTCTTTTCCTGGTTTACCGGCACCAGCAAAATCATAAATTTTAATATTATTTTCTTTTGCCCATAACATTCCTTTCCAAGGTAATAAATCACTTGGATGATATCCCGAGAAAGCCCGGTCTCCTGCAGCATACCAATCGTAAATCATATCCTTATAAATTAAGTATACCCTGCACCCTATAATTTTATTGTCGAGAAAAGCAGCAAAGAATTTGATGTGTCCTTTTAAACTAATAGCCGCATTTAAAAATAATTCAGGATCGGGAGCTGGTAGATTGATTCTTTCATAGGTATCTTTAATAAGATGATAAGCTGCGTTAATATCTTCCTTACTAGAGATGTCTGTAGTAATTACATTTTTCTTAATTGCCCTTTTAATATTAGAGGCTCTTCCTCTGTGTAATGCTTTTTCCAGTTGTTCTACGGGTTGCGTAAGATCCATATGAATAGTAAGATGATCCTCATAAACAAAGTTTTTATTTTTAAATGCAGGAAGCAATTCTCTCATGTCATATAAATTTCTTATTTCTGTATATATTACATTTGTTTTGCTCATTATTTTATTATATTCTGATAATAAAATTGTTGCATAATCAATATTATTGTTCAAAATAACAGGGCCACCTGATACAATAGATCTTGTTGAAAAGAATCGTTTTACGCCTGATTCGCTGATCAGAACATATACCATTAAGCCCAGTATAGTCCCTTCCTTATCTTCCAAAGCTAATACTCCCGCATTATTATTTGGTGTGGATTGATAGACATCAAACATTAATGGAGTCTGAAAAATATTTCCGAAGGAATGTTGGAACACAAAATCATTCCATTTTTTCCTATCGGGGTTGTTATTGATAATAATATTTTCTTCTATCGCCATAAATTATTTAAAGCATTTATTCTGTTCATAATCACTACGTATTTATTCCAGCCATTAATAGTACAATAGTAATAATAAGCATTAGTAATATGTAACGGGATTGTCCCCTTATTAAAGGGTATTTTCCTCGTTGAATTTTTTTCTAATATTGTGTACTTCTAGATATAAGCAGCATACGAGTAGTGTTTTTTAACTTTCATTATTTTTAAAAACAGATTGGTATTGAGGATTTTTTTTCATTGTAATATAACTGTTCGGAAAATTTTCAACAAACCAAACCATAAATGCCGTAACATCTATTTTATCTTTTACAATTGCCTTTGATTTTAATTTGAAAGCATCTTTAAACGTATTGTCCTTTACTATCTCAATTGCTCTTTCAATTAAGCCTTCGTTTGTTCTGAAAAGCTCAATAAGGCCCAACCTTACTTCCTCATCTAGTGTCCCTGCTTTTGCAGTACTTATACAAAGAGCAGGAGTCCCTAAAAATGCAGCTTCAGCCGCCATGGTAAGGCTTTCGCTGACAAGCAAACTAGCTGCGTTTAACACATCATGCATTAAAGCCGGATGTATTTTATAGGAATATTCCGCCAAATCTGCAGGCAAATCTGATTCCGATGAAATGATAACTTTTGTGTATTTTGATAATTCACGAACTAAAACATATTTATCTGCTAAAGAAAGTCCTTTTAACCCAATATCATGGCTTGCCTGCCATGACACAAACCTAAGTACTACAAAATTTTCATGGGGCAATCCATTAAGAATATCTGGGGTTGAAGGCTTGAAGTGATTTGGATGAAGAGAACAAAGTTCCATAAACCCATTAAACCTTACCTGTTTCTTTCCAAAATCTTTTTGAAAAACTTCTGGTGTTAATATTGCCTTGGTAAAGGGTACAGATATGAAATGTTCAAAAAAAGAGTGATCCGTATCATCAAAGGCAATATGTGGTTTTCTGGTTAGCCATGCTACATGTGCTGCATAAGGGGAACCGAAGCTTAAATACAGATCGGGCTTAAGTTTTAAGGTTTTTTTTAATAGAAAAAAATCTGCTTGGAGAATATATGCCAATTTCCCGAATATTCCTTTTTTACCTTTACCTCTGTTTGTGTAAGGAAACTTATAATAATCCAGCAGGCTAAAAGCAACTTCCTTATCTCTTGCAATAATATCAATATGATGCCCCTTTTTCTGCATTATCCAAATAAAATTTTTGAAGTAATGCACATGTGCTGGATGTCCTATGTCAATTAAGATTTTCATACAATCAATTGGAAAAAATTTGCAATAGTTCATTTTTTGCAGGGTAGTTTATTAAAACAGCCTTTCGTGGTCCGTGATAAACAAACATACTTCCAGCCGCAACTGCTGATGCAAATGAATCTTTGAAGCAATTTGCCATGTGTTCATAGGTTCCTGCCCCGCCGCAGGCTATCACAGGAATGGTTACTGCTTCACTGATCCTTTTTACTAAATCCAGATCATAGCCTTCCATGGTTCCATCTTTTTCGATAGAATTAATTATTAATTCCCCAGCACCTTTTTCTTCCATTAGTTTTGCAAAATCCACAGGGTTATATCCGGTAGATTTTGTTCCTCCCATGGTATAGGTAGCCTCCTTGCCAAAAAAATTATTTTTTACATCAATAGAAGCAACAATGGTTGAACTTCCAAATTCCATTGCGGCATTTTTAATAAATTCAGGGTTTTCTGCCGCATAGGAGTTAATTATCACTTTTTCAGCACCTGCACTCAAAATTGTTTTAATATCATTGATTGTTCTTATGCCTCCTCCTACTGAAAAGGGCATATTACACTCATCTCCCACTCTTTCAATAAATGAAAGCTGAATGGTTCGTTTTTCTTTACTGGCCATAATATCAAGAAATACCAATTCATCTGCCCTGAGGTCATTAAAGATCTTAACAGCATTAATAGGATCCCCAATGTAATTATAATTCTTAAAACGCACAGATTTAACTAATCCAAGGTTTTTTAATAGCAGTATAGGAATTACACGAGGCCTGATCATAATTACATTTTAACAAAATTCTTAAACAATTGCATACCCTGATCCTGGCTTTTTTCCGGGTGAAACTGAGTCCCGAAAATGTTATCTTTCTCTATGCATGAAATAAACTCATACGAATAATTTGAAGTTCCAAGAACAATCGAAGAATTGGTAGATTTTAAATGATAACTATGAACAAAATAAAATAATTCTTGTGGATCTATCCCCTTAAATAAAAGGCTATCTGTTTTTACTAAGGATACTGAATTCCAGCCTACACTGGGTACTTTTAGCCTTATTTTCTGATGCTCTGGAATAGAAAATCTTACAGTTTCAGCATCAATCCAACCCAGCCCTTCAACGTCACCTTCTTCACTTTTTTTAGTAAAAAGCTGAACACCAAGACATATTCCTAAGACCGGTATTTTATCTTTAAGCACTTTTTGATTGAGTAATTCAAAAAGGCCGTATTCTTTTATTTTCTCCATGGCATTTTTAAAATGCCCTACTCCTGGCAATATAATCTTTTCAGCTTTTGAGATTACTTCGGGATCCGAACTAATTTTCGCATCGCATTCTATCCGTTTTAGTTTATTGTAAACCGAGCGGAGATTTCCCATACCATAATCAACTATTACAATCATTAATTGCTTGCGTATTTAAGGTATAAGATGTACGGCAATACCTTCAACCTGGTTGCCATTTTTATTGGCCACTTTAATGTTTTTATTAATGGCAGATAAGTTGGATAGTCGTTATGGCTTTTAATAGGGTCATTCATAATCTTATTAAACTCTTCATCTGATAAGCCCAATTTACTTTTCGCATATTCAACAACAGTTGGATCATATTCATAGGGTGAACTATTGATCTCACGAAGGGCTTCTTCTCTGCTTATTTGTCCATGCCTGATTAAAGCACTCAACTCAGTTTTCCGTTTATCAATATTAAATCTTTGAGGAAGGTAATACGACTGAAAGAATTTTGTATAAACATTTTCATGGTGATGCCCTCCATAATATTCCCAATCCAATTTTGCTTTTAAAATTTGATCTACCTCTTTTTTATTGTAATCCATGTATTCCAAAATTCGTATATCCCGTATTCCTTTTACAAAGGAATAATAAAGCAATTTAGAGAGAGATAAAACAGGGAAACTCTTAATTTTCTTTATCTTGCCATAGGTTTGATGGACAGCTTTTAAATACCGAGCATCCATATAAGTCCAGCTTATTGGTGATGTTCCTTCTGTACGGAAGGAATGTCCATTTAAAATATATTTTACCCCCTCCTTTGCAGCTACTTTGAATAAAACAGAATATATGGCATAATCTGTAGGAATATCGGCATCTGGTGTTGATGATTTCAAAAATGAAACCTGCAAATCCTTAAATTCTTCCCAATCGGCAACTACCGTATACAGGGGTATTTTCAGCTTCTCACAAGCACGTTTAATATTTTTAACGGAAATTTCGGTATTCCATCCATTATCAAAATGAACTGCAAGCGGGCGTAATCCCAATTCCACTGCTTTCAGTAAGGTATAGGTACTATCCCGGCCTCCGCTCGAACCAACAATGCAATCGTAGGCTTTATTTTTTCCGTCCTTTTTTATTTTTTCGATTAACACCTGCAAACGAGCTTCTGAACCACTTCCTAATGGATGGTTTTTCTCCATTTCATCATTTATCATACAGTATTTGCATTCTCCTTTGTCATCAAACCAAATATCACTAACGGTTGTGTCTAGGATGCATCGAGTACATATTTTAGTCATTCTGTTATACGTTTTTTGTATTATGAATCGTTTGTATAATTATTTTAATATATTCTGTTATTTTAATTCTTGAAATAATTTATGAATTATGAAAAAAATTAATCAAGGGGCCGATTTCAGCATTACGTTTTAAAGCGGTTTCAATTATCTTTATATAAGCGGCTTTATAACCAGGATATTCCTTTTCATTATATACACGATGATGAAAATTAATAACCATTATTGCGTCATTTTCTTCTATAATATCCAATAATTGATGAAATTTATTCCATCTTTCTTTTTCTTTCATACGCATAAAACAAACATCCATTACTGTTAATGGAAATACAGTAAATTTAGTTTGGTTTGGATAGAAAGGTTTGATTTTGCCTTCCTTTATCCCTATATTATTATTAAAACCCCAAGTTGAGTCATACTTAAAACCTAATTCTTCCTGAATCTTCCATGTGGTTTCATCCATATTTAAATGATGCTGACGAGTACCAATTACAGGATGTCCAATAATTGACTCTAACCTGGATTTTTCTCTACCTAATAATTCTTTATTATTATAGGATAAAAAAGAGCCGTGTAGTCCTATTTCCCACCCTTTTGAATCTAAATACAAGATCGCTTCCTTAATTTTAGGCTCAAACATATTATATCTACCTACTGCTAATACAAATGTTTTAGGTTTAAATATGTTGTAACGAATACTTTCATCTAACATAAAAAAAGTTGACCTGAGGTTATAGGAGTCTTCAAGAGCTGCGATATCATATATATTCCAATAAGGTTCCTTTTTAAATTGAGGAGTTAAATGATACAATGCATCCGAGAAATTACCCGTTCTTATATTTTTTAAAAATTGAGTAAAATACTGATATGTTTTTTTTGTACGATCAACATCGTGTGTTAATGCAACTTTAAGCATATTATTATATTTAGTATTTCTATCGTTTGAAACTTAATAATCGTTTATAATGATATGACCTGATAAATTTAGCAAGTCCTTTATCAACAGATTTAGGCTCCCTTGATAACAGAGCTTTTATATATCCGGCAAAATAGCTAAAACTCATAACTAAATATGGTTTTTGTTTAAGCAGCACAATAAGTCGGATAAAGGTAAGCAATAAGTCATTTCCTTGTTTATAATGTGTAACTCCATTGTTGTAAAAAAATTTCATTGACCTATATTCACTTGCTTCTATACGATGATGAATAATACTTACAGGTATATTCCCAATTTCCCATCCAAGATAAGAAGCATGTAACATATCTATACCATCCCACCCATTTTCCTCCAGAAATCCACCAATATCCTCAAAACATTTTTTTCTAACTGATTTTACAGCACCTTGCACGCGAGGATGCCTTAATGATTTTATAGTATGATCCGTTTCTTTTTCTACTATATACCCCCCACAAATTCCAAGTTTCTTATTATTTATAAATGCATCCGCTATTTGTTGAAAATAATCAGCCGGAAAGGAAAGATCGGCATCCCACTTTACAATAAAATCATATTCTTTGTCTTTAATTAATTTATAACCAGTATTGAATGCCCTAATCACCTTAGATCCATATAATTTTTGCTCTTGTTTATTATTTATACTAACAATTTCAATCCATTTATGCTCTTTAGCGTATTTTTCAACTATTTCTTTTGTTTTATCAGTAGACCCATCATCCACAATCACCCATTTTTCTGGTTTTAATGTTTGATTTACCATCGATTCTAAAGTAAAAGTAATGTACTTCTCTTCATTTTTTGCTGGGGTTATTATATAATATTTCATAATTATTGATTTTATCTCTAATATAGTAAGCAGTATATCTCTATACTAGTTGTTTAGAATCTTTTTTTGTATAAACAAGATGTATAAACATGATACTATAAAAAAAAGTGTATTGAAAAATAGTTTGCCCCATACTCATTACTAATATAATAATAAATGATAGTATTGCAAAACGAGAATTAAAACCATTGGCAGTACAGAGTATTTTAAGCGTTTTATAATAATTAAATAAAAGTACTGACGCGACAATTATACCATAACACGCCAAGAGAGCGGCTAAACCATTGTTTCTATGTTGTTCCACAGTAAAAAAATGAAATTGCTTACCTCCGTATCGCATAGGGCCTCGTCCCCATCCAACTATGGGGCTTTTTAAAAAATCTTTCCAGTCAGCTAAGCCACTGCCCACGCGTGACGTTTTATCGTCATCTGCTTCTATGTTTTGTTCAATCTTGCTATGCATAAATTCAAGATTGTAATATACACCTATGCCAATGGGTATGACAATAGCCAAAATAAATAAATTTTTCATAACATTTCCGGTAACAAAATAATAAGACATTATAAGCATAAAATAAGCTATATATCCAGTAGTAGAGAGTGTAGAAATAACAGCAAGGCTTAAAATAATATTTTGTTTTGTCCAGAATTTTTTTTCTTCAATAATATTAAAGATCATCGCAATTATAATAAATATAACAAAAGCACCAGGCTCCCAAAACGGGCCTGAATTCCTATAATCAACTCGGAGCACTTCATGAAAATTATAAATAATAATAGTGGATGCAGGTTTATAAAATCCATCGTTAGAATCTTCTGTAAAAAGCGCAGGAAAGTGTGGGCAAACAGTATCGCGAAAAAAATTATAAAATCCCTCAGATAAAACAGATGGTATAAAAAAAATAAAACTGATAATTGAAATCCAATACATAATATTGGAATAATAACGAGTAAATTTTTTACCGCATAAACTTATAGCAAAAAAAGCTCCGAACAATCTAAAGTATGTACCTATCATGGTTGCTGGCGCAAAAGGCTTTATAATAAAAATCTGAGCGATCTCTACAATATAAAAAAACGACATTATAGTTAAGGCCCTTGAATCAAAAGGAATACTTCGCTTTAAATAAATGAATAATGTGAATAAAAATAAAATAAGAATATTTGTGTTGGACGAATAAAAATAAGGGAAGCCGCTAACCCCTATTAATAAAAAAACAGAGATATAATTACTCCATTGTTCATATTTTCCATTCGCGCCTTCTTCTATCATTACATTAATTATTGTTCAGTATTTTTTTATTCAAAAAATATCTGTACTTAATATATATATATGGTACAGCTATAAACGCTGTTATAAAATATAAGGGAAATAAGGCCTTTATTCCAAAACGCCAGGACATAATTAAACGATTAAAAAAATAATTTGATGAATATTTATTGAAAAAAATATTTTTAAGGTATTCTTTTAAACTTTTCGATAAGCGTGGATTTCCTTGGCTTGTCAGTTTCATGTCTTCAAATACATATGCATCATAACTAACATATACTTTTACGCCTTTTTTAGCTATTCTTAATACTAAATCGTAATCCGAAGCATATTGCGGGAACGTTTTTTCATCTAAATAATTAGCATCTTTCAAAATAGTTGCTGGTATCAATAACCCACGGGTAGGTAATGTTATAGAGGGTGCAATTCCTTTTAATTTTCCAGGTTCCATGTAAGTATAGGATTTCACATACTTATAATATTTAAGAGATAAAAGATTTTCACTACTAAACCCGGAAAAAGTCATCATTCGGGGTATTGACAAGGAGTAAGAACTTGAACCAACAATGCTGTTTTTTTCACATTCAAAATAGCTACGGGTTATTTCATGCAAATAATTACTCGGTAGTTGAACATCGTCATTTAATGTTAAAACAAGTTTTGCCTTTATAACTTCAACTGCATATTTACACCCTTCATTTAACGAACGGGTAAACCACCAATTACCATCACCATGAATTATAACAACTTCTGGAAATTCCGAAGACAACATTTCTAATGTTCCGTCTTTTGAACCATCAACCACAACAACTGTTTTATAATCAAAACGAACCAGTTGCTGCAATTTTAATTGATGGAGCAATACCGATAATTGTTTTTTACGGTTAAATGTGGGAATTACAATGCACAAGTCGGAATTATTCATCTATTCAACCAAGTTTATAATTAAATAATAAATTACAGCTCTTAAATTGGATTTTTTCAAAAATGCTCCAATTATTCATTTAATGGCACATTTCGTTTATTTTTCAAAAGCCGATTAAGTTCAAAAGGGGCCACTAATGGGCCATATAAGCTACAAATGATTGTTGAAAGAATAATGCCTGGAACCCCAAGGGCCATTGTAACCGCTAAAAAGTAAGATAAAGGTATAAAGGCCAGCATTCCAATAACATTAATAATCATTTGCAGTTTAACTTTCCCTATTCCATTCAAGACCACGATAAATATATTTCCAAAGGTTACAAGGGTAGCATATAACATCATAAATAGCGATATTTTAAAATCTACTTTTACCTTGTCCCCAATCCATAAGTGATAGGCATAATCTGAGAACAACAACATGAACAGAGCAAGAAAGGCCATTATAAACCATATTTTTATAAGTCTTCTTACCAGTTTTTTTATCCATATGAAGTCTTGCTTTGCGTATGCTTCCGTACATGCGGACCAAGAAGGACCATTGATAATGCTAAAAACCATGGTTATAACTCCAAAGTACCGAAATGCAATGTTATAAGGTGTAACTAATTCAGGAGAACCCAGATAATTACAGATTAAAAAATTTGTAGTTGCATAAAAAATTAATACAGATACTTGGATGATAAAAAACTTGACCCCCAAACTAAGTACATCCTTAAGAACACTAAAATCAAAATACTTTATTTCTGGAGAATAGCTCTTAAAATGGGTTTTAAAATAATATATATTTACTACAAGCAATACCAAAACAGGAATCATGGAAAAAAGAAACGCAATAAAAAAAAGCGATCCATTGGTAAACTTCATTAACAGAATAATTCCAGCTAAAACTATTAAGTTAGAGATCACGCTATTCAGGGAAACTTTTGCTGGTTGCTGATTACCAAGTAGAATACTATTTATTAATTGCAGAATAAACTGTATGGAAAACATTGAAAATATGATCAATGCGATCGATCGCATATTTTCATCAATATTTTCAGGAATATTCAGTACAGTATTCCAATTTATAAACTGATTTACAGCAGCGAACAAAAGAAAGAGTAATGTACACAGAATTGAAATTGAAACATAAGCTGTACTTACATACGATTTAGCTTTTTCCATTTCATTATGTGCAAGAGCTTCCGCCAATTTATTTCTTAAGCCATGCCCAAGACCTATATCAAAAAAATTAATCCAGGCTAATGTAGAACTTATGGTTAACCAAACTCCATATTTTATAGGAGTAAGATAATTGATAGTAAGAGGAATAAGTGCTAGGTTAATAATAATACTAACCCCTTTAATAATAAAAGATCCAATAACATTTTTAAATGCTTTAACAGAGCGCACGTCCTTTTCTGGAAAATACTTTTTAAGTATTGTTAAGCGAAACTCTTTTATGCTCGTTATTCCCACCGCCCCTTTAGCTGTTTGAGTAGTATGCATTCTCTTTTCCATACACGGAATCTTTAAAGTCTACATCATTTAACAACCAATGCAAATTTTTAACATCCTTATTTCCTATATCTTTTAATAAATCAACCAATTGCTTTTTAGGAGTATACTTCTGCCTTACAACAAATATTTTCAAATCCGCATATTTCATTAATAAAAACCCTTCCGTAACCAAACCAACCGGAGGTGTATCAATTATAATATAGTCATATTTTTCCTTTAACTCATTTAATAATATTTCCGTTTTCTCCGATCCTATAAGCTCTGCCGGATTATGAGACACGGAGCCAGCTGTGATAAAATCTAGATTTGGTATGCTGGTAGATACTAGTACGTCTTTTAAAGTAGCTTGCCCACTTAAAAGAGAACTAATTCCCAATGTGTTTTCCACATTTAGTGTTTGATACAGGTTAGGTTTTCGAATATCGAAATCAACCAACACTGTTTTTCTGTTTAACATTGACAGACTAATTGCTATGTTTAAAGAGTTAAACGATTTCCCTTCACCCGCCATGGTAGAAGTAACCAGAATTATCTGGTTACGTTTTCCTTGTAAGAAATACTCAATATTTGTTCGTACAGTTCGTAAAGATTCTGAAATTGCAGACCGAGGGGCCTCAATTAAAATGGGTGATTGTTGTTTTTTATTTTTGTTATGATACACGCGTCCAATAGAAGGCAGCTGTGTAATGGATTGCATCATTTGTTCATTTAAAACAGTATTATCCATAACGCTCTTTGCTCCAAAACCTATAAACGGTATAAATAATCCAACTAATAAAGCAATTGCGAGATTTAATGTTTTATTTGGAGAAACTGGATTTTGCTGAGTCAGCTTGGCTGGTTCTATTATATCGTTATCCGGTATATTCGATGCTTTTGCAACCTGTGCTTCCGCCTTTTTTTTCAACAAGTAATTATAATTCTCATCATTGAGTTTATATTTTCTTTCGATTCCTACTAATTTCCGTTCAGTCCCAGTTAATGCGTTAATATTAGCGTTTTCTTTCCCTAAACGACTCTCAATAGAGTTCAATAATAAATTGTTTGTGTTAATAAGATATTTAATGTTTTCGGAAAGGGTGTTTTTTTGATTATTAATTTTAATGGTAAGAGTATTGAAATAGGGACTTTGACTTTGTTTATTTTGAATTAATGTATTTCTTTCAGTATTCAGTTTTATATAATCATCAATAAGCCCTGTTAAAACGTTGTCATTCAATCCCATGGAAGATGGCACCAATAAGCTTGATCCGCTTTGATCTTTTTCCAGGTTATTGCTAATATAATTGTAATATTTGATGCGAGCCTGCAACTCAGCTCTTTGATTTTCCAAATCATGTGCTTCTGCAAATGTTTGATTTGCTTTTGATTCAATATTCATAACCTTATTAGTAGCACGGAAATTTTGCAAACTTCCTTCGGTAAGTTTTAGAGAATCTTCAATTATATTTAACTGACCGTCCAAATATTTAATTGTATTTTCAGCAATAACGTTTTTCTTTTCAATGTTTCGTTCTAAGTAGGCTGTAGTAAGTGCGTTCACAAAATCAATTCCCTCTTGGGGATTACTTACTTTTAATGATATTTTTGTTGCTAATACATCCTTTGCCACTTGCTCAATCTCTATCGCCTTTTGATAGTTGTACGTTAAACTATTGAGATCATTAAAAACAAAGTAAAAATTTGAACCAGAAGGATAATTTGCCAGCTTATTGTTGTCCACAACAACTCTGAAAGACATAATATCCGATTTTATGGTGTCCCCATAGGATGCTATTTTATTATAAGGAAACGAGCTAATATAATTCGTAATTCTTTTTTCAAAATTATAGAGTTGAACTTGTTGATCTTCTTGTTCTACAAATAGTTCAAATTTATTTCCACCCTTATTATTAATCTGAAATTTTATATTCATAGGCTGAAAAGACTTCTTATCAAATTCGACCCTGAAAGGAGAGTCCTTATATAATTCTTTTATTTTTATTCCTCTTTTCAAATAGTAACTTACCTCTGCGTTAATCTTAATTAGCGATTTATTAATTAATTCTGTTGATTTCATTTTCAGCATTTCCTGTTGAATATTGCTTACAGATGAGAAAATAGCAAAGGACTTCATAAATTCTTCTGAAGGCGCCGCTTTATTATTTTGACTTTCTTCTATTAGGATAACACTACTCACTTCATAAATTGCCGGCATATACCAATTAATAACAACCGTAATAGCCAAGCATATCAGCACGGAAATAACAAAAACATACCAATATTTTTTTAATATCCTTATTCCGGACTTGACATAATAAAAACTCTCAGCCTCTGGTGTAGTCTGCATTTGATTAAATATTAACCGAACTATTTTTTAACATAATAAAGAATCAGAAAAACTGATGTAACGGCAGATACTATTAAGGTAAACGGATACTCCTTCATTCCAAATCTTCGTATCTTTAGGGGTTCTACATATAATACATCATTTGGCCTCAGGTAGTAGTAATCTGATTTGAAAATATCATCTGTTGTAAGATCCAAGTAATATTTATGAATTGTCTTATTTGTTTCACGTATTAAAGCCACCTTTCTTCTATTACCATATTCTGTAATATCATTTGCAAGTCCTAAAGCATTATAAATAGTTAATTGCCCTTTTACATAGGTATATGTGCCCGGCTTATCCACTTCTCCAAGAATGGTTACAGTGTTATTTACAAAATGAACAGAAACAATCGGGTTGGTTAAAACATTTTTTGTAAAATTTTTAATGACAGATTCTGCTTGATTTAATGTAAGGCCTTGTAACCTGATTTTTCCTAAAATGGGTAGATAAATATATCCGGAATCATTTACTGTGTATCCTAATATAGATAGTGATTGTTCAGTAATAGCATTGAAATTTTGTTTATCCAGATTAAAAAAATTGTATCCGGGCTGATCAGTACTTCCAATGCTGATATAAAGTAAGTCAAGTGGTTCAATCTTAATATTTCGTTTACTTTCTACTAAATAATCATATTCTTTCTTTTCATTTTTGGATTGAAAATAAACAATTTTTCGCTGAGGTACACACGAACCAAATAATAGTATAATCAGCAAAAAAAAATAAATTTTTCTCATATAATCCGATTTCATAAATTACCGTTGTAAATTAAATATAATATTTATTGGCAAATCCTCTTATAATTAGCTGCAAATATAATTATTTTATCTAAATTATGCTTCTATATGCTAGTTTAGTGTTTCTCATTTTTTCTATGAGTCCTTTGTTTTTACGTAATTTTTTTGGGAAGGTTTTGAAAAAATTATTTTTTGTTTTTTATTCGCTATAAATGATACCATTTCTTAAGAACCCAATAACTTTAAATTCTGACCTTTCATTTTCACGAAATTGCTCCTCGGTACAAGGTGTAACATTCAATTTTTCACAATCGCATTTATTTACAGGAATAGTTGCTCCATATCCAGAGCTAAATAACCTTTTAGAATCAATATTGCGTCCTAAAAAAAAGTCCTTTAACAGTTGAGCTCTTTTATTAGACAAATCAAAACTCACCTGGGCAATCCCTCTGCAATCAGTATGGGAACTTAATTCAATTACAATAGTTGGATTATCTCTCATAAGCTTTACAATTTTTTCTAATTCCTTTTCAGATTCAGTTGATAAATGCCCTCCAGCAGAATCGAAATTAACCTTTTCAATTTTATTAGGTTTACCAACATTTATTTTATTTAAATGAATGTTTTCTTCTATTGTATCGGCTGTTATATTAGATGTAAAAATTTCTACACTATTTATAAAATAGTCAGGCAAATTGAATTTGGCTATATATTTTTTATCTCTTTCTAAATCACAAATTTTAACTCCCCCTTCATTATCAGTCATTGTTTCTGTTCTTTTTTTACCTGAAGAAGCTTCAATTATAGACACAGAAGTATTCGGCAATCCTGATTTTATTCCATTATTTAATGAATAAACAAACCCTTTAATACATATTTTTAATCCTACATTCGATTTTTTATCACCGTAAACCCGGTCTTCTTTGGGAGACAGAACCACCAAGATTTCAGTTGTTTTTGAAGTGATTTTTTTTATTATTTTTTGGGTGATATAATTATTTGCTTCGACATCAAATACATACTCTCCCCCAACTTGTAATTCAGCTGTTAACTCCTCCATTTCTTTTTTTACCGCAATTTTTTTCTTCGAATTTTTGATTTCAATTTTCACATCAGCATTTGATAATACTTTTGCTGATATTCCCATAATTTTAATTTTTACTTTGACCGTGGCTGGAATATTAATTTTCAAGCTATAAATATCATCGTCTATTCCCTTATTTTCTCTGTTTGAACTAAAATACCCGGCGTTGCCATTTAACACGAGTCCAAAGTCATCCGAGTTACTATTAATTGGGATGCCCATATTTTCAGGCTTTTCGAATGAATTACCTGCCGGATTGCAACTAACTATATCCAAACCTCCAAACCCCCCGTGCCCATCGGATGAAAAATATAAAATACCACTATCATCTATATATGGAAATTCTTCATTTCCTTTTGTATTAACTTGTGAACCGAGATTTTGAGGTTCACTCCAGGAATTTCCTTCACGCTTACAATAGTATATATCCATTCCACCATAGCCTAGTTTCATGTCTGAAGCAAAGTAAAGCTTACTCCCATCAGGGCTCAACCAGGGATGAGTGCAATTGTAACTGTTACTATTCCAACGGAAAGGAATATAATTTTTATCCCAATTTTTTCCATTCGCTGAAAGTTTCACCTCATAAATTTCCAATTTTATAAATCCCTCACTACTTTTTGCATCAGTACTGTTACGTGTAAAAAACATAGTTTTCCCATCTTTACTTATACACACAGGTCCATTATTTGCATTCCCTTGTAAGTCTGGTTCAAATAACACCGGTTTATGAAAAATATTACTATCCTTTAATTCTGCATAATAAATTGAATAAAAATTATTTCCAGTCCAGGTGTCATTGTTTTTAACTATTGCCATTTTGCGCCTGGAAGAAGTAAACACTATACCTTTTTTATAAAATGCAGGAGAAAAATCATCTTCTTTCGAATTTATATTAATTTTTTTTACCTGAACGTCACTCGCTGTTTCAAAATAAATATCCAATTTGTCAATAAAATCAAGGGCTTCACGAGCGCGCATATCATCTAATGTATTTTTACTGTAATTCACAAGCCATTTTTTCGCTTCATTTAAATTAGAATTAGCCATTAATGCCTGTGCCAGATATAATTGGTGAATAGGGAGGCTTTCTTGGAATCTTACAGCTTTATGATACCATTTTTCAGCATGGTATGTATCGTTAGTCAGACGATAACAGTCTGCCAAATTAAAAACAGCCTCAAAATTTAAACTGTCTTTTTTAAGATAGTTAATATATTTAGGAATAGCAGTACTATATGCTTTATTCTGAAATAATACATTCGCCTTATTAAGAAGAGAAGATTGTTGGGCTTTTAATAAGGCAGGTGAAAAAGCAATTATTAATAAAATAAATAAATATCGAGAATGGAGTTTCATAATCTACAACTATCAAATTTACTCTTTAAAATAAACGAGGATTTGCTCTTTTGCTTTTATCATACTTAAAAACATATGATATGTGTATTTCATGGGTTGATAGATGATACTTCTGTATGTCAGATAAAATATAGTCATAAGAGTAACCTACCTTAAATTGTGGTGTAAATTGTAAACCAATAATACCGGCTATGGTATGCTGACTTCGATAAGCAACACCCAGCCATAATGCATTTTTAATAAATGACAGCATCGTGATTTCTGATTGTAAAGGAGCGCCAGATATGTTTTTAATCATGAGCGTTGGTTTCAATTTGAAATTTTCATTGACATTTATAATATATCCTAATACTGTATAATAGGTAAAATTATTAGGATCAATTTTGGCAATAATTTTATTTTGCTTATCATAAAATTGACTGTTCATTAACCTCGGAACAGAAATACCTACATAGAAATTAGATCTATAATAATAAATCCCGAATCCAAAATTAGGTACGATATACTGTGGCGAATCATACATAAATTGCTTATCCTGTGCCTGAGTCGTTTTAGTATTAGAATATAATTCACGAACACTTTCAACTCCTCCCAACAAACCAAAACTCAATACGGATTTTTTCATAAGAATGCGATAAGCATAATTAAGATAAATTTCATTTTTATTATATACCCCAATGTGATCAGTTAATATGGTTATGCCAATCCCCATTTTTTTATTCCGTAAAGGCGTGTGAACTACCAAAGATTGAGTTACTGGAGCACCTTCAACTCCACTCCATTGACTTCGATAAACCCCACCAAGCGACAATGCATCATGAGAACCTGTATAAGCTGGATTAATGAGCACTTCATTATTCATGTATTGTGTAAAAGAAGGTTGATTTTGGGAAAACAACTTAGCACACATCAAAAAAAGAGTGATAGAGCAACTTCTTTTAAGATAAATATGCTCCCATTTAAATAGTTTTATCTGTTTCATTTTTAATATTTTATTATTAAATAAGATAATTTAGGTGCTGCTCCATTATTAAAATCAAGATACGTAAAATAGGTTCCTACCGGCAATTTTCCATTAAACAATGTCCCATCTACACTTGATGTACCATCCCAATCATTTTTATAATTCGTTTTTTCATATACTATATCTCCCCATCGGTTATAAACCTTCAAAACGGATCCAGAATATTTTTCAATACCTTTAATTACTAAAAAATCATTTATGCCATCACCATCAGGAGAAAACCCCGTTGGAATAAATATATCTGATATGCAGTCAATCAATATAGAAACCATACTCGCACGGGATGTATCGGGATTTGGACATATACCATTTACAATACATTTAAAAAGATTAGAATTCATTCCTGAATTAATATTTGTTAATGTTAAAGATGATGTTGAACTTCCTGAATAAACCGAGTTGTCAATTAAATTGACATATCCTGAACCCGTGTTCCGCATCCATTGATAACTAAGCCCTATACCAGTGGCCGTAACACTAAAACTGATAGTTGACCCTATACATCCATTTACTGCAAGTGGTGGCTCTATGGTTATTGAAGGAGAACTGTTGAAGGAAACAACAACCTCAAATCTATCATCCGACTCGCATCCATTTAAGGTCTGGCTTGCGAAATAAGACGTTCCGTTGGTGAGTTGTGTTGAAGAAATAAGTGGAGAGCCTCCTATTGCTGATGAATACCACTTTATAGCTGAACCTGTGACAACAAGGTCCCCTAATGTCGGATTATTAATTGCACAGAAATTCTGTGTCGCAGCTCCTAATGGTATGCTTGTTTTATTTATTATAATAGTGACAGTAGTGGATGTGGCCGTTGGACATGCGCCACTAGATACAATTGCTTTGTAACTATTAGCGACACTTAAATTGGGTGTTATATAAGAAGCGCTAGTTGCACCCGGAATGTCTAAAAATGACCCGGACGCATTTGTTTGCCACTGAATAGAGGAACCTATATAACCAATTAAAGTAATAGTAGAAGTTCCCCCATTACACACAGCTGATGGAGAAGCCGTTGCAGTTCCTCCAACCAATGCGGGAACAATGGAAACTACAGCAGTTGTCGAAATATCCTGTACACAAACACCGCTGGTAACAATTGCTTTATAGCTTGTTGCTGTGGTTAATGGCGGAGTTGTATAAGAAGCGCCTGTGGCTCCCGCAATATTTACAAATGAACCCGATGCATTGGTCTGCCATTGGATGCTTCCGGTATAAGAGGTTAAAGTAATGATAGTTGTTCCTCCGCTGCAAATACTTGATGACGCCGCTGTAGCTGTACCTCCCACTGAAGAGGGTGAAACTGTAACTGTTGCAATACTTGAAATAGCGGAAGAACAAGACCCACTGGTAACAATGGCCCGGTAACTGGTGGTTACATTTAAAGTCGGAGTAGTATAGGAAGAATTGATGGCACCGGGTATATCTACATACGAACCCAAAGTATTAGTTTGCCATTGAATAATTCCTGTATTGCCACTCACATTAATCGTAGTACTTCCTCCCGCGCAAATAGTGGATGCTAGCGCTGTAGCGGTCCCACCAACTGAATTGGGAGAAATCGAAATCAAAATAACACTGGATGTAGCAGGCGCACATGTGCCACTTGTAACAATGGCCCTGTAACTGGTAGCTATTGTTAATGAGGCTGTAGGATAAGATGCGCCTGTGGCTCCCGGAATATTCACGAACGAACCCGAAGCATTGGTTTGCCATTGAATATTACCTGTATAGGATGTTAGATTAATAGTGGTGGAGCCTCCACTGCATACTGATGAAGTTACAGCGGTAGCTGTACCGCCTGCTGAAGGAGGTGCAATAGAAACTGCAGCTATCGTAGACGTTGCTTGCGCACATACTCCACTTGTTACTATTGCTTGATAACTAGTTGTGGTGATTAAAGTTGGGGTGGTATAAGTAGCATTGGTAGCACCGGGGATATTCACGAACGAACCTGACGCATTGCTTTGCCACTGAATAGTTCCGGTATAGGATGCAAGAACGATCGTAGTAGCGCTTCCACTACAAATACTAGGCGTTGTAGCTGCTGCGGTACCTCCAACTGAAGTTGGAAAAACTGTAACCGTTGCAATACTTGATATAGAAGAACAAGCTCCGCTAGTAACAATGGCTCGATAACTGATGCTAGTAGTTAAAACCAGTGTAGTGTATGAAGCGCTCGTTGCTCCTGCAATATCTGTAAATGATCCCGATGCATTGCTTTGCCACTGAATAGTTCCGGTATAAGAGGTTAAGTTAATGATTGTACTGCCACCGTTACAAATTGTACTCATTAACGCTGTGGCAGTGCCTCCTACTGAGACCGGCACTGTCGAAATGCTAACTATAGTTGATGTCGCCGGCGCACACACGCCACTAGATACAATTGCTTTGTAACTTGTGGGTGTGGTTAAAGGTGGTGTATTATAAGAACTCCCCGTAGCGCCCGGAATGTCTACAAATGACCCGGATGCATTTGTTTGCCACTGAATAGAGGAACCTGTATAGCCAGTTAAAGTAATAGTAGAAGTTCCTCCATTACACACAGTTGATGGAGAAGCCGTTGCAGTTCCTCCAACCAATACGGGAACAATGGAAACAACAGCAGTTGTGGAAATATCCTGTACACAAACACCGCTGGTAACAATTGCTTTATAGCTTGTTGCTGTAGTTAATGTCGGAGTTGTATAAGAAGCGCCTGTGGCTCCCGCAATATTTACAAATGAACCCGATGCATTGGTCTGCCATTGGATGCTTCCGGTATATGAGGTTAAAGTAATAATAGTTGTTCCGCCGATGCAAATACTTGATGACGCCGCTGTAGCTGTCCCTCCCACTGAAGTGGGTGAAACTGTAACTGTTGCAATACTTGAAATAGCAGAAGAACAACCCCCACTGGTAAGAATGGCTCGGTAACTGGTGGTTGTGGTTAAAGATGGTGTGGTATAAGTGGCACTTGTGGCTCCGGGTATATCTACATACGAACCCGATGCATTGGTTTGCCATTGAATAATTCCTGTATTGCCACTCACATTAACTGTAGTGCTTCCTCCTGCACAAATAGTGGATGCTATCGCTGTAGCTGTCCCACCAACTGAATTGGGAGAAATCGAAATCAAAATAACACTGGATGTAACAGGCGCGCATGTGCCACTTGTAACAATGGCCCTGTAACTAGTAGCTATTGTTAATGAGGGTGTAGGATAAGATGCGCCTGTGGCTCCCGGAATATTCACGAACGAACCCGAAGCATTGGTTTGCCATTGAATATTACCTGTATAGGATGTTAGATTAATAGTGGTGGAGCCTCCACTGCAAATAGTAGATGGGGTAGCTGTTGTTGTACCTCCTATGGAAGGAGGAGCAATAACAACATCAGCTATTGTAGAAGTTGCAGGTGAGCATAATCCATTGGTAACAATGGCTTTATAGCTGGTGGTTGTAGTTAAATTTGGAGTAGTATAAGATGCGCTTGTCGCACTTGGAATATTGACAAATGAACCCGAAGCATTGGTTTGCCATTGAATAGAGCCCGTATACGATGCAAGAACTATAGTAGTAGCGCTTCCACTGCAAATGCTAGGTGCCGTAGCTGCTGCTATTCCTCCCACAGAAGCAGATGACACAGAAACGGAAACAATGGTAGAAGTAGAAGACCCGCATGTACCACTGGTTACTATAGCCCTATAACTCGTGGCTGTTGTTAATGAAGGTGTAGGATAAGATGCGCCTGTGGCTCCCGGAATATCTACAAACGTTCCTGATGCATTGGTTTGCCATTGGATACTTCCTGTATAGGATGTTAGATTAATAGTGGTGGAGCCTCCACTGCATACTGATGAAGTTACTGCCGTAGCTGTACCACCTGCTGAAGGAGGTGCAATAGAAACTGTAGCTATCGTAGATGATGCCTGCGCACATACTCCACTTGTTACTATGGCTTTATAACTGGTGGTGTTGGTTAAAGTTGGGGTAATATAAGTTGCATTGGTAGCACCGGGGATATTCACGAACGAACCTGACGCATTGCTTTGCCACTGAATAGTTCCGGTATAGGATGCAAGAACGATTGTAGCACTATTCCCACTACAAATACTAGGCGTTGTAGCTGCTGCAGTACCTCCAACTGAAGTTGGAAAAACTGTAATCGTTGCAATACTTGATATAGAAGAAGAACACGCTCCGTTGGTAACAATAGCGCGATAACTGGTGCTAGTAGTTAAAACCAGTGTAGTGTAAGAAGCGCTCGTTGCTCCTGCAATATCTGTAAATGATCCTGATGCATTGCTTTGCCATTGAATAGTTCCGGTATAAGAGCTTAAGTTAATGATTGTACTTCCACTGTTACAAATTGTACTCATTGACGCTGTAGTCGTCCCTCCTACTGAGGCCGGCACTATCGAAATACTAGCTATACTTGATGTGGCCGTTGCACATGCGCCACTAGATACAATTGCTTTGTAACTTGTTGGGGTGGTTAAAGGTGGTGTATTATAAGAACTCCCCGTAGCGCCCGGAATGTCTACAAATGACCCGGATGCATTTGTTTGCCATTGAATAGAACCTGTATTACCAGTTAAAGTAATAATAGAAGGTCCTCCATTACACACAGTTGATGGAGAAGCCGTTGCAGTTCCTCCAACCAATGCGGGAACAATGGAAACTACAGCAGTTGTCGAAATATCCTGCACACAAACACCGCTGGTAACAATTGCTTTATAGCTTGTTGCTGTGGTTAATGCCGGAGTTGTATAAGAAGCGCCTGTGGCTCCCGCAATATTTACAAATGAACCCGATGCATTGGTCTGCCATTGGATGCTTCCGGTATATGAGGTTAAAGTAATGATAGTTGTTCCTCCGCTGCAAACACTTGATGACGCCGCTGTAGCTATACCTCCAACTGAAGTGGGTGAAACTGTAACTGTTGCAATACTTGAAATAGCAGGAGGACAAGCCCCACTGGTAACAATAGCTCTGTAACTAGTGGTTACATTCAAAGTCGGAGTAATATAGGAAGAGTTGATAGCACCGGGTATATCTACATACGAACCCGAAGCATTGGTTTGCCATTGAATATTCCCAATATTTGAAGCAAGGATAATGGTAGAGTTTCCCCCGTTACATATACTTGAAATTGTTGCCGCAGCTGTTCCTCCCCCTGAAGTTGGGGAAACTTTAACTGTTGCAATATTTGAAATAGCAGAAGAACAAGTTCCGCTGGTAACAATGGCTCGGTAACTGGTGGTAGTGATTAAAGATGGTGTGGTATAAGTGCCACTTGTGGCTCCGGCTATATCTACATACGAACCCGAAGCATTGGTTTGCCATTGAATAGAGCCTGTGTTAGATGTTAAAGTAATGGTGCTTGTTGCTCC
>JBBSPS010000020.1:0-31918 GCA_038258655.1 Bacteroidia bacterium
ACGAAATTTTACAAATTTTAAGCATATCCATTTTTGATAAAACACCCATAAATCAGCTATTTCAGCAAACTCAATTACAATATTTCAAAGAACAAAATCATAACCAATTGAAAATGTTTGACTTATAACGCAACACTAATGTGTTATTTTAATTATTAATTTATTTTATGTTAAAAGGTATTTGAATATTTAAAACAATATTGCGTCCTATATTATTTATTCCATATGCTTTAAAACGCGACAAATGATCGTAATAAGTAGTGTTCAATAAATTATTACATGATACACTTATATTTATAATTTCCTTTTTCAATGCAACATGAGTGCCTAACGCTGCATTGTATAGCGTATATTGTTTTGTTGTTGTTTCAATTTTAGCCGGATGATTTTGCGCAAAAACATAGTCATTGCCTACCAATACATAAAAATCTTTGAATGTATTCTTTATATTGAATGTATATTTTAAGTCACTATGAATTTTATTTGCCGGAATAAAAGGCAAATAAGAACCATCGAATAAAATTCCTGTAACAGTGGAAAAATTTGTATTCAACTCAAATCCTTTAAATGGTTTTATAATCATGGCTGCCTCACCTCCATATAGCGTAGCATCATTTTGTGTATAACGGAATACTTGTATTCCATTCAATGTTTCTGTTGTTGGTGCTAAATAGATATAATTGTTAAAATAATTATTGAACATGGCAATTGAAAGTCCAAAATATTTTGATAAAAAATTAACAGCAACCTCTGCATTATAATTTTGCTCCGCTTTTAAGTTAGGGTCGCCAATTTCATATTGATAAATTCCTTCGTGTAAACCATTTGAAGAAAACTCTGCAAGGTTAGCTGCTCGGAACCCACTACTACCACACAATTTAATATTCCAAAATTTATTTGGATTAATGGTTGCGCCAAGCATACCATTTAGAGACGCTAATGAGCGACTAAATGGCTGTATTGTAGAATCTGCCGCATTGGGATTATGTGGGGAGTTCACGTTATCAGTTTCAAGCGTTGTAATGTGCCGGTAATTTCCACCAATACCTCCTTCCAATATTAATTTTCCAATTTTTTGATTCAGGAATACAGATAACCCTAATTCGCCAATATTTGCATCTGGAACAATTTTTCGTTTCCCAAAATTTGTATTGTTTTGTAAGATACTTTGGCTCCCAATTATCAATTCCGTTTTTGTTTCAAAAACTTTTATCCATTGTAAATTATAGATCAGGGAACTTAAGTGCATATTTAAACTAACTTCCCCACCGCCTTCATCTTCCATACGGATGTTAGATTGAGCGCCCACATTAAATTTCAAAACGGATTGTTTTAATCGAAAAATATTTTCAGATGAAAGGATGTTTAAAAGAACAGTATGGTGAGGCCCGTCCATTGTTCTGCTTAATCGGGAATCCAATTTTTTTGCATCCCGATTGTCAGCCATTATAAAACCAAAGTTATTAAGTGAGCCATTATAGTTATTTTGGGAAATCCAATTTTTCTTTTTAAACCCATAGGACGCTTTAAAATAATAGCCATTAAAACGTGAGTTCAATATGCGTGTGTTGTTTCCATCAGAGTAATCACCATCTGATTCATAGCCTGCACGTACTCTCCAGTTTTTATTGTTTTTATTCCCTTTAAATCCAATATCGGTGGCATTACCAAAAGTATTACTCAAAAAACGTGTATTAATATCACCAGTCACTTTTCCTTCTTCTGCAGACTTTTCTTCAATAATATTTATTACACCACCAACGGCTTCCGATCCATATAAAAGTGAGGCCGGGCCCTTAATAATTTCAACCCGGTCAATTCCAATGTCTGAAATCCCCAAGCCATGTTCATCCTGCCATTGCTGATTGTCAAACCGCAAACCTGAAAATACCATTTGAACTCTGTTACCGTATAAGCCCCTGATCACAGGTTTTGAAATAGCCACACCTGTATTTATTTGGCTTATACCCGGAATAGTTGAAAGCCCATCGGAAATATTAAATGCGCCATTTTGCCGCATTTTTGTAACAGATAGGTTGCTTAAGTTCAACGCTGTTTCATTACTGTAAGTATTTATTGTACTTGATACTTCAACTTCTTTTAATTGTTGTTGAACAGTTGTATCATTTTGTGACTTTCCGGTAATAAATAATACTAAAAACAGAATATGTAAAATAAAATATTTCAAAATGCTTATGTTTTATGATGGGGCTGATCCACATTCAGCAATTTACTGAATGTAGAGAGTGTCTATATGCTTAAATAATTCGACAGGAAAGTATTAATAAACCCTGCTAAGTTTTTAGCATAGCAATAAATCAAAATAAACTAAACAACAGATTTTGATTCAAAGGAGATTAAACAAACTGAGGAGGAGGGGGACTTATTTTAATTACAGCAGCTGTATAAATTAAATTAGCTGATGGAAAACTTGTGTCTGGTGAAAAATCAATGAAATTAACACAAGATGCATTTGAAAAATATATTTTTATAAGAGTATCCATTACTTTTTTAGAGGATTCATTTTTGATAGATTTATTTGTGGCAATATGCATATTGATATGCTCATCAAGGGTAGTAAACAATGTATTTTCCTTACTATCGTTTATACAATAAAAAGTAACGGAAGCATTTGTTTCAGCGCTTTTAACAACATCGTATAATTCGCCTTTATATCTCATTTCCTCATTTCTTTCCGTCCATTCGATATTCGATAAATCTTTTTTATTAATGGCAATCATTGTTAGTCCATCAGTATTAACCCCAGATCTAATTTTAGATTCCATTTCAGTTTTTACTTCATATTGTACAGCCATAAAAGCAATATAATAGCCAACTGTGTTGAACAGAAAAATACAAAGTAAAAATAGCGAAGCTGCTTTTCTCATGATAGAATGAAAACAAATATAAGATAAATAAGCTCAAAATCAAAATTATGGTCAATATCACTTTGGAGTATATGTCATTAATATTCATCAAACAACAATTCGTATCTTTACAGTAGATAATCTCAACTATTTCAAATCATCAACCAATGGACACGTTAATAAAAAAGCCAGTAATCATATACGCGGAAAGCACCCCCAACCCCTCCTCTATGAAATTTGTCGCCAACCAATTATTAGTAAATGGCGGTGCTACAGTACAATATTTATCAAAAGCGGAAGCGAAGGGCTCTCCACTTGCTGCGAAATTGTTCGGATTTCCTTTTGTGAAAGCCGTTTTTATGGCCGCTAATTTTATAACCGTTACAAAAATAGATGCCATACAATGGGAAGATATTACACTGGAGTTACGCGATTTTATTCGTGTTTACATCAGCGAGGGCAATGCCGTCATTACTGAGTTACCTAAAACGGATGTTCCGGTTGATAATACATTCACTACTACCAAAGAGGTATTCACACAACACAATGCGCCAACATCTGAAATAGAAGTAAAAATTGTTGAGATATTGGAACAATACATTCGTCCTGCTGTTGAAGGTGATGGAGGAAGTATTACGTTCAAAAATTTTAATGATGGTATTGTTACCGTTCAATTGCGCGGTTCCTGTAGTGGCTGCCCTTCATCGACTGTAACATTAAAAGCAGGAATCGAAGGCTTACTAAAACGCATGATCCCCGAAGTAAAGGAAGTAATTTCTGAAGCAGTGTAAAAAATTAAAATATTTTTTTACACTTATCTATTTCTCTCTTACTAATTGAATGAGAGGGCGTTTTTTAATTTTACTTTCCGTCCATACGGAGAAGTTGAAAAATTCATTTAAACTTAGTTCGCGCTCATCAGTTAAAATAATATCCAGCGAAGTTTTTAATTTTTTCAATTCTTGTAATTCGTCTTTTACAGAGATGGTCAGTTGGCCCCGTTTAAAAAAGTCGATTACAATTTCAATAAATTTAAATGAATTTTCCTGGGCCTTCATATATTTTTCCGCTAATTTCACAGCATGCTCTAAGTAATCAATGTTTTTCATTTCATAATGAATGGTAAGGTTAAACACCTGATGAAAACATTTCATATCATAACGCACGTTACTTTTATCATTGATGATTTTATTCGACCAATAAAGCGCACGTGAATAATTTTCAGCGAGAAAATAAAGAATAGCAAAATTATCATACGTTGCCAACATTGTAGACCGGTTACAATAGGCACTTATTTCATTGATTTCATTTTCAACTTGTTCAATATATTTTATTCCTTCTTCTATTTTTGTTGTTTTAATAAAATACATCGTTTCACAAAGTGTAGAAACCTCTGTCTTCAATATTTTTGTCAGTTCGGAATTAATAGGTAATAAATGTAATTTTTTTAATTGTAATTTATACTCATCGTATTTGCCCAATCGCATTAAGGTTGACATAAAATTATTGAGGCAATTGATATAATCTGCCTGGTTGCCATCTTCTATTATTTCAGGATGAGTTTCCCAAAACGCAAGATATTCTTGGTTCAAAAGATTTCCTTTAACGACATCACCTAAATAATAGGAATAAATAGCACTCATCGCGCTGTAAATATATATTGTTGCAGAGAAAGGCAGCTCCTTATCTTTTTTCATTTCATGCAATTCATTCAATAATTTTTCTAGTTGCTGCCTAAATTTTTTATCCTGAACAATAAATGAGTTAGCGGTAAAATATATTTTTGAAAGCAATACGCGAAGTTCAAGCAATTTTCGCTGTTGCTCTAAAGCGTTTAATTGTACTTGGTAATCCTTGTTCTCAACCGGCGAAAAATCATTCCTGTCTTTTCTTCGCGTAGTATTAATTCGAAAAATATAAGTATAAATTTCAAGAAGCATATTGTATTTCTGGTATTGATGGGCAATCGCTTTTGCCTTGTTCAACATATCAATACAATCATCATACAATGTTTTTCTAAAAAGAATTTCTGCATCATGAAACATATTGCACAATGTGATTTCTATAGAAGCATCTTTATGATATGACCTCAACGATTCAAGTATAGATTGGTAAAGGTGGTTTTTGGAAACAGAAAAATGCTTAACGATATTATCACCAGCAAGCAATTTTTTTAGTCTATCTTCATCATACACTTCTTGTTTTTCTATTACATCAAAAAGCTTCACCAAACTGGTATCTGTATTAGAAGAATAACGTGACAGATATTTTTTAAAATACCCTTTTTCATTCTTTGAAAGTGATTGAATGAGCTTAAATAAACTATCGCGCTGTTTCATTTAAGTATAAACTTAATAATATTTTTTTTCTGCCAAATAATTTTGAACATACTCTTTTATACCTTCTTCCAATGTATGAAATGTTTTTGAGTAACCGATAGCTTTTAATTTATTCATATTCGCTTGCGTAAAGTATTGATATTTATTACGAATATCAACTGGTGTGTTAATAAATTCAATTTTCGGTTGTTTGTTTACAGCTGTAAACGCATTGTTTGCAAGATCTAAAAATGTACGTGCTTTGCCTGAGCCAAGGTTATATATACCGGAATTTTTACGATGGTGCAATAAAAAATAACACACCTCCACTACATCTTTGACATATACAAAATCACGTAACTGCTCACCATCTTTATAGTCCGGATTATGCGAACAGAATAGTTTTACCATTCCTTTTTCCTGTATTTGGTTATAGGCATGAAATATTACGGATGCCATTCTGCCTTTATGATATTCATTGGGGCCATACACATTGAAGAATTTTAACCCAACCCAGAAATAAGGTTTTTTTTCTTGTTTTAATACCCATTTATCAAAGTCGTTTTTTGACTCTCCATACGGATTTAATGGCTTTAATTTTTCTACCACTTCATGATTATCATCATAACCAAATTCACCTAACCCATATGTTGCGGCAGACGACGCATATACAAATGGCAAACCAAATTCAACACAAATTTTCCAAATTTCCTTTGAGTACTTCAAATTTAGTTTATCAAAAATTTTTTTATTAAATTCAGTAGTATCTGTACGTGCGCCAATGTGAAATATAAATTGCACCAACCGTTGATTACCCCTCAACCAATGCGTAAATTCATCGCGATGTATTTTTTGTGAATACATTTTCCCTTCAAGATTTTTCATCTTTTCAGGATCCGAAAATTCATCAACAATAACAATATCTTTAAATCCTTCCTGATTTAGTTTGCTCACCAAACAACTGCCAATGAATCCTGCTGCACCTGTTATAATAATCATAATCTACGAATTACGAATTTGCACTAATTTATTAATCTGTATTTATATACTCCTGATTAGCATTTTTATTTTTTTCTTACTGCAATATTTAGCTAAAACAATAGCTACAAAGACAATAAATAGCAATATCCCCAACTCCTCTGTTTCGCATCAACATTAAGATAATTGACAAAATATTCAAAAAAATCATACTTATGTTAAAAATATATTTTCTTCAATTTTATTTATCACTCCTAACTTTTGCGCTTTTTCAAACAACAATTTTATCGCACGTTTTCCTTCAATACCTAAATCAAGAGAATAATCATTTACGTACAAGTCAATGTGTTTATACATTACTTCTTCACTCATTTCCTGTGCATGCGTTTTCACAAAGTTAAAACTTGATTTGGGGTTTGCAAATGCAAATTCTACACTTTTAGATAATACACGGTTCACCTTCTGTTTCAGATCATCAGGCAATTCGCGTTTAATCACAATCCCGCCCAAAGGAATGGGCGACTTTGTTAATGCTTCCCAATATTCTCCAAGGTCAATAATTTTTTTCAATCCTTTTTGTTGGTATGTAAAACGGTTCTCATGAATGATTAGCCCTGCATCTACTTTACCACTTAAAACAGCATCTTCAATTTCAGAAAAAAGAAATTCGATTTTATTTTTCGCATCAGGAAATGCTAGGGAGAAAAGAAAATTAGCAGTCGTATATTTTCCCGGGATCGCAATTAAAAGATCTGAGATCTGAGATTTGAGATTTAAGATTGTTTCCTGAATACTATTGCCAATTGCCAATTGGCTATTCGCTATTAATAATGGCCCACATCCACTTCCCAACGCACTTCCGGCACCCAACAACTGATACTCTTTCGTAAGATATGCGTAGGCATAATAACTTAGTTTTGTAATATCCAATTCGCCACGAAATGCTTTTTGATTTAATGCTTCTACATCTTCCATCACTATATCAAACTGTAAATTTTCAGTATCAATTTTATGATGTACCAATGCGTCAAAAATAAAACAATCATTAGGACAAGGAGAAAAGCCAAGCGTTAATTGATTAATTAATTGGTTCATTCGTTGATCAGTGTTCTTAATATATATTTTCCTCCTCCTCAAGAAAGAGTTGGAAGTTGTTATAAAGAGTTTAATATTTCAATCGCTTTTTTATTCAAATTCTCGATCGCTAAGGAAATATTCCATGCATCACGGTTTCGTCGTTCTACATAATTGGAAACTGCACGTATTTGTGCATAAGGTATATTTTCATTTTCACAAGCGAACATAAATGCCGCGCCTTCCATACTTTCTATCATCGGATGAAACTTCTGAACTACCTTTTCAATGCGTTGCTCATTGCCATGTGTGGTATTCACTGTTATTCCATTTACTTTCGGTAATAACTCGATCAGAGAATTTGGGATCTCTAATTTTAAGTTTGAAATTTTTGAAACACCTTTTAATTTCAAGTCATCCAATGTTAAAATTTCTTCTCCATTTTCCGCGCCTAGCTCTGAAAAATTATCCTCATAAATATTAACTACTGTTCCAATTTCTAGATTGCGATTAAAACTGCCACATATCCCTAAATTAAATGCTCCATCATATGAATCATTTAATATTTTCCCCGTATAATAAGCTGTTGGCACCATTCCCACTCCTGTGATCAAAAAAATAAGTTCTAGTTTTTTATACTTGCAACTCAAAAAATGTTCGTTTACAGTGTTCACTTCAACCATTGAATCAATCATTGGTTGAACCTCAAATTTCGTCGCTGCTACTATTAAAATTTTCATTGACACAAATACAAATATACATTACAGATACAAATGAATAATCATTTTGTTTTTTTGTAACTTTGAGCCATGATTTATATAACCCGCAGAGAGCATTTTAATGCCGCACACAAGTTATTCAATCCTAATTGGAGCGAAGAAAAAAACAATGAAGTATTTGGTAAATGCGCTAATCCAAATTGGCATGGTCATAATTATAATCTATATGTGACGGTGAAAGGCAAAGTGAATGCTGATACTGGCTATTCTGTAAATTTAAAAGAGTTAAGTATTGTCATCAGAACATATGTCACTGATAAAATAGATCATAAAAATTTGAACCTCGATGTCGATTTTATGAAAGGATTAATGCCATCTACAGAGAATGTTGCCATTGCTATATGGAAAGAATTACAACCGCATGTGAATGCATTGGATTGTCAATTACATTGCATTAAACTATTTGAAACCGAAAACAATTATGTAGAATATTTTGGCGAATGATTTATTTTTCAATCCGCCAATCGATAGGTGCTATTCCTTGTTGCTGAAGTAATTGATTTGTTTTTGAAAAATGTTTACTTCCAAAAAAAGCACCTCGTGCCAGTGGTGAAGGATGTGCCGCTTTTAAAATAAAATGTTTATTCTTATCTATTAGTTCTTCTTTGGTTTGTGCAAATCGGCCCCACAACAAAAATACAACTCCTTTTTTTTGTTCTGATATTGTTTTAATCATCGCATCGGTAAATAGTTCCCATCCTTTTCCATGGTGTGACGCAGGTTGGCCTTCCCGGACAGTTAACGTGGCGTTGAGTAATAATACCCCCTGATCCGCCCAAGGCTCAAGATTTCCACTTTTTGGAATAGGAATACCCTGATCTACTTCCAATTCTTTGAAAATATTCACTAATGATGGAGGCTTTGCTATGCCGGGGCTTACCGAAAAACATAAGCCATTGGCTTGCCCGGGCCCATGATAAGGATCTTGACCAATGATCACCACTTTTACAATTTCAAATGGCGTGTGATTAAATGCCGCAAATATCTGGTTACCGGGTGGGAAAATAGTATATTGTTTTTTTTCTTTTATTAAAAAATCTTTTAGTTGAGCAAAATAAGGCGCTGTAAATTGATCATGTAATTTATTTTTCCAGCTTTCGTGAATACTAATACTATTTATAGGTTGCATTAATCAGTTAAATTTTAATGACCGCAAAAGTAAGGTAAAGTACTTGGTTTTATAAATAGTTTTAAAAATAGTTGATTGTATGTTTGCATAAATGGGGAATATTCGCAATATTTGCAATCTGTATTCTTTTTAAGAAAACTATTTTTATCTACTTTATATGAAAAAGTTTTTATTAATTGTTGTATGCTTTATTTTTGTAAGCGCTGCTATGTCTTCATGCCGTAGCCACGAGCGTTGTGCTGCTTATGGAAAAGTCAATAAAACAAATACAGGAAAAACATTTACCGATAAAACCGAAAAGTCAATTTAATAAACACTCTTAATAACATTTCCTGATGAGAAAATTAATCTTTACTGTAGCAATTGTACTTTTCTTAAATTTTGTTTTAACTTCATGTAAATCATCAGGGCCTCATTGTCAGGCTTATTCTTCTAAGGTTGAGAAATCAAAAACCGACAAAAGCGAAAAACCCCTTTAAATTAAACTATTGAATGAATTGGTTGATGCTTATAGACGAAAAGCAATTGGCCGAACTTGACCAACAATCCTATGATATTGAAAAAAAAGGCGTACTGTTATTTAAACATAGTACCATTTGCGCTACCAGTTCAATGGCATTAAATCGCCTGGAACGTAATTGGAATATCCCTTCTGAAATTTTACCTGCCTATTTTCTTGACTTATTAAATCATAAAAATATATCTTCTGAAATTGCGGCTAAATATGCCATCCGGCATGAATCACCTCAGGTATTGATCATTAAAAATGGGGAATGCATATACACCAATTCACATTCAGGAATTTCCTTTGACGATATTCAAAAAATCGTTTCTTAATAATTAAAAATTATTGTCTGTTTTAATTCAGAGCTTAAACTTTTTGCTACCGGACATGTACGTGCGGCATTTTCTAATAATTCTTTTTCTTTAACCGAATAATTAAGCGCAGGCATAGAAAATTCCACTATAATTTCGCCCACACGTCTAGGGTTAGCTTCCATGTTTTTTGTTATTGCAATTGTTACGCCATCAATACTGATAGCATTACGTTCAGCAACAATTCCCATAATAGTAAGCATACAGCAGCCCAGTGAAGTCGACAATAAATCGGTAGGAGAAAATGCTTCGCCTTTACCATTATTATCTGTGGGTGCATCAGTAATAATAATTTTGCCTGATTGCAAATGGGTAGCCTCGGTGCGCAAGTTGCCGATGTATTTTATTTTAGCTGTTTTCATAGTTTTTATTGTTTTTTATTTCAACAAATAAAAAAATATTGTACATGGAATTTATATGTAAAATAAGTATATTTGTATTCCACAAAGATAAGGCAATAACAATGACTAAAAATAGTTGCGCTTTCCTGTTAATTTCTTTTTTTTCATTTCAATTAGCCGCTCAGGAATTGAAAGATGATCTAAGCCGTTTACAAAAAGGCGAGGATGTGAACGTACTATATCGTAATGAGTCTAGTTTTGGATTATTTGCTCATACAAACGGAGGTATTGGCCTTGCTTACCGCAGAGGAAAGCATGTTACAGGAAAACGCAATCGTATGTTTGAATTAGAAGCACAAAATTTTAAACACCCTAAAGAAGTTAAAAGTATTAATCCTTATTACGAAAATTCTAAAGGTTTTATTTATGGGAAGCTTAATTCCATTCTTATTATTCGTTCGGGAGTGGGTTATCAAAATGTTTTGTATCAAAAAAGCGATAAAAAAAGTGTAGAAATTCGTTTCTCTTATTTTGTCGGTGCAACATTGGCTTTTGCAAAACCTGTGTACCTTGAAATTATCCGCGATAACACAGTAAACGGTTTGACTTCCCAAACAATTAGCACCGAACGGTATAATCCCGAGATTCATTTCACAAACAACATCTACGGCAAAGCCTCTTTTTTTAAAGGTGTTGATCAAACAAAAATTTATCCTGCCGGATACGCAAAATTAGCCTTAAGTTTTGAATATGCGGATCGGTATAATAGTATAAAAGCAATAGAAACAGGAGTAGTCGCGGATCTGTATCCTAAAGCAATGCCTATCATGGCATTTAATAAAAAACAACAAGTATATGTTTCCTTATACCTCAAATTAATATGGGGTAAAAAATGGTTTTAAACAGGATATAACGAATGTCAGAAGGCTTAGCAGAAATAACCGAGGAACTTAAAATTAAGCGCAAACCCGATTGGTTAAGAGTGAAATTGCCTACAGGAAAAGAATTTGCGCATGTTCGTGAAATAGTATCCACTCATAAATTACATACCATCTGCCAAAGCGGTAATTGCCCTAATATGGGTGAATGTTGGGGTGCAGGTACTGCTACTTTTATGATCCTGGGAAATATTTGTACCCGCTCTTGCGGATTTTGTAATGTAGCGACCGGGAAACCCAAAGCAGTGGATTTACAAGAACCTGAACGGGTAGCGCAATCCGTGCGATTGATGAATGTAAAACATTGTGTAATTACTTCTGTTGACCGTGATGATCTGAAAGATGGTGGTTCCATTATTTGGGTTGAAACTATTAATGCCATTCGCAAAGCAAACCCTCAAACAAAGTTTGAAACCCTTATTCCCGATTTTCAGGGCAAATGGGAAAACCTCCAACGCATAATTGATGCGCAACCCGATATTGTTTCTCATAATCTTGAAACGGTCAGGCGACTTACCAAACAAGTGCGTATTCAAGCTAAATATGACAGGAGCTTGGAAGTATTAAAACGATTAAAAAGTGCGGGTGTAAAAACAAAATCGGGAATTATGTTGGGCTTAGGGGAAACAGAACAGGAAATTTATGAAACAATGGATGATCTGCGATCCGTAGGTTGTGATGTATTAACCATGGGACAGTATTTACAACCTACATCTAAACATTTACCTGTAGTTGAATTTATTCGTCCTGAAACATTTGAAAAATACAAAAAAGCAGGTTTGGCAAAAGGGTTTCGTTTCGTGGAAAGCGGACCCTTGGTGCGCTCATCTTATCACGCTGAAAAACATATTTTTTAACAAAAAATTGTACATATTAAATTTTTATTATCTTTGAATTTAATCCATCCCCCTTTAAATTTTAAAATACTTACATGTTATGAAAAATCACAAATTACTTTTAGGATCAGCCCTATTTCTGCTTTTTACTATTTTGCAAACAAAATTATCGCTTTCCCAAGAGATAAAGCAATGTGGAACCAATGAAGCAATTCAGGCATTGTACCGTGCTCATCCAGAAATGGTGCAGGAAGCCATAGAATATGAAAAAGCTATACAAAAACAAATTCAAGATCAAAAATTTTCACGATCTATAGACACCACTTCAATTTATTATATTCCTATAGTATTTCACGTAATTCATACCAATGGACCTGAAAATATTTCTGATGCCCAAATATTAGATGCAGTTAATATCCTAAATAGGGATTACCGTAAGTTAAATTCGGACACTGCTCAACTTATAGCAGGATTTAATTCCATAGCTGCAGATGTAAGGATACAATTTCGATTAGCGACTATAGACCCGAACGGTAATTGTACCAATGGGATAGAAAGAATTTATTCCCATCTAACCAACAATGCGGATGATAATTCAAAACTACACCCTTGGCCACATAATAAATATTTGAATATCTGGACTGTTAGATCATTGCAATCATCAGGAGGATTTCAACCTGCTGCATATGCTTATTTTCCTAGCGGTAATATATACTTGATTCCTTATGAAGGGGTGATCACTTTATCCAATTATGTAGGCAGCATTGGAACCAGCGCTCCTTTTAGTTCAAGAACATTAACCCATGAAATTGGCCATTATTTGAATTTACAACATCCATGGGGAAATAATAATAGTGCTGCTACTGTGTGCGGTGATGACGGAGTGAGTGATACACCTGTAACCAAAGGGCATACATCTTGCTCCACTACCGATCTTAACGTTCCATCCTGTACCATAACTAGTATTGCCAGCCCATTTACTTTTTCTAAGGTTACTCCAATTTCAGGTGATACCGATATTACTGCCGCCCCTGTTTCTCCATCACTAGGAGTAACTTTAGGGCGTTTTACAGCAGTAGGTGTAGGAGCCTCATCCGATAGTTCACGTTTTTCATTTGCAGGGTGGGATACAGGCGGAGCCGCTGATAATGCTGATACGACGTATACTAAATTAACCGGAAGCATAAATACATCTAAGTATTATGAAATTAAAATAACACCTAATAACAGATATGCTACTACTTTAACCAGTATAAGTTTTACCTTTCAAAGGTCAGCCACAGGAGTTAGAAGCTACGCTGTTCGTTCAAGTGTGGATGGATATGCTAATAATCTTACCGCATCAAACGGAGGCGACACCCTGCTTAGGGTTCCGGGTGGGACAAATGAATTTTTCTCAAAATATGACACTACCTCTATGTTAAATGGAAGTACGATCACATTAAGTGGTGTACCTTATACCAATACCCGTTCCCCGATCACTTTCCGTTTCTATGGCTGGAATGCTGAAGATGCAGCTGGTAGATTTAGCATTGACAATGTTTCTTTTATCGGATCGATCGGAGCAATAGAAAACACCCAAAATTATATGGACTATTCTTATTGTAATCTGCCGGGCCAAAGCCCATTGGCAGGGCAAAGCATGTTCACGCAAGGGCAAAGAGACCGTATGCGTGCCGCTTTGAGGAACTATGTTGATTTAAGAGATAATTTATCAATTAACTCTAACCTTGCTGCAACAGGAGCTACCGGTGCGCCAGCCCAAACTTGTATTCCTTATCCTGATTTTTATGCAACAGGGGCTCCTCCTCCAGGTAGAGATGCTTATAACATTTGTGCGGGAGGTTCTATAACATTTACTAAAAACATCACCAATGGAACACCGGTGGGTAATCCTGTATGGACATTTCCAGGGGGGCTTCCTACTACATACACTCTTCCAGGAAATCCTACAATAACTTATAATACACCCGGTGTGTATGATGTAAAACTTGTAGCGTCCAACAGCGCAGGTATAGATTCAGTTGTAAAGACAGCTTTAGTCAGAGTAAGTGGTAGCGCTGATTTATATGATAATGGCCCATACATAGAACCATTTGAAGATGTTACCCATTTTTGGTGGGGTTGGCAGGTAATTAATCTGGATAATAACGCTCATACGTGGGAATATTCAAATGTAGGATATAATAGTAATCATTCGGTTGTTATGAAAGGGTATAACAATTATCTGCATGATATAGATGAATTTATAAGCCCTACCTATGACTTGTCAAGCGTAACTAATGCAACACTTACATATAGATGTTCCGGTGCATCAACTGCCTTATTGTCGACAGATTTAAATGATTCCGTAAATATATATTCATCCACTAATTGTGGGCAAGCGTGGCAGCTACGCTCAACCATTAAGCAAACGGCCTTGAGTAACAATGGGTACCATTCCGAAAGTTTCGTTCCTAATTCAGCATCGCAATGGTCATTACAAACAGTTACCATCCCTAGTGCGGTAGCTACTTCCAATGTCCGTTTTAAGTTTGTGTATGCCACGGGTAATAAAAGTAATAATATCTATATTGATGATATTAACGTAAGTGGTATAGTTGGAATAAATGAAAACAGTTTGGATAATGTTAACATGTCCATTTATCCTAATCCAACAAACCAAACAAGCACGGTTTCATATCATTTAAATAAAAAATCGAATGTCAAGATTTCACTTGTGGATGTACTTGGTAAAAAAATACTTGATGTGAGTAATAATAATCAGCCCGAAGGTGATTATTCAGTACTAATTTCAAAACAAGAACATAATTTGAACAATGGTATTTATTTTATTAAATTTTCTGTTGATGATAATACCATCACAAAAAAATTAATAATTACAGAATAACGTTATTTTATTTTTTAATAAAAAAGGGAGCTACCGCTCCCTTTTTTATTACTATTTTGAGCCAGTTAAATTTTTATGTGGCCGGTTTTCCAATATTGAAATAACATACAACGTTTTTTATTAAAATAATGATTCAAGAATTATATAGCCATTTCCTTAAACATCCGATTATATGCACTGATACTCGAAATATACAACCGGGGTCCATTTTTTTTGCATTGAAAGGCGGCAATTTTAATGCCAATCAATTCGCTGAAAAAGCAATAGAAGCCGGATGTTCATTAGCGGTGATTGATGAAACTCAATTCAAAAAAAATGATCATTATTTTTTGGTGGATGATGTATTAGTTACTCTTCAAAAATTAGCAACTCATCATCGCAAACAGTTATCCATACCAATTATCGCTATTACAGGAACCAATGGGAAAACTACCTCAAAAGAGTTACTCAATGCTGTATTGAATGAAAAATATAAAGTACTTGCCACCAAGGGAAATTTAAATAATCACATTGGAGTTCCACTCACGTTATTGAATATTACTCAAGAACATCAAATGGCAATCATTGAAATGGGAGCAAATCATCAGGGAGAAATAGCACTGCTTTGCACTATTGCCGAGCCCAATTTTGGAATGATCACCAATATCGGTAAAGCCCACCTGGAAGGCTTTGGCGGATATGAAGGGGTAATAAAAGCAAAAACGGAATTGTATAATTTTATCAAACAAAAAAACGAAAAATTATTTGTGAACGCTGACAATGAGTTGCTGAAAAAACTTTCGAAAGGAATAAACTGTATCACTTTTGGAACTTTAAACAGTGTTGACTTTATTGGAAAATTTATTGAAAGTAACCCCTTCGTAAAATTAAAATGTAAAGCAAAAAAGGATACTGAGGAGTTAGCCAAAAAAACAACCATTAGTACTCAACTGGTTGGGAAATATAATTTTGAAAATATATTGGCTGCCGCTTGTATCGGCAATTACTTCAATGTTTCGGAGCAACAAATAAAAAATGGATTGGAAAAATATATCACTTCCAACAATCGTTCGCAGGTGATGCAAACGAAAAATAATATGTTGTTGTTAGATGCTTACAATGCGAACCCTTCGAGCATGAATGCGGCTATTGAAAATTTCGCGCAAATGGATCAACCAACTAAAATGGTGATCTTAGGTGATATGCTTGAATTGGGTAATGACAGTGCTAAAGAACATGCTGCTATTGTAAATTTATTAAAAGAAAAAAAAATCCCAACAATATTTTTAGTTGGCAATTATTTCATGGAAGCAGGAAAAAAAACGAACGCGCAACTATTTGCAAATAGTGATGAAGTCATAGAATATCTAAAGAAACATCCTGTAAAAAACACTACTATTTTAATAAAAGGATCGCGAGGAATTAAACTCGAAAAAGTTATAGAAGTCTTGTAGCTCCAACTTTTTTATAAAGACAGAATTAGTACAGAATCATACAATAGTTTTGGTATATAAACTAAAAGTAAATGAAGCGAATAAAAATTATTCTCATAATAATCTTATTACCTCTTCTTTCTTTTTCTCAAAACTTTACCATTAGCGGTTATATGCGTGATGCTCAAACTGGTGAAGCGTTAATCGGAGCCAATGTGTATATCACCACATTTAAAACAGGAACAGTAGCAAATACCTATGGATTTTATTCCATCACTGTTCCCAAAACTGATAGTTTAGGTATTGTATTTTCCTATGTTGGTTATAGCCCGCAGATCAAAAAAATTTATCTCGATAAAAATGTTACGCTCGATATAAAACTTAATTCAGCTGCTAATGCTTTAGGTGAAGTGGTTGTAAACGCCGACAGAAATAATAATAATGTAGAAAAAGCTCAAATGGGTGTGATCGATATTCCTGTAAAAATGATCCTGGAGCTTCCCGCTATTTTAGGAGAAACTGATGTGCTTAAAGTTATTCAACTATTACCGGGTATTACCGCGGGACAAGAAGGAACCACAGGATTTTTTGTCCGTGGTGGTAATTCTGATCAAAATTTAGTTCAATTAGATGAGGCAACTGTTTATAATCCTAATCACTTATTTGGTTTATTCAGCACATTTAATACAAGGGCGTTGAATAATGTAACACTGATTAAAGGTGGCTTCCCTGCACAATACGGCGGCAGGCTTTCTTCTATTTTAGATATTACTATGAAAGAAGGGAACAATCAAAAATATAAAGTGGAGGGTGGCATTGGGCTGATATCATCACAACTGACTGTTGAAGGGCCTATTAAAAAAGATAAAGCGTCATTCATTGTCTCGGCACGTAGAACTTATTTAGACATTGTTATAAAACCTTTCCTCCCAAAAGCTAACCAAACAAGTTATTATTTTTATGATCTGAATGCAAAAGTGAATTGGCAAGTAACGCCAAAAGACCGGTTATTTTTAAGTGTGTTCAAAGGCACTGATAAAGCCAAATACACAGAGGCGAGTAGTTTAAATTATGGGATACAATTTGGTAATTCAACTGCTACACTTCGCTGGAATCATTTATTCGGACCTAAGTTATTTTCAAATACTTCGTTGATCTATAATACCTATTTATTAAATCTCTCTACTGTACAGGGGAAATACTATGCTCAGCTCTATTCAGGCATTAATGATATGAATGCAAAAACAGGGTTCGAATATTTTCCAAATACAAAACATTTGTTCCGCTTTGGAATAAATTATACGTATCACACTTTTTTATCGAATGGAAAATCGGCTAAGATCCCTAAAAATTTACAAGTGGTGAGTTTAAATACTAATAAAATTCCTCCCCGTTATTCAAATGAATTTGCTGCTTATATAAATGATGAATATGCTCTTACAAAACGTATCGGATTAAACCTGGGGTTACGAGCACCGGGCTTTATCAGTAAAGATGCTTCCTATTTTAGAGTGGAACCTCGTGCAACAATAAAAGTTACGGTTGATAGTACCTCGTCTATCAAAGCCGCATACACACAAATGAACCAATTTTTACACATTGTCCCTAGCTCCACAGCATCACTCCCTACTGATATTTGGGTGCCTTCAAGCAAGATTACTAAGCCTGAATTATCAGAACAATATGCATTGGGGTATTTCAAAAATTTCAAACAAAATGCATACGAAACAAGTGTTGAAGTTTATTATAAAACAATGTACAACCAGGTTGCATTTAAAGAAGGGACACAATTACTGGAACAAAATAATGTGGATGATCAATTAGTGTTTGGAAAAGGATGGAGTTATGGTGCCGAATTTTTTATAAAGAAAAATAACGGGAGGTTCACAGGATGGCTTTCATATACCTTATCCTGGACAAATCAAAAATTTAAAGACCTGAATAATGGAGAAACATTTCCATTCAAATATGACAAACGCCACGTTTTTTCACTGGTGGGTGTTTATGAATTAGGGAAAAAATGGACACTCTCAGCTGACTTCGTTTTCTCAACTGGGGGCGCATATACCTTACCCGTAGGCCGTGTGAGCATTGCCGATGGAGGCAGTTTGTATGATGAAGTGTACTATGTATATGGAGGGCGAAATAATTACCGGATGAATGCATACCACCGTTTGGATATTGCTGCAACATATAAAAAACATAAAACACTTTTTAAAAAACCATTTGACGTGGAATGGGTTTTCGGTATTTATAATGTGTACAGCCACCGTAATCCGTACTTTGTTTATTTAACAGTTGATCCTGTAACAAATGAACCCAAAGCAAAACAGGTTTCACTATTGCCGATCATACCAAGTATTACCTATAATTTTAAATTTTAAACCGATGAAAAAATTATATACAGGATTAATATTTTTACTGCTTTTGAATTCTTGTACAAAAGATATTACGATCAAGCCATTACCATATGAAAGTCAATTATCAATAGAGTGCATTCTTTATCCCAATAAAGCACCAAAATTATTTTTGAGTAAAAGCGTTCCTTTTTTTAGCCCCAGTGTAACACCTCAACATTTATTTGCAAGGGGTGCTACCATAACTATTTCAAGCCCTTCAGGCACAGATAATTTAATGATGGATTCTACCTTCGATAATTTTCGTTGCAGGTATGTTCCATTTTACAAAGGCAGCATTCCTTCACAGATAGGCAAAACATATAATTTATCTGTTACTTACAATGGAAAAATTTATACTGCTACTACCACCATTAATCAACCTAAAGTTACAATCCAAACAACCAGTTACGTAAAAGTATTTCATGATGTTTATGGTGAACATGAGGGTGTAGTGATCAATTTTACTGATATAGCAGGTAGCGAGAATTCTTATCGTTTCCAAATGAACAGGATAATAGATAGCAGTGTTTATGGTGCTTCCAATTTAGGTTTGATCCACAGTACTTGCACCAATGGAGCAAAATTTTACGTGACGGAATTAGGCAGAACTATATTTAGCGATAAAAATATTGACGGGCAACCTATTACAATAACTATAGAACCTGCTTTTAAACATCAGCTGAACGATACAACCTATGTATTTGTCCAATCACTTGATAAAATCTCAGCAGAATTTTATGATAATATTGATAAACAAAAATTAGCTGTATTAAATCCATTTGTTGAGCCTGTAATCTTAAAAAGCGAGATCGAAGGATGTATTGGGGTATTTGGATCCTCTGTTCCTTCAGATTCCGTTCTTTTTATTTACCCAGAATAGATTTTTTGTAGAACAGAATTAAAACAGAATTATAGTTTAATATTGTATTGTAATTAAAACCTAAATTAAAATTAAATAAACACATGAAAAAATCAATTTTATTATTAGCTATAGGATTCACAGCAATCACAGCTAATGCACAAAAAGTGAAAGAAGCGGATGTTCCTAAGGCAGTTAAAACAGCTTTTACAAACAAATATCCAAAAACTGAAGTCAAAAAATGGGAAAATGAAAAGGGCAACTATGAAGCAGAGTTCGATTATAACAAAGAGGAAATGTCTGTTTTAATTGATGCTAGTGGTAAAATTGTTGAAACCGAAACAGAAATTAAAGCAAGTGCGCTACCTAAATCTGTAAGTGATTATTGCACAAAAAATATGGCTGGTAAAAAAATTAAAGAAGCTTCTAAAACAACTGATGGTAAGGGTGTGGTAACGTACGAAGCGGAAGTTGACGGAGCAGATTATATTTTTGATGCAAATGGGAGCTTCGTTAAAAAAGTAGTAGAAAAAGACGAGGATAAGGATAAAAAAGACTAATATTATTTTGATAATAAAAAAGTCCCATTCTTTATTAAAAAATGGGACTTTTTTATTTTTTGAAATATGATATAATAACTATACCAACACATTTCCATCCATTTCTTTAGGAATTGCAATTCCCATTAATTTTAAAATGGTGGGCGCTATATCAGCTAACTTTCCTTCATTTATTTTTTTGTAATCCTTGTCAATTAAAATGCAAGGAACCGGGTTGGTTGTATGTGCTGTATTTGGTGACCCATCCGGGTTAATCATATAGTCCGCATTGCCATGATCGGCAATAATAATAAATGAATAATCATTTTGCAAGCCCGTTTCAACAATGCGTTTGGCACATACGTCTACTGTTTCTAGTGCTTTTACAACCGCTTTGTAATCTCCCGTATGTCCTACCATATCAGCATTTGCAAAATTCAGGCAAATAAAATCCGTATCACCTTTTTTTAATTCAGGAATAATTGCATCGGTTAATTCAATAGCACTCATTTCGGGTTTTAGATCGTATGTTGCAACTTTGGGTGATGGCACCATCAACCGTTTTTCGCCTTTAAACTCTTTTTCCCGTCCTCCTGAAAAGAAAAAAGTAACATGGGGATATTTTTCTGTTTCGGCAATTCGTATTTGCTTTTTATTTGCTTTTTCAAGCACCTCACCCAATGTCATTACTAAATTATCTTTATCATATACAATATGAACATTTTTGAATGTTTCATCATAATTGGTCATGGTAACATAATATAACGGCAATGTTTTCATCTCTTGTTCCGGCATATTTTTTTGTGTAAGTACCTGTGTAATTTCCCGACAACGATCTGTACGAAAGTTGAAGCAGATCACTACATCATTTTCTTTAATAACACCAATCGGGTTTCCGGAAGCATCCGTATTTACGATCGGGTTAATAAATTCATCGGTTACATTATCCGCATATGATTCTTCTATTGCTTTTAAAATATTTCGTGTTTTTTTGCCTTCGCCTTTCACTAAAAGATCATACGCTAATTTTACACGTTCCCAACGCTTATCCCTATCCATAGCATAATAACGGCCGATTACACTTGCAATTTGCGCGGAGGCAACTTCCTCTCCTTTGGGGAGGGCCGGGGATGGGTTTAAATGATCTTCAAGTGCTGTTAAATATCTTAAGCCGCTTTTAGGATCTGTATCGCGTCCATCAGTAAATGCATGAATAAAAATATTTTGTAACCCATTTGACTTTGCCATATCGCACAAATAATGCAAATGTTCTTGCGAGGAATGTACTCCACCATCAGAAACTAAACCCATAAAATGAATTGCTTTCTTGTTTTGTTTTGCATACTCAAATGCTTTTATAAGTGTAGGGTTGGTGTCAATTGTTTTTTCACGGATCGCTTTGTTTATCATTGCCAGGTCCTGATAAACAATACGCCCCGCGCCAATATTGAGATGACCTACTTCGCTGTTTCCCATTTGCCCATCGGGTAAACCTACATTGCCACCGGAAGTAAGTAAAGTTGAATGCGGATATTTTTTATATAAACTATTTACAAAGGGAGTATTTGCATTGGCTATTGCATCAGCTTTTGAGCCGTCACCAATACCCCAACCGTCAAGGATCATTAACATTACTTTTTTTGACATATTATTTTTTGTTATAAATATAATTTCTTACAAATTTACGAATTCTTAAATAAGATTTATATCTTATGTATAGCAGAGTATGTCAGGTAGACCAAACAAAATTATTTATGTTCGTTCACAGCCTCACTAATATTATTTGTAAAATACCCGGATGCATTAAGAATGTATATTATTCTGGAATATAAAATTTTTGTATCAAATGGTTTGGAAATATATCCGTTCATTCCTGCTGCCCTGCATTTTTCTTCCTCGCTAAACATGGCATGAGCTGTCATTGCCATAATTGGAATATCACATTTGGGAGGCGAAAAATCTTTTCTGATACGACGGGTCGCTTCATAACCATCCATTTCAGGGAGTTGTATGTCCATCAAAACAATATCGAAATTTTGTTTTTTTAATTTTTCAATAGCTTCTAATCCATTTTCAGCAACCTCCACATTCCAATTCCAATCGCTCAATACTTTTTTTGCGAGAACCTGGTTGAGAACATTGTCTTCCACTAGCAAAATATTCAATCCATCAACATGGGGAATATTGCCTTCTTCATGGAACGAATCTTCCTTTTTATCAGGATGCAGGTTTTTCTTAAATTTAAGGTTGAAACTAAATGTAGAACGCGCTCCCACTTCACTGTCCACTGAAATTTCGCCGCCTTGCATCTCTACCAACTGCTTTACAATAGCAAGCCCTAAACCACTACCCCCGTATTTTCTGGTAGTATCATCCGCCGCTTGTGTAAATTCTTCGAATATGGAAGTTAATTTTTCTTTAGGAATACCGATTCCTGTATCCTTCACGGAGAATTTTAAATCAATAATTTTATTATCATCGGACAGCAAGCTGACAGTTGTTTTTACTTCGCCTTTCTCCGTGAACTTGATAGCGTTGCTTACAAGATTTAAAAGTATTTGGTTCAAACGTGTAGGATCACCGATTAAATGATCAGGAATATTTTTTTCAATTGACATTGAAAGTTTGATGCTTTTTTCAATGGATTTTGGCAACATGAATTCTGTAACTATTGACATGGCTTGGGACAATCTGAAATTTATTTGTTCCAAAGAAATTTTACCGGATTGCATTTTAGAAAAATCCAAAATATCATTTATGATCACAAGTAAATTTTCACCCGATGTTTTTACGGCATCTATGTATTGCTTCTGTTCATCTGATAGAGGTGTTTTCAAAATCAAGTTGGTGAATCCAATAATCGCGTTCATGGGTGTGCGGATCTCATGGCTCATATTGACAAGAAATTTTTCTTCCGCTTTCGTAAGATTTTCTGCATCATTTTTTGCCTTTTTAAGTGCATTTCGGTAAGCAGTATTGTTTCGCAAAAAAATCGCGATTACAATACTCGCGATAAGAAGCATTAATATAGCGGCCAGGCAAAATGTTGCGATAAGTATTTTTGTTTCGTGCGCCAAGCGCTCACTTTGTTTTGTTTTTTCTTCTAGATCTAACATTTCACGGGTTTCCACCCTTGCTATTAGATAGTTAATCCTATCCATTATTTTCTTGTCTTTCTCCACCAAATAAAATTCCTGCTGTTTTCTTTCTTGTAATTGCAGCGTCTGATACTCTTTAACATTTTTTATTTCTCGTTTTATTTCTTTGGTTTTGATATTGACAGTTCCCGGAGTTTGTATTATACTATCTTTTGATATTATAACAGTATCTTTTGGTGCTATTTGTTCTTTCTTTCTAAAGATTCTTTGAAAAATAGTTTTCTTGGTAGGCGCAGGAGGAGAATTTTTTTCAATAACTGTGATATATTGCTGCGGTGCATTTTTTTGATTTTTTTCCGCTTCTTCTATTTTTTCTGATATTTTTTTTAATTCAGCAGGTATTCGTTCATCATTATTTAAGGAAAGCAGCGAATTTAAAATTTCATATTTTTCTCCTACAAGCTGATGCACACTATCCACCAATATTTGCTGAGTAGCATCTTCCTTACAAAGTCGTTGAAGAATATCCATTTTTTCATCAATGGATGAAAGAGAATTATAAAATGGAGTTAAATAATTATTATCGCGGGTAAGCATATATGATTTTACGCTGCTTTCCGCATCGGAGAGTTCCGAATGGATCTGTTTCAGAAATATGAGTTTAATGTCCGGCTTGGCAGCTTCTGAAACATTGCTTACAATATTGGTTAGACGGCAATAGGTAAAAATCCCTATTGCTGTAAGAATGGTTAGCATGGCCAAAACAATACTTGTTATCAGTAATTTGAAAGAAAAATATTTTAACATGATTATCCACCTTATATAGCCTTTCGCTTCTTAATTCTTTTAGAAAAGAAACTCAGGAGAATGTTTTTAATTCCATCTTTAACTCTTCTATACCTTCCGTACATACTTGTTTTATTTTTGAAATTAAAACCGGTAAACGCTCTAGGTTAGTTTCATTCATTGCCAATTCTTCTACGGTGCGAACGTCATCTTCTATTTCCTTTAATCCTACAAATGAAATAGAAGGTTTCATTTTATGAGCAACTCCCCGAAGCGATTTCCAATCCTTATCCTGAAGATACTTTTCCAAATTTTCCACTGCTTCTGGTGTTTGTGTTATAAAGAGAGTGAGCATTTCTGTCATAAATTGATTGCTTCCATTAGCAAGCTCTTTTAAGTAAGTAAGGTCCGAATGTTTCATTGTTATTTTTTTTGTTGTTCTGTTTTTGGCTCCTTGATTTCTTTTGTAAGGTAACCCGATTCGTTAAGAATAGATATTATTTTTGAATATAAATTTTTTTGGTCAAAAGGTTTGGAAATATATCCATTCATTCCTGCTGCACGGCATTTCTCCTCTTCTCCTGCCAAGGCATGAGCAGTCATTGCCATAATAGGAATGTTGCATTTGGGAGGGGGGAATTTATTTCTGATATAACGTGTGGCCTCATAACCGTCCATTTCAGGAAGTTGTATATCCATCAATACAATATCAAAATCCTGTTTTTTTAATTTTTCAAGAGCCACTAATCCATTTTCGGCAACTTCCACATTCCAATGCCAGTCGGTCAATACCTTTTTTGCCAATACCTGGTTAAGAATGTTATCTTCCACAAGCAAAATATTCAAACCTTCAATAAGCGGGGTTCTTTTTTCTTCTTTCATCGGGTTTCCTTTTTCTCCATCAGAATTAAAATTTTTCTGGAATTTTAAATTAAGACTAAAAGTAGAACCCACTCCAACTTGGCTTTCGACTGAAATTTTACCTCCTTGCATTTCCACTAATTGTTTTACAATAGAAAGGCCTAAGCCGCTGCCTCCATATTTGCGCGTAGTATCATTGGCGGCCTGTCTGAACTCCTCGAATATAGAATCTAAATTTTCTTTTGGAATACCAATTCCGGTATCTTTCACGGAAAATTTCAATTCTACTTGTTCATTATTTTCCGATAATAAACTGACTGTTATTTTTATTTCACCTTTTGGTGTAAACTTAACAGCGTTACCAAGAAGGTTTAAAAGTATTTGATTCAGACGGGTTGGATCGCCAATTAAACGGTCATGGATATTTTTGTCAATAACCGTGGATAGTTGAATATTTTTTTCTACCGACTTAGGCAACATCATTTCAGTAACAGTTGACATGGTTTGCGATAACCTGAAATTTATTTGTTCAAAAGATACTTTACCTGATTGCATCTTAGAAAAATCTAGTATATCATTAATAATTACTATCAGGTTCTCACATGATATTTTAACGGCATCGATGTATTGTTTTTGTTCCGATGTCAATTGTGTTTTTAAAAGCAGATCGTTGAAGCCTACGATGGCATTCATAGGTGTCCTGATCTCATGGCTCATATTGGCAAGAAACTGCTCTTTCACACGCATAGATTCTTCCAGTTGTTTTTTCGCCTTTGTCAATTCATTATTTGCTTGGATAAATTCTTCCTCTATTTTTTTTCTTTCCGTGATATCTGATTCTATAGCGAGTATCCTTTCCACTTCTCCTTCTTTGTTGAGTACCGGAGAAAGTGTTGTTATGACCCAGTATTCTTTTTCATCTTTTGTAAAATTTTTATTTTCATAAATTACCGGTTTTTTGTTGCGGATAATGGATTCATAATGATCCATTGACTTTGAAAGGCCTGTTTCAGTCCCTTTACGTAAAGCTTCCCCGGAGGTTCCTTGCACTTCTTCTAATGTATAACCGGTAAGTTTGATAAACCCTTCGTTGACCCATTCTATGTATCCATTTTTGTTTGCAATTATTACAGAGTTGTATGATTTTGTTGCAGCCAGGGCAAGCTTTTCCCATTCTTCTTCTTGGACCTGATCTGTTACATCCTGCAAGGTTCCTATCATCCTGATGATCTGCCCATTCACATTTGCAACAACTTCTCCTCGTGAGTCAAGTGTTCTTACGGCTCCATCTGAACGTATCATCCGGTAATAATAATGGAATGGGTTACGAGTTTTGATTGATTGCTCCAAAATACGTTTTGCATACTCCCTGTCTGCAGCATGTGTCACTTTCAAAATTTTTTCATCCGTAATAGTTTCTTCCGGCTCCAAACCGTGGATACGGTACAACTCATCCGACCAGTGAAATTGATTAGTTGCTACATCCAAATCCCAGCTTCCGATATGGGATATTTTTTGTGCAAGGGTGAGTTTTAATTTTTCACTGTTTAGCTCTATTGTTTTTTCCTCAAGTTTTTTTGTTTTTTCAGCGAGTTCATTCAATAATTTATAACGTTCAATACTATAATTAATGGAGCGCCTCAGACTTTGACTTTTTAATTTCCCCTTTATAAGGAAATCCTGAGCCCCTAATTTCATGGCCTGCAGCCCTATTGATTCATCATCAAGTCCGGTAAGTACTATAATTGGTGTTTCGGGGGCATGGGAGTATATTTTTTTAAATGTTTCCAAACCATTACTGTCAGGTAATGAAAGGTCAAGGAGAATAATATTAAAAATTTTTTTTTCTAAAAGTTGTATGCCTTGGGATAAATATTCGGCGGTTAGCAGTGTGAATACATTATCAAATGATTCTTGCAAATAAATTTCTAATAATCGCGCATCTCCGGGATTATCTTCAACTAATAATATGTTAATTTTTTCTTCCATATGTTTCTTGCCTAATCCCATCATAGGGTTTTTCCATTTTCTTTTATCGTAAAATAAAAATCGCTTCCTTTTCCTACCTCCGATTCCATCCATATTTTTCCTCCATGCCGCTCCACAATTTTTTTACAAATTGCCAAGCCAATACCTGTTCCCGGATACTCTTCCTTAGTATGCAGGCGTTGGAATATGACAAATATTTTTTCCGCATATTCTTTTTTTATCCCAATGCCATTATCTTTTATTGAAAACAAATATTCTTTATTTAGTTTTTCACCTGAAATAATTATTTCAGGAGGCTGCTTACCTTTGAATTTGATCGAGTTTGATATCAAATTTTGAAACAACTGTCCTATTAATATATTATCTCCATATATATCAGGCGGTTTGCCGTTTATTTTAATAACAGCGTTATTTTCTTTTACCAAGCCATTTAAATTATGCAATACGTCATCTATCAAACTACACATATCAATTATTTCAAAGGGTTTCACCCTGTTAATACGCGAATATTCCAAAAGGCTGAAAATAAGGCTCCTCATTCTTTCGGTTCCATTAAGGGCAAACGCGATAAATTCATTGGCATCAGCGCCAAGTTTATTTTTATAACGTTCCTCCAATAATTGTACATACGCAGTTACCATTCTCAATGGCTCTTGTAAATCATGTGACGCCACATAAGCGAACTGTTCCAGCTCTTTATTAGAACGGATTAATTCTTCGGCTTTTTGCTTAAGTTCTGTTTCTGCCTGTTTACGGGCGGTTATGTCACGAATAACGGAAAGTGTTTGTACACGGCCTTGTATGTTGATCATTTTCACAGAATATTCAATATTTATGATCTTCCCATCTTTCCGAATAATTGCCGTTTCACCTATATCAGCCATGTCCGCTCCTGAAAGCCGCTTCTTTAACTTATCACTGAGCCTTTCTTTATCTTCAGGAATAACCATATCTATAAAAGAGGGCATTTGAAAAATCTCTTCTTTGCTATAGCCATACATTTTATAAAGCGCATCGTTCGCATAAATAATCTTTTTATTCTCAGTGATCGCGATTCCCTGTCCCATTTCACTCTGCGTTTTAATAAGGGATTCGTAAAGTTCTTGTTGTTGCCGTATTACTTCTTCGGCCTGGGTTCGTTTATTAATTGTTGATTGTAAATTATATATCATTTCGTTAAATGAACCAGCTAACTGGCCAATTTCATCTTCTGAATATACTTTTGCTTTATCACTAAAATCAGCTGTTGCAATTTTTTTTGCGATCCTGGTAATTTCGTTAATGCCTTTTGTTATTCCCATACTAACAGAAATAGTTAAAAACAAACCGGATAGTTCAACCGTTAATGCGATTAAAAATAAGATCGTTAAAATTAAATTTTCAAGCCACCTAGCGCCTTCGCCTAAGGTGTATGAAAAATTATCTTCCAGTAAAGTAAGCTTGTTATTGATAACTCCTATTTCACTATTTATCCGGCTTATTTTTTCTTCGGAGAAGGGTTTTAAATTTATTTCTTCATGCAACTTTTCACTTATAGCCATTAGCTTAAATATTGTAGAATCGGCCTTTACCCAAATATTTATCGCTTTGTTTATATAAGAGATTTTATGAAACCTTTTGAATAATTTTATCATTCCATTAATATCATTGGGATGATTGCGCCCTTCTATAAAACCTTCTCGAGCAATTTCAAAATCAGGATCTTTTTTAATTAGTTCGAGTAATGTTTTATGATCTCCCAAAGGTATCTTCATAAATTTTTTAAAATCCAGGTAATCCTGCTCATTGTGTGTGTACGAATATTTTTGCAAATTATAAACAGCATCCTTTTCCGCTTTTGACCATAATCCTTCGCCGCCTACAAAAGCTCTTACGGACGAAAGCGTAGTAAGAGAAAACCATAAAGTAAATAATTCGATGGCTATAAGTAACGCCATAATGCCCACTACAAAATATAATTTTTTTGTAATGGAACCATTTTTAAACCATCTGCCAAGTGAAGAATGCATGTTTAAGTACGCTACTTTTTTTACTATACTTCAATTATTCCGTCTTTAATCGTAAAATAGAAAGTACTCCCTTCACCTGTTTCGGATTCCACCCAAATTTCTCCTCCATGACGTTCCACAATTTTTTTGCAAATCGCCAAACCGATACCGGTTCCCGAATATTTATCTTTATTATGCAAGCGTTGAAATATTATAAAAATTTTCTCCCTGTATTCTTTCTGAATTCCTATTCCATTATCTTTAACCGAAAACAAATATTCATTACCATTTATTTTTTCGCCTGAAATAGATACGGCAGGGCTTTCTTTACCTCTGAATTTTATCGCGTTTATGATCAGGTTTTGAAATAATTGCCCTATCAACACCGTATCGCCAATAATGTCGGGCAATTGGTCAATTTTGATTATCGCTTTATTTTCTTCTATAACACCTTTTATATCATGCTGAACTTCCGTTAATACTTCATTTATATTTATTTTTTCAAAAGGTTTTACCCTGTTAACGCGTGAATATTCCAATAAGCTTTGGATAAGCATTCTCATTCTGTTACTTCCATCAACAGCAAACGCGATAAAATCATTCGCATCCTCATCTAATTTATCTTTATACCTGTTAGATAACAATTGAACATAGCTATTTACCATTCGTAATGGCTCCTGCAAATCATGTGACGCGACGTACGCAAATTGCTCAAGTTCCTGGTTAGACCTCGCTAATTCTTCTGATTTTTGTTTTAGTTCCGTTTCCGCTTTTATTCGTTTAGTGATATCATATAGGATGGTAAGCGTATGCGAAGCGTTGTTAATATTTATTAGTTCTGTTGAAAATAATAATGTTCCTGTTTCACCACTTTTTTTTCTAAATGCAATTTCCTTGTTTCTGATGGAGCCCTCCGTTTTTATTTCCTCCAAAATTTGTTTATTTACGTCCGGATCAAAAATGTTTGTTTCCAATGAAGTGTGCCCCACAATCTCTTCCCGTTCGAATCCTATTATCCTCAAAAAACTGTCATTGACATCCATATATTTACCGGTAGATAAGTTTATTATAGCAATACCGGCGGGGCTTAATCGAAACGCTGTATTAAATTTCTCTTCACTGATTTGCAATGCTTCCTGCATTTTTCTCCGTTCCGTTATATCATTTGAAATACCTAATAAATAAAGAGGCTTACCTTCATTATCAAGGATGGGTATTTTTTTAGTTTCCAATATTCTTGTTCCCTTATTATTTGTTTTAACTGATTCTTCCGGGATGTCAAGAAGTTTTTTATTTTCAAGTACCACTCTGTCTTTAGAGGTAAAAAATTCTGCTTCTTCTTTTGAAAAAAAATCATAGTCGTTTTTTCCTATTAGGTCATTTCTGGAATACCCTAAAAGCTCTTCTCCCGCTTTATTAAATCTCACGAATTTAAGGTCTTTGGCATCCTTAACGAATAACATATTAGGGATGTTCTCCACTATCAGGTTAAGAAAATTTTCAGAATTTATTAATTTTTCTTCGCTTTCCTGCAATTTTCGTATATAAAATCCTAATTCTTCGCTTAAAGTATTAAGCCCGGCAGCAATCGCATCAATTTCATCTCCTTTTTCACTTACTATGGTTTTTTGAGAAAAGTCCATTAGTGTATATTTAAATATTGCCTGGAAAATATTATCAATTCTTTTGTGATAATCATCTAATTCTTTTTTTCGTTCTATCGCAATAAATATTAGTTCCTGGTGCGCATCATGAAGTGTTTTTTCCGATCGTTCACGTGCATTAACAGTCGCCTTTAATGCTAAAATAGTGAGGGTTATAGTGGAAAGATACATTTGCAATGAAAGTAAGGAGTCATTTATTGATGCCAAGGCAAAAGGGCCATGCCCTTCTACTGTTCCTAAAATTGCGATAGTGGAAGAGAGAGCAATCGCTGTTGTTAATGTTTGTTGGCCAAAATAAAATGCTGCCCATAACAAGAGTGGGAAAATCAGGTAGGGTCTTACAAAAGGAGAATCGACAGGTAACCAATCGGAAAAAATTAACTCACTAAAAAAAAATACCAAGCCATATAAAACAATAGTGCCTACTATCTTCCAGTTCCAGTTCCATTTCCTTTTTACTTTAAAATAGTTGACACACGACAATAATAAGGGCATGACAATAAGCACTCCGGTAACATCACCCAACCACCACGTAAACCAAACAACATGATGTTGGTTCCAGGAAATTATTTTTGCAAAACAAATAACTAAGGAGCCTATTGTGGAGCTTACCAAACACATCAGTAAAACTATTAAGATAAATGCAAGAACGTGTTTTACTTTTTCGAGTCTGCTGATGTCCTCCGGTGTCCTTTTTAATAAAAAATAGCCAACTAAGGCTGATAATGTATTACCGATACTGATAAATAAGGAGGCCCAAAAAGCGGTGGAAGGATCTATATGATTAGATAAAAAAACAACTACATTTACTAAAAACGCGCCTAACATGATACCCGGCCACATGCTATAACCAAATAAAATAAGGGCGGCAAGAGCAATTCCTGATGGAGGCCAAACTGATGTCGCATTTGTATTTTTATATGCCAGAAGTAAACCAGCCCGGGCTGAAACATAATATATCGCCGCCACCGCCAGAAGTAATCCTATGTTTCGTATATTAAAATAAGAGGGAGTATTTTTTACCATAATTGTGCTGCCGTTTTTTATCCTTCATTCAATAAAAATTCCTCTATGTATATTACACTCCTATATAAGTTAAATTTATTAATAAACTATAATGCTGATTCAATTCGTCATTGCGCCTCGCAGTATTATGGGATCACCGAAGCCCTTATGTTTGTAATGTGTAAGTTTAGAAAAATTTATACAGATGAAAACAAAGATAAAAGATTTTAGCGGAGAAAACATTTATGTAGGCTTTGATGTACACAAAAAAAGTTGGCAAGTAAGTATTATG
>JBBSPS010000021.1:0-31479 GCA_038258655.1 Bacteroidia bacterium
AAATAGCCGTGATCGAAGGCGACGAATATCTTTCCTCACCCATCGATCGAAGACCTAAATTTCATTTATATAAACCACATATTGCTATTTTAAGTGGCATTGCATGGGACCACATTAATGTATTTCCAACCTTTGAAAATTATGTAGAGCAATTTAAAATTTTTGTTGACCTGATAGAGCAGGGTGGAAGTCTTGTGTATTGTGAGCTCGACAAAGAAGTAAAAAAAGTATGTGAAGCTGCACCATCTGATATAAAAAAATTTCCTTACGGAATTCCTCAACATAAAATTGAAAATGGAGTTACTATTTTAACTTTCCCACAACCTACAACTAACAACTATCAACTGGAAATATTTGGTGAACACAATCTAATGAACCTAAATGGTGCACGATTAGTATGCAATCAAATTGGTGTGAGTGATGCACAATTTTACGAAGCCATCCAGTCATTCACAGGCGCTGCAAAGCGTTTGGAGCTGGTGAAAAAAAATACTGTTACAGCAGTGTATAAAGATTTTGCTCATTCTCCTTCAAAATTAAAAGCAACTACACAAGCCGTAAAAAAGCAATTTCCAGATCGCAAGTTGATTGCATGTATGGAGCTTCATACATTCAGTAGTTTGAATGAAGATTTTTTAAATCAATACAATGATTCAATGGCTTTGGCTGATGAAGCAATTGTTTATTTTAATCCGCATACTATTGCACATAAAAAATTAAAACCCATCACCGAAGAGCAAGTAAAAAAAGCTTTTGGAGGAAATAATATTAAAATATATACCGAGTCAAAAATTCTTTTGGAAGACCTATTAAAAACAAATTTTGAAAATAAAAATTTGCTGATGATGAGTTCCGGAACTTTTGATGGTATTGATTTTAAAAAGTTGGGAGAGAAAATAATAAATAGGTAAAAACGAAATAACAAAACATTTTATAAATTAGCTAATAAAAATCCCAACCCTATCATGTCAATTAAAATACTTCATCCGGGCAAAGACGAATATCCTGAACGTTTTCAGGATGAAATTAATCTGGTATTTTATCCTGAGTTGATTTCAGGATTAGAAGAATCACATCAAAGTACCATTCATTTTCTAAATAGCATCCCTGAAGAGAAGTTGTTATTTAGTTATGCAGAAGGAAAATGGACAGTAAAGGAAGTGTGGCAACATGTGATGGATACAGAGCGTATATTATCTTACCGAGCTTTATGCTATTCCAGAAAAGAAATAAAACCTCTACCTGGATTTGATGAAAATGCTTATGCAATGAATAGTAAAGCCAATGCCAAAAACTGGAATGAACTTTTAGGAGAATATTCACAGATAAGATTAGCAACACTTTCTTTATATAAAAGTTTTGATGAGGAAATGCTTTCGCAAATTGGATTCGCAGGTGTAAGCACCAAAATTTCAACAAAAGCTGTTGGCTTTTTAATACTTGGTCATGAAATACATCATGCGAAAACAATTAACGAAAGATATTTATAGTTGATTGCGTTTATGATGTATATAAAAGTTAGATAATCTAAAAACAGTATGTATTTAATATTCCGACTCTTATCTTTGAAAAAATTTATATAAATAAATCATTGATATTTATCAAAAAAATAGTTTCCTATAAAGCAATTGGATTATCAGTAGTTGCTCATTTTAATATTTTTTTAAGTATTGGTTATTCGCAAGTTTCAACTCAAACATTAAGAGGAACAATACGCGATTCAGATACACAAAAACCAATTGAAGCAGCCCATGTTGTTATTCTTAATACAGAACCCTTATTAGAAACCATTTCAAATCAAAATGGTGAATATCGTATAGAAAATGTTCTTGTAGGGAGATATGATATTAAAATTTCTTTTACCGGTTATGAAGATAAGATTGTTTCCAATTCACTAATTAAATCAGGTAAAGAGTCCATATTAATTATTGAGTTACAAACTTCCATTGTTAATCTCAAAACTGTGGAAATAACTAATAAACCCACCGTAAATAATGAAATGGCAACCGTAAGTTCTCGTTCATTTTCGGTTGATGAAACAAAAAGGTATCCGGCAAGCATAAATGATCCTGCGCGAATGGTAATGTCCTATGCAGGCATTACAAGCGGTAATGATAGAGATAATGAAATTGTAATAAGAGGTAATTCACCCAAAGGATTATTGTGGATGTTAGAAGGAGGAGAAATTCCAAGTCCTAATCACTTTTCTCAAGTAGGGTCTTCAAATGGATCTGTGAGTATGTTGAGTAGTACAATGCTGGCAAATTCCGATTTTATCACAGGTGCTTTCCCTGCCGAATATGGAAATGCTTCATCCGGAGTATTTGATATAAAATTGCGGAACGGTAACAATGAAAAAAGAGAATACTCACTTCAGGCTGGTTTCCTGGGAATAGATGTAGGAGCCGAAGGTCCATTTAAAAAAGGAAAAGCGGCATCTTATCTATTTAATTATCGCTACTCAAGCATATCCATATTTAATTTATTTGGTTATAAAGTAGAAGGTGATGCTGTGCCCCGGTTTCAGGACTTATCATTTAAACTTTTTTTTCCTACAAAAAAAGCGGGAGTATTTTCTTTATATGGTATAGGCGGGCTAAGCACAATAAGCCAGAAAATAGATGATAAAAAAGAAAGTTATGATTATAATCTTGGCGTTGTTGGTCTTTCACATCAATACAGGATCAATGACAAAAATTATATTAAAAGCATCGTTTCTTTTTCTAATAAAGCCAGTTTATTTGATAAATCCACGCAAAAAACATTTTATAATTATGATAACTATTATCATTTTTCTTTTATTGATCGTTCTCTGGGAATTTCCATCAATATGACTTCAAAAATAAATGCAAAAAATACCCTTAAAACAGGAATAAATTACACCGCGCAGCAATATAATTATTATGAGGAAAATTATTCTTATTATTATTCCATTAGAAGTATTTATACTGATGAACAAGGCAATACTAATCAATCGCAAGCATATTGTTCATGGAAATACCGGATCAATAAAAGTTTTTCATTAGTTAATGGAATACATTTTTTACAATTGGATTTAAACAAACATTATTCTGTTGAACCAAGGAGTTCAGTAAAATGGGAAATCAATACATCACAATCACTTAGTCTGGCGTTTGGTATTCATAGTAAAATTGAGCCTTTTCAAATTTATGTTGATAAAACCAAAGTAGGGAATGATAGAGTAAGGTTAAACCAAAATTTAGATTTTTCAAAATCACGTCATTATATTTTGAGCTATGATAAAATACTTACTGAAAATTTATTTTTTAAAATAGAAGCATACTATCAACAACTCTATAATATACCCATTTCTGAAGATACAGCCAGCACCTTTTCTACTTTAAATTATGGATCAGATTATGCTCAGGGCAAATTAGTTAATAAAGGTACAGGCAGAAATTATGGAATAGAAATTACTATCGATAAGAAATTTTATAAAAATTATTTTTTTTTAATCACAGCTTCTTTATTCGAATCAAAATACATTGCGGCAGATAAAATAGAGCGTAACACTGCTTATAATAGAAACTATGTAAGTAATTATATTATTGGTAAAGAATTTTGGATCGGCGATAAAAGAAGAAACCTTATAAGCACAAGTATCAGGGTCAACTGGACCGGAGGTAGAAGATATACCCCTATTGACCTGGAAAAATCTCAGTTATATAACCGTGAAATTTTAAAAACAAACGAAGTTTTTTCAAAAAAGATGGATGACTATTTTCGGATAGATATACAAATAGGTTACATTCACAATCATTCAAAATACAATAGTGAATTAAGATTAGATATTCAAAACGTTACTAACAGGAAAAATATTTATGAAATGTATTATGAGCCAACAAAAAAAGAAATTGAACAAGCATATCAATTAGGTTTAATTCCGGTATTAAGTTATCGAATAGAATTTTAAATAGTTAAAATCTTGGAAAATAAATACCAGCGTAAATTTAGTAAACAGCTTTCCCAATCAATGTCGCTCCAGTACAACTTTCCGCTAAAACATTCACATAATCCCCTTTTTTGAAATTCTCTTTTGGAAAAACGACAACTGTATTTTGTGAATTTCTTCCATATAATTTTTCTGTAGATTTTTTTGAAACGCCTTCTACCAAAACCCTGTGCATTTTTCCAACACCTTGTTTGGTGCGTTCAGCAGAATGTTTTAATTGCAATTCAACAATTTCTGCTAACCTTCTGCTTTTTATTTCTGCTGGTACATCATCTTTATATTTGCGTTCAGCCAATGTTTTAGGGCGTTCGCTGTACGCAAACATATATCCGAAATCATATTTTACAGCTTCCATTAAGGATAATGTATCTTGGTGTTCTTCTTCTGTTTCTGAACAAAATCCAGTGATGATATCCATGGAAATTCCGCAATCAGGAATAATTTTGCGGATAGAATCAATTCTATTCAAATACCATTCACGGGTATAACCGCGGTTCATCATTTCTAAAACACGTGAGTTGCCGGATTGAACAGGAAGGTGAACATAACTGCAAATGTTATCGTATTTAGCAATAGTATAAAGTACATCATCCACCATATCTTTGGGATGTGACGTGCTGAAACGCACACGCAGGTCAGGATTTACCAATGCTACTTTTTCAAGTAATTTTGAAAAGGTACACGCATTCTCTAATTCCTCTTTTGAAGGATTTTCTTTTTTTAATCCTCCACCTGTCCATAAATATGAATCCACATTTTGTCCGAGCAAAGTAACTTCTCTATATCCGTCATTGAATAAATCTTGCGCTTCTTTCACAATTGTTTCAGGATCGCGGCTACGTTCACGACCGCGAGTAAAAGGTACTACACAAAATGAACACATATTATCACAACCGCGTGTAATGCTAATGAATGCTGTAACTCCGTTGGAGCCTAAACGTACCGGAGCAATATCAGCATAAGTTTCTTCCTTCGATAAAAGCACATTCACTGCTTTTTGTCCGCTTTCAGCAATTTCAATTAATTCAGGCAAACTACGATAAGCATCCGGACCTACAACAATATCCACTAATTTCTCTTCTTCTAAAAATTGTGATTTTAAACGTTCCGCCATACAACCCAACACACCAATGATCAGATCAGGGTTTGTTTTTTTTGCTTTTCTATATTCTGTTAAACGCTTACGTACACGTTGTTCAGCTCCTTCGCGAATAGCACATGTGTTTACAAAAATTACATCCGCTTCAAAAAAATTCTGAGTGGTTGTAAATCCCTTATCTTTTAAAATAGATGCAACAATTTCACTATCCGAAAAATTCATCGCGCAGCCGTAACTTTCTAAAAATAATTTTTTACCATTGATATTCAATGGTTGCTCTATCATCAAGGCTTCTCCTTGCTTGCTTTCATCGATTATTTTATTCTCGTTCATTTTAAATTATTACTTTGCGCTACGTTTTTCACCTGTAAAAAAAATTCATCGCAAAGGTAGTTAAAAAAATATCTCTCAAAATGCTTTAGTAAAGGGGTGTTTGAAAAAAAATAAAAATCTTATCACACACAATAATAAAGGCATTTTAAAATAATTCTTGCATATTTCAATTTGGAATTGTTTTCTTTGCACTCTCAAAAAAGTTTTAAGGCTGTAAAACTTACACCCTAAAACTTAGAACTTAAACTAATAAAAAGGTATGAGCAAAAATTTAGTGATCGTGGAGTCCCCTGCAAAGGCAAAGACAATAGAAGGATTTTTGGGCGAAGGATTTACAGTAAGATCAAGTTATGGTCACGTTCGTGATCTGGCAAAAAAAGGATTTGGTGTTGATATAGAAAACAACTTTACTCCAAATTACGAGATATCGCCCGATAAGGCAAAAGTAGTTGCCGAGCTTAAAAAATTAGCAAAAGGAGCCGAAATGGTTTGGTTAGCAACAGATGAGGATCGTGAAGGGGAAGCTATTTCCTGGCATTTATCTGAAGCATTGAATTTAAATGCGAAGAATACACAACGAATTGTTTTTCATGAGATCACAAAATCTGCTATAAAAAATGCGATTGCAAATCCCCGTAAAATTGATAAACATTTAGTAGATGCACAACAAGCTCGTAGAATTTTAGATCGTTTAGTTGGATTCGAATTATCACCTATACTTTGGAAAAAAATACGTCCGTCATTATCTGCAGGACGCGTTCAATCAGTTGCTGTACGTTTAATAGTTGATCGTGAACGTGATATAATGAATTTTAAAAGTACTTCCTCTTATAAAGTAACTGCCAATTTTGCTTCCGGTAACTCTGTTGTAAAAGCGGAATTGTCAACAAAATTTAAAACATTAGAAGAGGCTCGTATATTTTTACAAAAATGTTCTACCGCTGATTTTACGATTGATAGCCTTGAAACAAAACCTGCAAAAAAATCGCCATCAGCGCCCTTTACAACATCTACATTGCAACAGGAAGCAAGTCGTAAGCTTGGTTTTTCAGTTTCTCAAACAATGGTACTTGCACAACGTTTATATGAAAGTGGTAAGATCACTTATATGAGAACTGACTCTGTAAACCTTTCGGAAACTGCAATAAATCAGGCGAAAGAAGCCATCACCGGAAATTATGGAGCCAACTATTTAAACATTCGTCAGTACAAAACAAAATCAAAAGGCGCGCAGGAAGCGCATGAGGCCATTCGCCCAACCTATATCGAAAATCAAACAATCGATGGGGATTCAGCGGATAAACGGTTGTATGACCTGATCTGGAAACGTACCATCTCATCGCAAATGAGTGATGCAGAATTAGAAAAAACCACTGTTGTTATTACTGCTTCCGGCACTACCGAAAAATTTGTAGCTCAAGGTGAAGTATTAAAATTTGATGGTTTTTTGAAAGTGTACATGGAAGGAACAGATGAAGAAGATGAAGAAAACCAAGAAGGAATGTTGCCTCCTATGAAAGTTGGCGAACAATTAAAAGCAAATGAGATCAATGCAATAGAACGCTATACACACCATTCTGCACGTTATACAGAAGCAAGTCTGGTTAAAAAATTAGAAGAATTAGGTATTGGTCGTCCATCTACTTATGCGCCAACTATATCAACTATTCAAAAACGGACATACGTTGTAAAAGAGGATAGAGAAGGAGTTCAACGTAATTTTAATGCTCTTATATTGAGGGAAGGCAATATTACCGATGAGGTGAGAACAGAAGGCACAGGCGCTGAAAAATCAAAATTATTTCCTACAGATATCGGAATGGTTGTGAATGATTTTTTATTGAAAGAGTTTCCTCAGATCATGGATTTCCACTTCACTGCTAAAGTGGAAGAGGAGTTTGATGAGATAGCAGAAGGTAAAATTCAGTGGACAAAAATGTTGTCTGATTTTTATAAACCATTTCATAAAAATGTAGAAAACACTTCAGAGCATTCGGAGCGTGCATCCGGTGAACGTTTGTTAGGTGTTGATCCTGTAACAGGAAAAAATGTATATGTGCGTATCGGTCGTTTTGGGCCAATGGCGCAGCTTGGAGAAGGGAATGATGAAAATAATAAACCAAAATTTGCCGGCTTGCGAAAAGATCAGCGCCTTGAAACAATAACATTTGAAGAAGCTCAGGATCTTTTTAAATTACCTCGGGTTGTCGGACAATTTGAAGATAAAGATATGGTTGTTGCAATCGGACGTTTCGGACCGTATGTTCGTCACAACAGTATTTTTGTATCATTGAAAAAAGAAGATGATCCAATGACCATTACAGTTGATCGTACAATAGAATTAATAAAAGCAAAGCGCCAAGCAGACATTGATAAACATATTAAAACGTTCCCTGAAAGGCCCGATGTGCAATTACTTAACGGCCGTTGGGGCGCTTATCTAGTGATCGATAAAAATAATTTTAAATTGCCAAAAGGTACGGATGCGGCATCATTGAGTTTGCAGGACTGTTTGGATATTGCAGCTGATCCAAAAAATGCAAGCAAAGGGAATAGATTCAAGAAAAAAGAAACAGCGAAACCATTTAAACAGGCAGCTGCTAAGAAACCTTCACCAAAAAAAGCAACAGCAAAAAAAGTTTCTAAACCTGCTGAAAAGAAAGCAACTGTTAAAAAAACAGCAGTTAAAAAAATTGCGAAAAAAACTACAACTAAAAAACCGGGAAAGAAAAAATAAGTTAATTTGTATTCTGTATCTTTTTAGAAATATAGAGTTATAAGAATAGAAAACACAAATTAGCATTTGCATAATTCGTAATTAGCAACCATGCAGGAATATTTTACCCCTATCAATATCAGTAAATTTAGCGGAGCACATCAATATACCGCTTCTTCGTATGGCAAATTAATTAAAAGCTATATTCAAAAAGATGATTTCCCCGATCTGGAAAATATTCATTTAGCGATCATTGGAGTAGAGGAGGACCGGAAATCCTTAAATAATGAAGGTTGTGGGCTTTCAGCTGATTATGTCCGCGAAGCTATTTATCAATTATTTCAAGGGAATTATTCTTCAAAAATTGTTGATCTGGGAAATATTAAAATAGGAAACACCATAGAGGACAGTTATTTCGCGGTAACAGATGTGATATCACAATTACTGAAAAAAAACATTATCCCAATTATCATCGGAGGGAGTCAGGATCTTACATACTGCAATTATAAAGCCTATTTGACCCTTGAACAAACCATTAATATAGTTGCTATAGATCCTCGTTTTGATATTGGTGATGGTGAAAAAGAGTTGAATTCTCAAAGTTATTTAAGCAAAATAATTTTACATAAACCCAATATTCTTTTCAATTATAGCAATATAGGATACCAAACCTATTTTCTGGAGCAAAACTCCATTGAATTAATGAATAAATTATATTTTGATACACATCGTTTAGGCGAAGTTCGTGCTGATATTGAAGCTGTGGAGCCAATTGTACGTAATGCAGATATGGTGAGTTTTGATATTGCTGCCATTCGGCAAAGCGATGCACCTGGTAACGGGAATGCATCACCTAATGGATTTTATGGAGAAGAAGCTTGTCAAATAGCTCGTTATGCCGGGTTAAGCGATAAACTTACATCTATTGGTTTTTATGAGATAAATCCGGCTCATGATAGAAACAAACAAACTGTAAATCTCGTATCAGAGATTATTTGGTATTTTATCGATGGTTATTATAATCGTAAACAAGATTATCCAATAATTGATAAATCAGAATATACAAAGTACCGCGTATCACTAAAAGATAATGACCATGAAATTGTTTTTTATAAGAGTAATAAAAGCGATAGATGGTGGATGGATGTGCCATACCCGGTGAATCATCAGATAAAATATGAGCGCCATCACATGATTCCCTGTTCATATAGCGATTATCAGGTTGCCTGTAATGATGAAATGCCCGACAGGTGGTGGCAAACGTATCAGAAATTAGGTTGACCTTTAAAAACATTATTTTAACCGGTACGCAATAAAATGGGTAAATAATTTGTTTTTATAAAGTAAATATATAATTTAGCGTCCTAAGTTTGATCTAAAACGATAACAAAATAGTTAATTTTAATATGTATAAAATGAAAAAAAACCTTACTACTATTGCTTTAACGATTACCACTTTGGTAACATTTGCACAACAAGATGCACAATTTAGTATGAATATGTTCAATAAATTAGCAGTTAACCCGGGATATGCCGGAACAAATCAAGCCCTTTGCGCTGTATTATTATACCGCCAGCAATGGACAAGCTTCCCTGGTGCACCTAAAACTGGGCTTTTAAGCGTTGATTATGGGCAAATTCTTCGTGGAGGAATAGGCTTAACTGTTGATCAGGATCAATTAGGGTTCGATAAAACGTTAAAAGCCAAATTGGCTTATTCCTATCACTTACATTTAGGTGCTACAGGCATTTTAGGAATTGGCATAGATGCAGGTATGATCCAAAAATCATTAAACGGAAATTTCATTGCACCTGATGGAACTAGTACACAAGGTACTGGAGGAGGCCCCGACTTAGCGATTCCTTGGAATGGAACTGCTGCAACCACGTATGACGTTGGTTTTGGCTTATATTATACAACACCAAAGTTGTACATAGGCTTGTCATCATTGCATTTGCCTGAACAATCATTGAAAAAAACGGACACAAAATATGATTTTAATTTCAAAGTTGCTCGCCACTATTATGTAATGGCAGGTTATACCTTTAATTTAGGAAATCAGTTTGAGTTAACACCTTCAGTTTTGGCTAAATCAGATGCTTCCTCAACTCAGTTAGATATTAATTTACTCGCAAAATGGAATAAAACAATATTTATAGGTGCATCTTACCGTTTAACTGATGCTATTGTTGGAATTGTAGGTTTAGAAAGAAGTTTCAATCCAAAACTTACAGCAAAATTTGGTTATTCATATGATATGACAACATCCGCTATTAAAAATTATAGTCATGGCACACACGAAATTATGTTAGGTTTTTGCTACAAACTCAAAAAAGAACCTAAACCAACAAGTCATATGAACGTGAGATTTTTATAAAAAAACATTTTTTGTAACCTTAATTTAAAAAGTACCGTTTAAGCTACTTACTTTGATTTTAAATCATCACCTTTTTTAGTGTGGTGATTTTCTAACAAATGGAGTTTAATATTAAAACAAAAAAACATGAAAAAATTGCTCTTATTAGGTTCGATGGTTGCTATAGCTATTACCGGCTGTAAACAAGGTCCTCCCGGAGAACTGGTAGGCGTTCATCCCCGCATGGATTGGTTCGATATTGACCCGTTTGGTATGTTGTACATTCCTATGGGAAGTTACAATATGGGACCGAGTGATGAGGATACTCCTTATGCGCATACTACCAAGGCTAAAGTAGTTTCTGTTCAGGCTTTTTACATTGATCAAACAGAGATTTCAAATAATGAGTATCGTCAATTCGTTTATTGGGTAAGAGATTCTATTGCTCATCGTGCCTTATTTGAAGATGGAAGAGCTGAACATGGAATAGAAACGGATGAGTATGATCAACCAATTGATCCCCCATTAATTAATTGGGATGAAAATGTTGCTTACGACGAGCAAGATGTAAGAGAAGTATTGGAATTTATGTATCTTCCACCGGAGGAGCGCATGTACAGACGAAGAGAATTTGATTCACGTAAATTGAATTATGAGTATTACTGGCTCAACTTACGTTTAGCGGCTGCTAAAGCAAACCGTTTCAAACCATCCAAATCTCCTGATGATAAGGGCAGAGATTTTATCAATGGTTATCAATCTACCAGTGTAGGTGATAATAAAACACTTGGCCATTATGATGTAAAAGATCAAATTTCTGATGGCAGTGGCAATTATAGTACCCGTGAACAAAAAGATAAAGACAGAAGCGTATTTATTGTGAAGGATATAATTAATATTTATCCTGATACATTGGCTTGGGTACACGATTTCACCTATTCTTTTAACGAGCCCATGACCAATATGTATTTTTGGCACCCGGCTTATGATGAATACCCTGTAGTGGGTTTAAGTTGGAAGCAAGCACGTGCATTTTGCATTTGGAGGACACAGCTATTTAATAACTGGTTATTAGCTAACGGACAATTATATGTGAATGATTTCCGTTTACCAACCGAATCTGAATGGGAATATGCAGCAAGTGGCGGACTTGCATTAAGTACGTATCCTTGGGGCGGACCTTATATTAGAAATGCTTTGGGATGTTTCTTAGGTAATTTTAAACCAATGCGCGGAAGCTATATTGATGATGGTGGATTTCATACCGTTAAAATTTTAGCATATAGTCCAAATGACTATGGTATATATTGCATGGCAGGTAATGCGGCTGAATGGACCAGCAATGCATTTGATGAATCAGCATATGATTTTGACCATGATTTAAACCCTGATTATGTATATGAAGCGCAGGATAATGAAGCTAACGTATTAAAACGTAAGGTTATCAGAGGTGGTTCTTGGAAAGATGTAGGTTATTATTTGCAAACGAGTACTAGAACCTATGAATATCAAGATACTGCAAAATGTTATGTTGGTTTCCGATGTGTTCAAACTTACCTTGGACGTGCTAAAGGAGATGATTTATAGTCTTTTTAATTTGTATTCTCTAAACTAAATAAATAATTATTAACTATTAAAAATTTAAAATTATGGGTGGTAAAAAATGGAAAAATTTCATGGCCAAATTGTATGGGTTTGGTGCATCAATCGTAATCATTGGAGCGATGTTTAAAATTATGCACTGGCCGGGTGCAGGTCCGATGCTTGTTGTAGGATTATCTACTGAGGCAGTAATTTTCTTTTTCTCGGCATTTGAGCCACCACATGAAGAGGTAGATTGGAGTTTAGTGTATCCTGAGTTGGCAGGGATGCACGGTGAAGAAGGCGATAAGCAAATTGAAGACAAAGGAACAATAACTGAACAGTTGGATACACTGCTTGAGGATGCGAAGATCGGGCCTGAATTAATTGCTAGTTTAGGTGATAGCATGAGAGGATTGACCGAGCAAGCAAGTAAGATTACAAAGATCACAGATGCAACTATCGCAACTGAGGAATATGTATCAAATGTAAAATCAGCTGCTAAAAATGTAAATACGTTATCGGATTCATATTCTAAAGCTTCCGACTCCTTATTGGCTCTATCTTTAACCAGTAATGATAGTGCAAATTTTGGAGAGCAAATAAACAAAGTATCTAAAAATTTATCTGCGTTAAATGCTTCTTATGAGTTGCAGTTGCAAGGTTCAAACGAACATTTAAAAACAACTTCTAAATTCTATGATGGTCTTACAGATTTAATGAAAAATCTGAATGACTCAGTGGATGACACTAAGAAGTATAAAGAACAAATCGCTCAACTTTCAACTAATTTAGAATCGTTGAATACTATTTACGGTAACATGCTTACCGCAATGAGAAAATAATAGTTCTATGAACTATTATTTTTCTTAAATAAAGAAGCGTTTCGATTCTTTTGGACTTATTCATTTAATATTAACTATAGAAAAATAATATAAACTATGTCAGGAGGCAAAGAAACCCCAAGGCAGAAGATGATCGGGATGATGTATCTGGTGCTAACAGCTTTGTTGGCGCTTAACGTATCAAAAGAAATTCTGAATGCTTTCGTTATCGTTGAAAATGGTTTGAATACCACAAACGTAAATTTCGATGGTAAAAATGGAGTATTATATTCCAAATTTGAAAAAGCCATGGCTGATAATAAAACCAAGACAAAACCTTGGTACGATAAAGCCTTGACTGTTAAGAAAAAATCGTTAGAAATTTGTAAATTAGTTGATGATATCAGATCCGATTTGTATTTAGAAGTACAAAAACTTCCTTCTAAGGAAGTTGCTGACACATTTCAGTTAAAACAATTGGACAGTAAAGATAATTTTGATATACCAACACATTATTTGTTAGGACCAAACCCCGAGGAGCCAGGACCTGATGTGAAGTCAATTATTCTGAAAAATGCACTAATTCAATATAAAAAAGATTTAATAGCCCTCGTTCCGGAAAAAGAAAAAGCGAATTTAAAATTAGGCCTGAACACGGATGATGTTTATTCTACATCCGATGAAAAAATAGTTCATTGGGAATTTAATAACTTTGACCATACAACGATGGCTGCAGATATGTGTATTTTTGCAGGTATTAAAAATGATGTAAAGAACGCGGAAAGTGATGTTGTTGGTTTATTACTAAAAGCAATTGACGCGAACGATTTTAAATTTGATGCTGTTGAAGCTAAAGTAGTTGCAAATGCAAATTATATTACTGCAGGTGAAGATTATACTGCTGATATATTTGTCTCTGCCCACAGTTCTACTCAAAATCCTCAAATATTAATCGGATCAGTTGATACAACAGCTAAAGTTGCTAAATTGGTTGGTACAGGAACGGAAGTGCCCGTTACTGCAGGTGTTGGTAAATATGTTGTTCACACAGGAGCGGAAGGTGACCAAGAGTATAGTGGTGTAATTAATGTAAAAGCACCGGATGGTTCATTGAAACCTTATCCTTTTCACGGAAAATATACAGTTGCTAAACCTTCTATGGCCGTTTCACCTACAAAAATGAACGTGTTTTATATTGGTGTTGAAAATCCGGTGGATATTTCAGTTGCCGGTGTAGCTCCTATGGATGTGCAGGCAAATTTAGGCGGTGGAAGTGGATCGATCGTTAATAAAGGTGGCGGACATTACATTGTTAATGTTAAGGCAGGCGATGCCAAAGGAATGGTAAATGTAAACGTATCTAAAAAAACGAAAGATGGAAATAAATCAGCGGGGCCACCGATGCCATTCCGTGTGAAAAAGGTACCAAGCCCTAATGCTTCATTTGGAGGAGTTGTAGGTGACGGAAAAATAAGTAAAGCGGAATTGTTGAACGCAGGAGGTGTTATTCCAAAATTGGAAGATTTTGTATTTGATTTAAAATTTCCTGTTATTTCATGGAATATGTCCATTTTTATTAATGGTGCTTATGCTGATTATACAGCACAAGGAGCAAGTTCAACAGGGCAAATGAAGGAATTGTTAAGTAAAGTAAAACCTGGACAAAAAGTATTGATTGAAGAAGTAAAAGTACAAGCACCTGATGGTGTCAGAAAGATAACAGGTTGTGTACTAAAAGTTAAATAATCATACGGAGGTAAATCATGAAAAAATTAAAATTTCTTTTATTAGTTCTGTTTGTTACGATGGTAACTATAGATAACTATGCCCAGGAAGTAATTAAACCACCAAAATATCCTGATGGAGTTTATACCAAGGAAAATACCCGCACCCGAAGGGCTATTGCATATCCTACTTTGCGTGAAGCAGATGTAATGTGGAGTAAACGTGTTTGGCGCGTAATTGACCTTCGCGAAAAAATGAACTTTGCATTGTATTATCCGGATGAAATAATTTTAGACAGAAAAAGTTTGTTTACTCTAATAAAGGACGCTGCACAAAAAGATGGTACTATAACGGCTTTCAATAATCCGTTGACAGATGATGAATTTCGTTTTGACATGACTAAAAGTGAAATTGAGGGGCTGTTGGTTGCTTGGGATTCGTCTAACCAGGCAGAGGATCCTAATAATCCAGGTACATATATTTCCGCGCCTTTAAAAAAGGAAATTACAACAGACAAAATTTGGAAATATTGGGTGAAGGAAGACTGGTTTTTTGATAAACAACGTTCTGTATTAGATGTCCGTATTATTGGTATATGTCCGTTGATTCAAAAATTAACTGAAACAGGAGAAGCAACGGGTGGTGATAAAGCATTATTCTGGATCTATTTTCCGGAAGCACGTCCTGTTTTTGCGAACCAGGAAGTATATATGCGGCATAATGATGCGGAAAGGCGAACTTTTGAAGATATATTTTGGAAGCGTATGTTCTCAAGTTATGTCCGTAAAGAAAGTAACGTATATAACAGGGGTATTTTTGACTACAAAATTGGCTTGGATATGCTGTTAGAAGCAGAACGTGTTAAAAATGATATTTTTATTTATGAGCACGATTTATTCCATTTTTAATATTTTTAAAAATATTCTAAGTAAAGCCCCACATTATTGTGGGGTTTTTGCTTTATGGAATATGGCCTTTCTATCTTTCTAAACAAGATTAGATTATATTTGCGGACATATAAAAATTTTCAATATGAAAAACCTGAATTTCAAAACACTTCTTCCTGTTGTTGTCGCTATTATAATTTTTGTTGGACTTACGTACGGTTATTTTACTCCATTATTAAAAGGTAAAGTTATTGTTCAGAGCGATATGACTCAGAACAAAGGAATGTCAAAGGAAATTGTTGATTTTAAACAGGAGTATCACCAAGAGCCTTTATGGACAAACTCTATGTTTGGTGGAATGCCAGCTTACCAGATATCTATTTCATACCCTTCTAATTTAATTAGGCCTTTGCGTGATGTATTTATGTTGTGGTTTCCTACGCCGGCTAATATGGTGTTTTCATATATGCTGGGGTTTTTTATTTTACTGCTTGTGCTTAAAGTAGATAAGTGGTTGAGTATTATTGGAGCAGTTGGCTTCGGTTTTTCTGCATTCTTCTTTTTGATTATTGATGCAGGGCACAATACTCAGGCTTTAGCAATTGGTTATATGGCCCCTGTATTTGCTGGTGTTATTTTAGTTTGCAGAGGAAAATATTTATTGGGAGGAGCTCTAACAGGGTTATTTATGTCATTGGAATTATTGTGCAATCACCCTCAAATTGCTTATTATCTCATTTTATTTTTAATGATTTATGTTGGGTTTGAATGGGTTGCACGTATAAAACAAAAAGAGTATAAAGATATTTTTAAAGGATTTATTGTATTTTTTATTGCTGGTATTCTTGCTGTTGGTTGTAATATTACTAACCTCTGGAATACTTATGAATATGCAAAATCAACAATTAGAGGGCCATCTGAATTAACAACCAAAGAATCCGAGAATAACCAAACTTCGGGATTGGATAAGGATTATGCTACACTGTGGAGTTTGGGTAAATCAGAAACAATGACATTGATGATCCCTGGTTTTAAAGGGCTTTCATCAAATTTAAGCATAAAAGAAAATAAAAATGCTGTTCAAGCTGTGGACCCTCAGTTTCGTGAAAACATTGGATACTTTCCTCAGTATTGGGGTGATCAACCAGGAACTTCAGCACCTTATTCCGGAGCAATTATTATATTTTTATTTGTGTTAGGATTATTTATTGTAGAAGGTAGAATAAAATGGGCTTTACTTGTGATCACTATTTTTTCGATTGCATTATCATGGGGAAAAAACATGATGTGGTTAACCAGTTTATTTCTGGACTATTTTCCTGGATATAATAAATTCAGAGCAGTATCAATGATCTTAGTTTTAGCGGAAGTAGCTATTCCAATTCTTGGGGTTTTAGCGCTTGATAAAATTTTGAAAACGCCTGATATACTTAAACAAAAAATAAAATTAATTTTTGGAAGTAAAGAGATCAGTTTTCAAAATGCATTTATTATATCGTTTGCATTAACAGGTGGTTTATCATTATTATATTATTTAATGCCAACAGTATTCTCTGATTTCAGCTGGGCAAATGATAATAATTATTATAATCAGATGGCAAAAGCAAACGGTGCTGACATTGCAGAGAAATTTATAGAAAATGCTGAAACCGCCAGAATAGCGATATTTAAGTCAGAAGCAATCCGAAGTTTTTTATTTATAGCGGTTGCAGCAGTAGTTGTTTGGCTGTTTGTAAAATCAAAAATTACTAAAGGAATACTTATACCTGTTTTAGGTATATTAATATTATTTGATTTGGCATTGATTGATAAAAATTATTTGAATGATACAAATTTCACAAGTAAACAAGAAGCAAAAATTCCATTCCCTGAAACTGCTGCAGATAAAGCTATTTTAGAAGATAAAGATCCTGATTACAGAGTGCTTGATATCACAGATCAAAATAATGGTCCTTTTAACAGCGCCAGGGCATCCTACTATCATAAATCAATTGGAGGCTATCATGCAGCAAAATTAAGACGTTACCAGGAATTAATTGAAGCTCATATCGTAAATGAGATGCAAAGTATTGTTGGTACATTAAAATCTGAACCTAATGATTCTTCATTACGTGCCACGTTTGCACATCAAGGTGTTTTGAATATGCTGAATATGCGTTATGTGATTTATAATCCGGATGCGGCACCATTACAAAATCGTTATGCATTAGGTAATGCCTGGTTTGTGAATGAAGTTAAAATGGCAAAAAATGCGGATGAAGAAATTCAATTACTTGGAGAAATAGATACTAAGCATACTGCGGTTGTAGATGAGCGTTATAAAATAGAATTGGAAGGCTTTACTCCTAAACAAGATCCTTCCGCAACAATTAAATTAATTGATTATAAACCAAATGACCTGAAGTATGAATCAAATTCAATTGTAGAACAACTAGCAGTATTCTCTGAAATCTATTACAGTGATGGTTGGAATGCATATGTAGATGGAGAGTTGAAGCCTCATGTCAGAGTCAATTATGTACTGCGTGCAATGCGAATCCCAGCGGGTAAACATAACATTGAATTTAAATTTGAACCGACAAAATATTATACCGGAGAAAAAATATCTCTGGCGTCTTGTCTGTTATTATTTGGATTTATTGGAGTGTCCTTGTTTTTCGCTTTTAAGAAAAAAGAAGCGTAGTAGCCCCGATGTATTATTGTAAAGGCCTCTGATCATTGTCAGAGATTTTTTATTAAATATTTATTGATAATCGTTTTAAATTTTTCCTGATCTTACTATTCAGATCCGGAGTCGCTTTCAGCTTAAGAATTAATAGAATAAATATTCCTCCAACGATAGCACTTCTGATCGCAATATCAATAAACATATTACCTAATGAAGGCAATATGTAATTTGGTAGTAATGCTACAATGGATATCAGTATAAGTTTTAAAGAATTAATATCCCATGGTTGCATTTGAAATTTCACTTTCAATAAAATAAATCTTAATGCATTGTTAACTAAGACAGCTAAAGCGGTTGCTATTGCAGATCCGGTAATTCCATATATAGGAATAAAAATATAATTAGCAATGATCGTGATCCCTACAACCAGAAAAACAATGTAAGCATCATATTTATATAATTTTGAATTGACTATGATCACCTGGTTTATTCCAGTGGCCATTTCTACCAGGTAACCAGCGCTTAAAACGAGAATCACATTTCTACCTGATGAATAAGCTTCAGGCAGCAATTTCATAATGTTATCAATGTTTGCGCAGATGCCAATAAATAAAAGTGCACCAATAGCTAACTGGCTATTGCATGTTTTTTTGTATAAAGAATATATTTCTTTCATATCATTTTTCTTAAAAGCTTCCGCTACTATGCTAGAACTGATGCGGTAAAGCGAACGTGCAGGAATCAAGATCATACTTCCGAAATAAAAGGCAATACCATAAATACCGGTTTGTTCAAGTCCAAGCATTTGATTGACCATAATGGAATCAATATTTAGGATGATGGCACCACCACCTCCTGAAAGTATAGAATAAAAACTTAGTTTAATGATGTCAGTTCTCAGTTCTTTACTTAAAAAACCGCGAACAGGTTTTATATGCCATTCATCCTGCCTGATTATAAAAACTACCAGTATGAATGTTGGCAAGCAGGTAAGTGTGATGTAAAAGAATATAAATAAAGAAAAATCAATTATTTTAAAAAAATAGATAGCAAGCAAAATTAAGATCATCACTCGTTGAAAAACTTCTTTTGTGAATGAACCAATTACAGAACTATATGTGGCACGCAGGTAGGTGTCAAAAATATTAAAGAACAGGGCAAAAAAGGTAAGAGGCATTAAGTAAAAAAGATAATCAACAAATAGTTTTGACTTTTCTGAATTACTTTCAATGATATCCTGCTTTAAAATTAGAAATGCAACAAAGCATAACAAAAATCCAATGAAAGAAACTAAAAGGGCATAAAACAAAAACCCGTGATGTCCTTTTTATTTATTTCTGAAATAAGGAAAAAAACGGATAGTAACGGCGGTGAAGCCAAGATTTCCAAACTGTGCTAATAAGGCTGTAATTGAAACAAGAATCCGGATCAATCCGTTTTCATCGGTACTTAGTAAATGTGGTAACCACATTACTGTTATAAAACCCAAGCCGGCTCCAAAGTATGAGTAGAGCATATTTTTGGTGGCTTGTTTCTCTATTATTCCCATTTAAAATGAAAATGTTTTAATTAAGAATCAAATAGTTCATCGCTAATGAAACGGAGGTAAATATATTCATTTTATTAGCCTGTTTTTTGATTCAGTTGAATATCAATTAACATTTAACAAGTAATAATACCGATACGGTATCTGTAATTGTCCAATTCGCCTTTTGGCTTTTGTCCTATAACAGCTACTCTATCGGCATTTACAATACTAAAGGTCATCCCGCATTTGGGCGGGAGGACTATTTTGACCTAAGTATTGGTATAACATATTCACAAAATAAAAAGGCCAAAGTCTATACTTTGGCCTCAATTTATGAATTTAAATATTTATTCGTTATTCAATTACGATCTTTCCGATCCCAATAAGTTCTTTAGAATCTGAAACTTTGAAAAAATATAGACCTGATTTTAAATCCTTTCTTTGAACGGTAAATTTCTTTCGTTTATATCTTTCACTTCAGAGGCCAATCTCCCGGAACCTTTATCGCTCAATGAATTGAAAATGAACATTTCTACCTAAGTTTTATTCAAAATTACTTAATTAATGTTCCTAATTAAAACAAATGCTTCCGCATAAGCTTTTCCAACAACAATTCCCCAGCGTTGTGCCTGAATTTTTAATGCTTCCGGAGATCTTGGGTGAGGATATTGTCGTTTTTCGAATTCATAGGATTCCATTGCTTTTATTTTAGCAGCAACATTTTTTTCTGATACTTCAAAAAATAAGTTTGGAATGAAATGCCTTGGATCAGTTGATGCTTGCCATTCAGTTCCTGAAGGGGTTTCAAAAGTGATCAATGTTGTTACTGTTTCGCCCTCCAAAGGTCGGGTAGCAGTGACTACTGCTTCAAACGTACGTTGATGATCAATATTAAGATCACCACCGTGATGTGTAAAAATAACAGTAGGTTTGAATTTGTTCTTTTCTTTTTCGATGATCTTAACAATATCCAAAAGGTCAACGCTATCAAAACGATTATCAGGAAGATCATGAACGCTTACGCTATGATAACCGATGCAATCTTTTGCATCGTTAATATTTTTTTTATGAGTTTTTAATTCATTTTTCCATTGTGCTGCATCACGTTGATCAGAGCGGGATGTTATGCCTTCACCCAAAATAACAACATGCGTGGTTACCTTATATTCTTTTATTAATTTATTCATGGTGGCACCTAAGCCTAAAAGTTCATCATCAGGATGTGCTACAACGATCATGATCAGTTTGTTTCTTAATGCTTCTAACATTTCGTTTTAATTAGAGCTGTCGCCATGCTTTTACTCTTGGTATTGCAGGGCAAACCGCTTGATTTATACTTGAAAGTTGACTGGTTTCATTGTTTGAATTTATAAAAAATTCTTCATTGGTACAAAAAGCAGTAAGAGGTTGCGTTTCCAGGTAACATGCAGCCGTATCTATTCCTATTTTATAACCATCATAATATGGAGAATAAAATCCTGTATGGCCAAATATTATTTTTTTATTGAAATAGAGTTTGTCAAAACGAATAAAATCATACCTGTTATACAAAAATTGATCTGTTGGTATTTTTTCAATAGTAGTATTATAAAGTTTCGGAGGAAGGCCGCTGTGTGTAATTATATAATCCCCTATGGCATAATAATTTTTAAGAAGATCAAAAAAAGATCTGAATTCAGTAAATAATATTTTTTTTGTTTCTAAAAAAGAGGACCCTTTACTTATACTGTTGATCGTATTTTTCCCTCCATATTTTGTTAGTGATTCGGCGTATTTGTCGTTGTTATCATTTGCCAATTCCCAGCAATACTCATGATTTCCTCGTAAAAAAATGCAATTGTATTCCTGGCTTAATTGCATCAAATATTTTAAAGTAGAATAAGCATCTTCGCCTTTATCCATATAATCTCCAATAAAGATAAAGTTAGGTTGTTTGTCAACAGAAATAATATTGTTGATCAACGCTCTTAATTTGGTGCATTCTCCATGTACATCGCCGATCACAAAATTCATGGCTTAATAGTTTTAAGATAATTTTCCAGCGATTTTTTATAGCGATCTTCTATTGGTATAAATTGTTTTATTTTTGAATTATCAAGGTGAAAATCAATATATCCTATGTTACCATCAATAATTATTTCTGATGTAGAACCGAGCATATCCTTTATCAGATATGCGCAATCGATGAAATCTGTTTTTGTACCATAACCGATATTGAATGTATCAACTTTAGTTTTCCAATCATATTTTTCGACAAAGTCTTTTATCCAAGTACACAGATCATTAATATGTATGGTTTCCCAATATCCTAATGAAGCTGAATTTAAATTGATCGCTTCGTTTTTTATACATTTAAGAGCAGTGTTGTAGATATAACCGGAAGTTCTGTTTCCTCCGTAGATCCCGGGCATTCTTACAATAACACCTTTGATTGGATTTGATGTGCAATAAAAATTAATTATATTTTCTCCCAGTGATTTGCTTAAACCATAGCTACTCAATGGTTGTAGCTTACCATTTTCTTTTACAGGAATAGTATTTTCAGTTCCATAAACTGTCATTGATGAAGTGTAAATTATCTTATCAGCTAATTTATTTTCAGATATGAATTGCAGAAAATTTGACAAGCCAAGCGTATCCAGGTTAATGTATTCTTCTTTTAATTCTGTAGTTCCAAAACCTTTTAAACTGGTTGCGAGAATAAAAATGTGATCATAATGATCCTGTTGGATATTGTTATAGGTGTTTTTGTCTAAGAGATCAAGTTGAAGGAATCCTTCTTTTTTTGTTCGGGAAGTAGAACAAACATCATACGATGAAGACAGAACATATTTAAGATGAGTACCTAAATAGCCCGATCCTCCAACTAGCAATATCTTTTTTTTATCGTTGCTCATAGAATATGTTTTCCCATCTTCTGCGAAGGATAAGCTTTTCCGCTGGACGAATTATCTCACCTTCGTATTTTTTATCAAAGTAGTTGAGCCACAATCCTATTTCATCTTTTCCATCTTCATAACTCATGATGGAGGTAGTAGAAAATCGCGGATTGATTTCAAATATTTTTACTTCTCCTTTTTCAGTAATGTACAATTGAATATTTATAGGACCTTTAGGCTTAAGGCAATTATTTATTTTAATAGCAACATCTTCTATAAGTACATTATTTTCGGTGATCGCCTTAATGGTAATACCTTTTTTACTCAGTATTTTTCGGCTGCTGATATATATGATATCGTCATTTTGATTGGTCAATACACCAACGGTATATTCTTGTCCCTGTATGCACTCCTGCACCAATATTTCTTTCGGTAAATATTTTTCAAGAATGTAATAAGCTTCTAATTCTTTTTCGAAGCCGATCTTTCGAATACCCCTGCTGCCTCTTCCTAAAATTGGTTTTACGAAATAATCTTTGCCCTGCTGCCATTTAAAATCATCACCTGTCCAAGTAGGAATAGAGGAGATCCCATATTTATCAAGCTCTTTCATCAGTAAGTCTTTTCTCATCGCAGTCTCACAGAAGGAAAGATTGGGCGACAACAATTTTAAAGATGGGATTTGATCTTTGATCTGGTGAGCAACATTTATTTCTTCATCGATTAATGGAATATACACATCAATTGAATGTTGTTTGATTATATTTTTAATGAAGTCCGGGTATGAAGAACTGGTAACAAGAGGAGCAGGGTAGAAGTTGTAATGTGGATATAATTCTTTTAAAGATGCATCGGCATCTACATAAAATAAGTCGTAAGTATTTTTTAATTTTTCATGAAGATATGGGAACAAGGATCCACCTAAGCCTGATAATAATAGTTTTGTTTTACTCATATCATTTCCCAGGTTATCGGTTCATCTTCTTCAATATCTTTTTTAGCTGTTTTTCCCACCACAGAATTTATTTCTGATGGATGTATGCCTAATCCGGGTCTTTTAATAATAATATCAGCATCTTTAATAAGCTGACCTTTACTGATCTTATTTCTTGCGATGATACTTCTTCTTGCTTTGGTAAATAGCTCTTGTTCTTCTACTCTTGGCCCATTTTTTAAGCCATCACCAAATGCGCTTTCGATATCACGTATTTTATTTACCATGTCCTTTAATTCATTCGGTTCAATAGCGAAATTATGATCCGGACCCGGAAGCTGACGCCCCAGTGTATAATGTTTTTCAATTACGTGGGCCCCCATGGCTACTGCTGCACAAGGGATATGATCACCCATGGTATGATCTGAATAACCGGTAACTATATTAAATTTATCCGCTATGGTTTTCATAGCATTTAAATTTGTGAGATGAGCGGGAGCAGGATAAAGAGAAGTGCATTGAAGCGCAATGATATTGTTGTTATTATTTTTTCTGCAAATATCAACTGCTGTTTCAATTTCTTCCATGCTTGACATTCCGGTAGAAAACATTACTGCTTTTCCGGTTTTCGCGATCTCATTCACCAAGCGGATATCTACCATATCATAAGATGCAATTTTGATGAGAGGCATTCCTACGGATACAGCTATTTCTATGGCTTCTTTATCGCATGGTGAATCTAAAAAATCAATATTTAATTTGGTGCAGAGTATAGCTAATTTTGAATGCCAGGTCCGGTCTATTTCCAGCTTTTCGATCAGGTCGTATATGTTTTCCTTGTAGAGATCAATTTTAGGTGTTTTTTTGGAATAATGATCTTTTGCCTTAAAGGTTTGAAATTTTACGGCGTTCACTCCGGCAGCTTTTGCTTTTTCTATTAATTCGCAGGCCATATCATAATTTCCATTATGATTACTTCCTATTTCGGCGATCACATAACAAGGTTGGCCGATGCCTATTTCGAAAAAATTAGTTTTTATTATTTTCTTCATCTGAGAATGCCTGTTTCATCAATAGGGATAATACAAATGTAATAAATCTAAATCAGATGAGTATGGTTAAAAGGAGAGCAACAGAACATGAGATTACTGTCAATTTGCCTTCATTAAATGGCTTTGGTATTTTTTGCCATTAATGACTATCGATCTTGCTTTTTTAAAACCTGATTTTTCAAATACCCGGTTAGAAGCAATATTCGATTCTTTGGCCTTAGCAATGATAGTATCCTTTGGAAATTTGTTGTAATATTCTTTTATCGCATTTTTCAAGACGATCTCTCCATATCCTTTTCCTCTATATCCTTTTGCGATTGAATAATCTATTTCGGCTGAATTCTTTTCTTTATCAAAACGAACCTGGCCTAATGGAATACCATTTTTCGAAATGATATAAAGCAAGGAGTTTTTGCTTTTTAATTTAGCGTAGAACCAATTCGTATGATCTTTCAGGGAAATAGGAGAGGTGTTCACCGAATTCATTCTTACTTCAGGGTCGTTCGCCCATTTAAAATAGGTTAAGACATCGTTTTGTGCAGCAAGTCTTATGGTTATGCCCCTTTCTTTTTCAAGATCATTAAAAATAGAAACTAAATTCTTATCCGAATTCCCTGAAAAATACTTTTTTCTGTTCTCAAAATATTTTTTTGAAGAGGCCTTGTTTTCTAATTGTGAAAGTACCCGATCAAAAGTTTTAGCAGGAAATGCAACTTTCGATCGTATAAGAAACGAATAAATATTTTTTTGATTGCTTACTGTTTGATAAACAAATAATATTCCTCCAACACAAGCATATTCATAGGAAACAGTACTGGCAGAACAAATACTTATAGTGGACTTTTTCATCAATGAACATATTTCCGTTTCGGAAAGATTGGAATGGATATGTATAGATACTTGTTTATTGGTATTGATGATCTTTTCTAATTTGTTTTTGTAAGGATAAAAACTGCCGACAACAATATCTATCTTGTTTGTTTTACTGTTTTTTATGCATGTTTGTAATGCTCTTTGAGTATAATTTTGTTGATCTGTACCACCCATGTTTATAAAGGCTCTCTGATCTTTGGATGGTTTTAAAGTAGGGGTCGATTTTTTTTTAAGAAATGATCTTCTTAGAATTGCATATTGTGTTCCTAAATAAAGTTTTGAAAATTTTTCGATCAAATAATTTTTTCTTTTTATTCCTTCACTATGATTAATAATAACATCAGCTACAAAATGGCGATCACATATATCATCAATACAAACCAATTTAAAACAATGCTTTTTTATTTCCGCTTGATAATTGGTCCCGAAACCGTAACCATCCAATATTACTATATCATCCGGTTTTAAAATATGTTTTACTATTTTTTTAGATTCATCTACTAGGTTTTTTGTAGCGGGTATCTCTATGATCTCATCGCAAGTATTTTTAATTTGGGATCTTAAAAAATCATCAGGATCTTGAATGATAAAAACAGTATGATATTTGTCCTTTAATATTGAGGCGAGACTCAAATCCCTTATCACATGGCCATATCCGGCTATAAGATTTCCGTCCGCTCTAAAAACAATAACAGGTTTCAAATTATACTTTTATGGTGGTGTGTTTTATTAAAGTAGCTATCAGTGTTTTATCAGTCAGATATTTTACCTCTAATCCTTTATTGATTTTAGCGATTTCCGGATTAGCATCTAAATAAGCGTAAATATTTTTCAATGTATTTTCTAATTTATTATCGTCCAGGTGTTTTTGGATCAAAGTAAATAATTCAAGATCTTCAGGATAATCCAATGTTAAGCGATAATCTCTGACTAATTCTTTTGGTATTTCCACTTCATTTATTCTAAAATGTTTCGGATTATTGACAAAATAATGTGTCATGTATTCGGAGTAATCCGCTGAAGGGAAAAAAGATTTTACTCTTTTTAATGCTTCAGCATTGATTATTTCTATTCCTGTTCCTATAGAGGCATTAGTTGTTCTGGAGAAATCAGCACCTGATTCAAAATGTGATCTGAGCATTATTTCAGTGATCTCATTGCTCACGTAAGGCATGTCAGCAGTGATACGAATCACAACATCAATCTTATGCGCATCAATTACATCTAAATACCTTTGTATGACATCCAAAGGATGACCTTTGTGGAATAGCACGCCAGAATTATAAGTGTGTTTTGCCAAAGGAGCATCTTCATCTACAGTTGATGTAGCCAAGATGGTTTTATTGACATTTTTAAAACTCAATGCATTTTTAATACAAAGTTCAACAGAAGGTAATGAACCTATTTTTAATATTGCTTTGTTAGGTAAGCGTGATGATTTTAATCGGCAGGCAATGATACTGGCAATGTTTGCTTTTTTAAAATCTTCCGGTTTAATAGTTTGAAGCGCTTCTTTACTTTTTGCCAGCACATGAAAAGTGTTTGTGTAATTCTCGATTTCATTTGCCCTCAAACCTGTTTGATCGCTCCGTTTAAATTCAAAATCAGAATTTAATGAAACAATTTTTCCTGCCGCAACATCTTTTTCTAATATGGGAATTTGTATAGAAGTGGTCAGGTAATTTTCTTCTTTCTCATTAACGAATGGCTGATCCAATGCCTTGGTATAAGCAGTAAACACTTGTACATATTTGTTGTACTGCTCAATATCCATGCTGCTATAAAAATCGTACTTAGGTTTTTCTCCGGATAAACGCACATGTTTTTCTATATACTTAGCACCTAATAATGCAGCAGTAACAGGTAAAATATAGGCATCTTCCCTTTCAGGAGAAATATGATCGGCAAAACTCAATTGATTTTTGTAGCGTTGTTGTAATATTTTTATTTTACTCAGGCCGCTATCTTCCATTAAAGTAGGATAACTTTGAAAGCCTATCTGTAAAACCAATTCACCGGGTTTTAATAATAATTCAAATTCAGCTATTACTTTGTCTATTGCCTGAAGATCAATACCCGATATATTTAAAAGAATGATTTTTTTGCTAAAATCTAAAATAGAAAATTGTTTTATCAATTTTTTATTATTCAATGCGGATGCCTGAAACTTAAAACCTTTTATTAAAGAAAAATTTTCCGAAGCAATTTGAAAGGTATATTCATCAATAGTATCTATCCAAACATCTTTTGTTTTAGCTGCTTTTGTAAAGATATCCTTCCATTGTGTCGGCGAAAAATACAATTCTTTATATACTTCGTACCAGGAATAATCAGGTAAGGCTAACGTGTCGTATTTAAAAGGCTGAAACTTGATACCAAAATTACTATTGAATGAAGCATATTCTTCCAATAGTTTATGCATATAATCTATATTGCCTCCATGAACATTGGCTATTTCAATGATATTATATTTCCCCATTTCTATTAATATAGGATCAAAGTTAATGCATAATTTTTTGTAATAAAAACCGGGTATAAATCGTTGCACCCTTTTCGTTCATATGATCAATATCGGCGTAACATGAATCAGGTAAACTGCCGACATATACTAGCATATCTATGTTTTTGTTTGTTTCCAGCCTTAGTAAAAAGGCAGAATAATCTTTGGTCAACTGAGGGCTTAGGAAGTCAGGTAATTTGTTGTTTGGCATCGAATGAAGATACATATGAATATGTCGAAAAATACAATAATCAAAAAGATCAAAAAATGCTTTTTCTTTCTTTTTATCAAAATCATAATGTTTGAATACAGAATAGATCAAATAATTATTTTTATACAAAGAATCTGTAAAAATACCAGGGCGAACAGCAAATCCTTTGGAATTAATATTGCTCTGGACAAGAGAGTCTTCTGACTTTTTATTTTTAGAGATTAATTTTTGGAATCCCAGCTTTGTGCTTTTAATAAAAAGCTTAAAATATTGATTTAAACTAATTGTCCCACTTGCTAATAATTGTTCATTACTAACACCAGGATCTAGGTAACGATGTATTGGAAATTTATCGAATACATCGCAATTGGGAGTGAACATTTCAGGGCCAATATTGAGGATAATATTTTTAGGAATCGTACCGACATTTCTAATATAATTTTCAAGTACTAATTTTATTGTAGCAGGTCCTGCTGCCGGACAAGCCAGGTTGTACGTTTTCAAACCTGCGCTGTCAAATACACTGGTGGCTATACCAGCATAGCTATGTGAATTTCCAAGTATAAGAAAATCGAGATATTTAAATTGTTCCGATGCTTTTATACGGGCAACATCTGAACTGTCAAAATAAATTGCATCAAAAACTCCTATGATGCGCATAGGAAAAAGGGTAAGTAAAACTAAAAGGGATATTTTTAAAAATAATTTACTCATCTAAAATTGAAAATAAATAAATTGTGTTTTATCAGTATTGCCAAATATCAGAATAGTATATATCAAAAACAGGTATACACCATAACGCAAGATAGATGAAGAAAAAAAGAGATCTATTAATTTCTTATTTTCTTTCGCAAGGTCAATAATATAAAACAAAAGGATCGTAATAAACAACGAGCAAATCACTAAAGAAGTTGAAGCAGTTCCAGAAATGGAAGTAGAGTGAAGCAGGTTTGTGAATATTTGTTTTATTCCATAAGCTGCAGCATGTATTGATTTTGCTCTGAAAAAGACCCATGCAAACATTGCCAAATGAAAAGTAATGAGAATAGAAATTAATTTTCCGGTCTTTGTTGAAGTGTTAAGCCACCTTTCTGTTGTAGGTTTTAAAATGATCTCTAAAATTAAATATGTGCCATGTAAGGCGCCCCAGACAATAAATGTCCAATTAGCCCCATGCCAAAATCCACTTATTAAAAACACAATAAAAAGATTGAAGATCCACCTGGATTTTGACACCCTGTTTCCTCCCAATGGGATATAAAGGTAGTCTTTGAACCAAGTAGATAGCGATATATGCCATCTTTCCCAAAATTCTTTTACAGAAGCGGCAATGTAGGGGATATTGAAATTTTTCATGAGGTCAATTCCCATTACTTTTGCTGAGCCCAAAGCAATATCAGAATATCCGGAAAAATCACAATATATCTGAAAAGTAAAAAAATAGGTTGCTATCAAAAAAGTAAGACCATTTTGTTGTGAAGGATTATTATAAACATTGTCAACGATCAAACTAAGATTATCAGCGATTACCATTTTTTTAAAAAATCCCCAAAGCATTAATCGAAGTCCGATCACAACATTTGCATAATTAAAATATTTTTCATTATGTAGTTGTGGTAATACGTTTTGTGGGCGTTCGATTGGACCGGCTACCAGCTGAGGATAAAACATTACATATAAAGCATAAATACCAAAATGTCGCTCTGCTTTTTGTTTGCCGCGATATACCTCTATAGTATAGCTCATGGCCTGGAATGTATGAAAGGATAAACCAATGGGAAGAATAATATGCAAATAAGGAACTCGATTTTCTAATCCAAAACTAGCAGCAATTGAAGTGATATTGTCATTAAAAAAATTAAAATATTTAAAAAAGGCTAATACTCCAACATTCGCAATGATACTAAGTATAAGAAATTTTTTCTTTTTTTTCTGATCAATTGTTTTCTCAAGGTAAATACCTGCTATATAATCGATCACAATAGTGAAACCAAGAATGAGAATATAAATTGGTTTAAAGAACATATAAAACACACAACTGGCGGCGAGTAAAAGTGCCCATCGGTATGGGTGTTTTAATAGAAAATAAAGGAAGGTAACAACAGGAAAAAACAATAAGAATTCTAACGAATTAAAAAGCATAAAATAATAAAATTAGAATTATTCCAATTAATCTAAAGTACCATATTCAGGAATTATTTTTATTATTTCCAGGTTTTTTTGTTTTGCCAATTCTAATATTTTTGGATCAAACCTGGATGCTATTAAATAATCCATATGATCCTGGCGATCAACCATTATTTTTTGAATATATCTGTCTAAATGCTTCGACTTAAGTGCAAAGGTCATAAATAAAGTAGCTCTTTCTTTTTGTTGGTCTTTCTTTAAGATAGCAGGAATCCAGCCTTCTCTTCTCGCTTTATTTATCGATAGGTTGTTAAAGAACTTTAATCGTACCGCATTTCCACTATGCATCGTTCTTAAATTCCAAATCGCTACATCACCTTCTTCGCTATCAACAAAAACAACTTTTCCTGAAGGGTTTTTATGAGAACCCACACGTATCTTTAATCCTCCACTGTATTTTTTATGGTCCTGCAAATAAATTGCCAGGCGTACGATAGGATACTCTCCATCCCAATCGGGAGCAGTTAGATCGGTTCTGTCGACATTATCTCTGTGAAACCCTCTAAAACCGGTTCCAAAATGATAATTACTGTCTCCGAAATAAACAGGGTCGCCACCCAAAACTTTTTTAACAAGATCCATTATCCTTTCATCTAATAGGACATGTCTTAAAGCATCTTTGCTTAAAATGTCACCTTTAGCATAAACAGCATTCGACATTTTAGAAGAATGTTTGAATGTCAGATTTTTCTTTTTGTCGGCTTCAAAAGAGGTATACGCATCTTTCCTGATCTGTTCTATTTCTTCTTGTGTAAAAACATTTTTTATCAAAAGAAATCCTTCTTTGTCAAAACGTTGTTTGTCGATATTTAAATTAACACCCATGTTATCAGTTTTAGTCGGTTAAACTTTATGTTATTTCAAAATGATTCGATCAGTATAATTTTTTACGTTCAAAAGCATCAATGAAGCTGATCTCACTTGCATTGTAAATTTTACATTTTTTAAATACAGCATATTTTTCAAGAGCGTTATAGCCATAAAAAGCTTTACTGAAAGCGGTAAAAATTTCGTGAACTTTAAATGTTTCCTCGATATGCAAGCCTTTTTTAAACGGTATAAAATTCACTTTTTCTTCATTGTCATGAAAATGAACATCCTTAAAGAAAAGAGTATTGTTCTCCTCTACATGGAGGTTTTCATGCCAAGTGT
>JBBSPS010000022.1:0-31375 GCA_038258655.1 Bacteroidia bacterium
AGAGAAAGTTTTTTGGTTACGCAACTCAAAGATAATTTGAGATACTTAAATTCTTTCTCTTTTTTTTAATCGTTTAGGACGTTATTGATTCAGGAACTTTTATTGATTTTAACTTGCGTTGGCAAGGCGGCTATCCGAATTGGATTGGCGGCAGGATTGGCTCTGTTTATGAAATTAATAGTCCAGGTAATAACAAAGCTGCTCTTGTTTTTTATACTAACGATGATAACGATGCTAATCAAGGAACTGCAGGTACATCCGAGAAAATGCGCATTTTGGGGAATGGAACAGTTGGTATCGGCACTACTTTAGCCGACCCTGCATCAATTCCTTATAAACTTGTTGTAAACGGTGATATCAGAACAAAAAGAGTTGTGGTTCAAACAGGCTGGAGTGATTTTGTTTTTGAAAAAAAATACAAATTAAAAACATTGGATGAAGTAGAAAAATACATACAACAAAATGGACATTTACCTGAAATACCAAGTGCCAAGGAAGTTGAATGTGAAGGGGGAGATGTAGGTGAATTAGTAAGATTACAAATGCAGAAAATTGAGGAATTAACTCTTTATATTATTGAACAAAACAAACGTATTGAAGCATTGGAAAGAGCCAAATAAAAATTTTAAAAAAAAATATTTCACAGCAAATCTAATGTATAAAACATCTTACATAATAATACTGTTATTTTTTTGTTCATCAGTAAAAGCCACTGTTATCAATAATGATAGCTTACACCAGGGTTTTTTTATTGGACTTAATTTTTCACCTAATTACAACCATTATTCTTTTCTTAATGAAGATGGCAGTGGAACTTATTTTTTTAAGTACAAGGAAAGGGTGAACTATTCCTATGGGATAACATTAAAATACAGATTTAAAAAAAGGATAAGCCTTGGATCATCTATTTTATATTCCGAGAAAGGATTTGATAAAGTATATGATCAGTATTTCATTACAACTACTGGTGAAATCTCAGTAGTGAAAATGGTATATAAAGTAGGGTATCTTGAATTGCCGCTTTTATTTGATTATACAATTTATTCAAATAAAAGGATCAACATTACCATTGGTACCGGGATATGCGTAGGAAGACAAATAAATCTTAATAGTATGGTTTATTTTGAAGATAACCGTCATCTTTTTCTTAAAGGCAAATCAGTTGACTTACAATTTCAATCCTATCAACTATATACCCCTGTTAATATTGGTTTTGAATATTATTTTTCTCATTTTTTAAGTATGTCATTAACTCCTTTTTGGCATTACGAATATATTAAAATGAGCGGTTATATTCTAAATAATTCTTTTGCAGAAGGTGTAGATTTTAAATTATTATATCATTTTTAAATTCATCAATTATGAATATATACATAAAAAGTTACTTGCTAATAATATCCATTTTCTGTTTCATCACTGTTTATTCTCAAACAGATCAGATTGTGCAAAATGGAGATTTTGAAAGTGGGGTAGGGTATCCTACTGATCAAGATCAATTAAATAATTGCAGCAATTGGTCAAGGCCTAATACATCTAATACTCCTGATTGGTACACTACTCAAAACCTCCCAGGCGCCTTGAATGGCCCATGTACATTTGCAGGAAATGTATCACCTGACATTCAACTAATAAAAAATGCTCAACCCAAAATTACAACATACAACAACAGTTTATTTTATGCTGGATTTGGTTCTAATGAATCTATGATAAATCAGTTTAGCAGAAGTACCTATAAAAAATCAAAAGTAAAAGTTAGTTTTTGGTTTGCATTAAGATCAGACCCAAATATGAAATTGGATATAAACGTTAATCTGAAAAATGATAACGGTTTATTTCCAATAGCGACGGTTGCAGTAAAAACAATTGCAGTTGGCGGCATATATTCTCCCTGTACTTGGTATCATTATGAATCTGGATGGATTAAAATAGATGATAATGAATATGACCGTTTATTAATAGGCGGCGGCGGCAACAATCCTGCAGGTGATATGTTTGGTCCTCGTTATTTTTATTTAGATGGAGTTGAATTATGGAATGGCAAAGATTGTTGTACTGATAATATATTGTACGAAAACACAAGTAGTTTACCTGCTTTAAGCTCGGCAGGAAATAGCATAAAAGCAGGATACGATGTTGGGAGCTTAACTTTAAATGGCAATGTAAATGTTTTAAATGGTCAAAACGTAACCTTTAGATCAAATAATATTTTTTTAGAATCAGGATTTTCAACCGCCCCCGGAGCAAATTTTATAGCTGAAATAGTTGATTGCAATCCGATTACTACACCAACCGGACCTCCTATAAATATTCAAATACTTCCAAATGTTTTTACCCCTAATGGTGATGGAGTTAATGATTTTTTCAGGGTAACAGCAACAGGTGTTCAGGAATATGACATATTTATTCAGAACCCTTCCGGAGTAACTGTTTATAAATATGACGGACCTATATCTTCCCCTTCTCCTTTTATTGTTTGGGATGGAAGTTGTAATCAAGGAGCTTGTTCAGGTAGTAAAGTTCCAAACGGAACATATTATTATGTTATGCATTTAAAAAATTGTACTCAGGAAGTTGAAAGACATGGTTTTCTTTCACTTTTTGGAAGCACTGGTATGGTAACTGCAAAATCTATCGAAAACACACAAGTTCCAAATGCCGAAACAAAATTTGATATGAGTAATATCAATATATATCCAAATCCCAACAATGGCAGCTTTCAAATTACTGTTACAAAAAACGATCAAGCGATAGGAGTTAAAGAAATAAGAGTTTTTGATATGATGGGAAAAGTAATTTGGTCAACAGGTACATCCTCAAACAATTCATTTAATTTTGATATTTCGTCTTATTCCCAAGGGATATATTATGTGCGTAGCATAAATGAATTAGGTGAAATAGAAATGAAAAAACTGATTAAAGAATGATCTTACCCTATTACCTCCTCTAAAATGGAATATGATCTTATTTCTCAGATGGAAGTAACGTGTAATTGATAAAAGGTGATGAGTGCCTGCAATAGTTGTTTACGCTGAGGTTTATTAAGTTTTATTTCCTGGAATTTTTCGTGCCCCTCAATTATAAAATCATTTAATAACTCACTAAAGGGTGCTATTAAATAATGCGGATGATGCGGAACATAATTAACAAAACAACCTTCCTGCAAATCAAAGAGCGGTGTTTCGGAAGTGTATTTACCTTGCGGATAAAACCCTAAATAGCGGCTTAATTGTATCATAAAATAAATATGAAAATTGGAACAACTATCATTTTTTATATCCAACATCAGTAATGAATTTTTTATATATTCAAATAATTCATCATCGGGATGCTCCTCCTTTATTGACTTATAGAGTATCTCATTTATAAAAAGAGCGATGGTGCTTTTTATAATATTATAAGGAATACTGCTGTATGGATGATGAATGGAAATCTCAGAAATACGTTGAAGCTTGCCTTTATTAGAATTAGATATAACCATATCAACCAATACCAATGGCTGAAATAGCGCAGCTTTATTTTTTGACTTTTTACTTCTTACATCATTAATAATATAGGATTGCAAACCAAAATGGCGGGTATATATTTTTATAATTAAACTTGTTTCGGAATACTTTGTGGTATGCAATACGATACCATTTGTTTTGTGAATCAAGGGATAAGTTATAAGCTAAGAATGGTAAGTGCTACTGTAATAGTTTTAACTTATAACTTTAATTCATGACTAAAATTTTCGTAACCATTTTTTTGGATCCGTCGGGGCTGGTGCAAAATACCATATACACACCTGAACTTACACGTTCACCCTTAAAATTTTTAGCATTCCACAGCGCTTGTCCCCCTTCTGATTTTGTTTCATATACAAGTGTTCCGCTAATATCTGTAATTTTTAAGATTGTATTATTTACCAACCCTTTAATGGCAATGGGGCCATCATATTCATGTTTTACAGGATTTGGAAAAGCGTATACATCAGTAAAGTCTTCAAATGCTTCTGTAGCAGTTCCTCTGTAAGAGATGATCCCTTTTGAGGTACCAAAATAAACTTCACCTGTTTTATGATTAATAACTATACTTTGTACATTATTACTAAACAACGGGCTATTGCTCTCATCAAAATGTTGAATTTGTTGTGTGCCATCGGCCGACATTAAAAATACCCCTGAATTAGCTGTCGCGATCCATTTTCGGTTAGCATCATCCACAGCAATGGATTGTATAAATTCTGTTTCAAGCAATATCTGAACATGCCCATCCTGTGTCAGCAATATTTGTTGAGCATCAAAATTCTGACCTGTAAAAACATTTTCAGGAGAATAAAAAACAGCGATGCCTTTGTCTGTTCCTACCCAAATTTCCCCATTCTGATCTTCGGCCAAACAATACACACCTATACTTGGTAAAGCACCATTACCTACTGTTATACTGAGGAGTTTTGAATTCGAGGTATTAGGGGCTGCAGTAGTCCCTCCTTTATAAACCATTATTCCACCACCACGTGTAACTACAACCCATTTCTGATCGTTTTTATCAATAAGTATTTGTCCCATATTGGGGTTGTTACCCAAAATAGGCGAAAAATCTAATGCTTGCCAAGTACCATTAGCTTTTTTTATCGACATGGATTTAGACACACCGGAATTACTTATCCATAAATTTTGTGAAGCATCTATTGCTAAACCATACGTCCAAACAGGGTTAAAGCCGGGGATATTTAATCCCTGTAAAGAACTGTTAGTTGTGTTATAAAGTTTTACAGGGACATTATTATATAATTCAACAATGCCGTTCCCCCAAGTACTTGCATATACCCGTTTTGAATTGCTAGGGTCAACATATGTGTTTACAATATCATATACTGTGTCCAGGTTTACAACCGAAGGATAATTCCCTCTAGTATTACTCCACTGCCCATCACTATATTCATAAAGTCCATCAACAAAATAAATATTATGCCAACTAATATCAACACCTCCCGGAGCTACCCATAGTTTCTCATCCTGCATGCTCATAGCAGTTATTTTTGAACTTGATGGTCCATTTGGATATGCATAAGTATACACCCCTGCTTTATATGAAACCAATCCATATTTGGCATCCGCTATCCATGCATTTCCTGCATTATCCCTTATTGCTTGTTTGCTTCTAGCTACGTCTGAAAAATAATTCGAATAGTTATCATAATTATAAAAATTCACGTCATATGCTGAAACACCTATATCCTGAACTAACAGTAACGTATTATTGTCAAACCCTCTTAAAGAAGTGATAACGTAGCCATAACCAATAAGTGAAGAAGGTAAATAATTCCAAGATGTAGTTAATACAAATATAGTGTCCTGATAAGAAATGCCTGCTGTTAAAAGCTTAGAGAAATTAGTATATATTTTTCCATCAAAAGATGTAATTGTATTGTATATACCATTAGGCAACCCACCCATTTTACTCCAAGAAGAATAATTTGCCAAATTAGGATTATTTCGGGAAGCTGTATAAATGCCATCGTCAGTAGCGGCATAAAGATTTGTCGCATCTGATGTTATATCGTGTACATTTAAAACACTTCCGCCTGGGCCAATGTAATAAGTGTCTTTAACCTCCAATTTATCCATATCAATTACCACTATACCAAAACCACAACTTAAATAGGCATATTGATTAATGAAATAAACATTATTAATAGATTTATTACCTATGATGGCTTTACGTTTTAAATCACCAATATTGATAATAGTTTTATTATCGATCAAATCAATGTTAGCGTTTTTATATGTGATAAGTAATTTATTGTTGTATTTGTTAAAATTGAGTACTCCAGGCTCTACATCAGATAGGCCGCTCACTTTTGATAAGCGTTGCATTGAATTGTCCGATTTATTATAAATAAATATTCCACTTGTAGTGGCACAATAGACTTTCCCATTCCCTTCAGCAACAGATATAGCGCTTTTATAGGATAAATGGTCCTTCCACTGCCCGATAGCAACACTTTGTGCTATAAGGGTGTGCGTAAGAAGCAATACTGTAAAAAATAGTAGAATATGTTTCATTATGTACTTCACAAAATTTTTATGCGTTTATATTTTTTTTAAAATGCTTTGGCAAACTGATTATTTGATCAACTACTATAAACATAAAAGTAGTGATTTTATTGTATTGAAAAAAAAATCGAAAATTTTATTAATCCTATTCCAAGATCAATTCAATATGGTAGCAGGGTATCTCCATTTCAATGCAAAATAATAATAACTTTGCAACAAATTAATTGGTTCCGTAGTTCAACTGGATAGAATGGCAGATTCCGGTTCTGCTGGTTGGAGGTTCGAATCCTCTCGGGACCACATGGTTATATTAAAGTAATAATAGCTGAGGAGATAAAAGGTACATTTTATCATACCAAGTGACTGATTGCCGTGGTATATATTTTAAAATTTCAAAAGCTCTTCATACAATTCTCGTACAGGCAACCCCATTACATTAAAATAAGAACCTTCAATTTTTTCAACTCCAATATAACCCATAAATTCTTGGGCTCCATATGCTCCTGCTTTATCATAAGGATGGTAATTATTGATGTAATATTCTATTTCCTGTTGCGAAAGTGTTTTGAAAAACACTTTCGTTAAAGCATAGAATGATTTTGTTTTATTTTTTGACCTCAGGCAAACTCCTGTATACACTTCATGCATTTTACCCGATAATAATTTCAACATTCGCACTGCATCGTTAAAATTTTCAGGTTTGTTAAGTACTTGTCCATCAATCCAAACAACGGTATCAGCAGTAATTACAATGGTATTATCAGTCAATTCTATATCAAACGCATCCGCTTTTTTCTGAGATAAGTATAATGGAATTTCCTCTGCTTTTAAATTGTCAGGAAAACTTTCATCCACTTCTTTGGTATATACCTCAAAATCTAATCCTAATTCTTTTAACAGGTATTGCCTGCGTGGCGATTTTGAAGCAAGTATAAAATGATATTTTTTTAACTCTTCAAATAGCATTCAGGGAGGATAGTTTAGCAAATGCAAAAACAAATAAATAACAAACACCCATTAACATGATAAATTTAGCAGTATTACCTGCAAACCGAAAATCATTTTTTGTTTGAGCGGTAAGAATTTTATAGATCAAAAATAGAAATAAAACCTGCAATGCGATGCTGAAATAAAAGAAGGAAGGCAAATTTATTTTCCACAAGCGCATTTGTATATATCCTAAGCAAATCATTGTACAAAGTGAAATAACGGCAATCACAATTTTCGATGATCTCACTCCTATCACAATAGGCATTGTTTTACAGCCATATTCTTTATCACCTTCATAATCTTCAATGTCTTTGATCATTTCTCTTAATAATGTAGTAACAAAAGCAAAAAATGAAATACAAAATATACATATCCAAACATCTTTAAAGCTAATTATTTCACCATATACAGAATACGCTTTATAACATGGCAATAATTCATAAATACCAACCACCAAAGAGACTAAAGCAACGAATACCGCAATAATAAGATTGCCAATTAAAAACTGGCGCTTAAAATGAGTTGAATAAAACCACAACCCAAATGCCCAGAAAAAATAGATAAGTATGAGTTTCCACGCGCCTACTATATAAGAAATATAAAGGCCTATAATTATGGCAAGAATGTTCATTACAGTATGAGCTCCAATTGCTACACGTCTTTTAACACCTTTACCTATTACTAATCGTTCGGGCTTATTTATTTTATCAATATTCACATCAAAATAATCATTAATAACGTAACCTGCCGCAGCAATCATCATTGTTGAAATCACCAATAAAAAAAAATTAAAATCACTTAATTGTAATTCGTATCCACGAATTTTTAGAATGGGATAAATTAAACACCACCGGACCATACATTGTGTAAATGCAATGATCAGGAGGTTTTGAATGCGAATTAATTTTAGAAATGAAAACATATCAACGAATAACGAATTTTTACGAATTTACGAATCTTTGTATATTAGAACGCTGATGACGCTGATTTTTATGATTTACACAGATTGATTAAATTAGTTGTACAGATAACGAATCTATACTCGTTATTTTGCCAATTGTATAAGTGCCTATTTAAGATTACCAAACAAAACCTTCGGTATCAAACCAATTCCCTTGTACCTTCATTACCTGCTCAATTACATCACGTACACAACCTTTGCCACCCAACTTATCGGAAACATATAAACAAATATCTTTTATCTCTTGCGCTGAATCATTTGGACACGTAGGAACACCAATACGTTTCATCACTTCATAATCCGGCAAATCATCTCCCATATAAAGTATTTCATCAGGATTAATATTGTATATAGAAAGAAACTCTTTGTACGTATCAATTTTTGTATGAGATCCTAAATACACATCTGTTATCCCTAAATTATTTAAACGTTTGCGAACCATCTCTGATTTTCCACCGGAGATGATCGCGACCTTATATCCTTTTTTTACTGCTAACTGAAGTGCATACCCATCTTTTATATTCATCACACGCGCTTGCTCGCCATCAGGCATAAGTGTTACCGAGCCATCCGTAAGAACTCCATCTACATCAAAAATAAAAGCTTTGACACGGGTAAGTTTTGTTTTAAAATTTTCCATTGCTGCTAATTTACTTATTTTTTATTTGAAGCAATAATGCTCTTACTGAATAACTTATAGAGTTGTTGATAGTCCTTTTTACCAGAAAGTATTTTTAATTGTGCATCCATTATTTTTTTATCACCGCGTATAGCAGGTCCTGTTTGAATTTTAGTGGGACTATTAATTTTTATTTTGCCTGCGGTTTCCCGGATTAATGGTTTCAACAGGTCAAATGATAATTTATTTTCCGCTAAGATCTGATCAGCGATCGAATACAAGTGGTTACTGAAATTACAAGCGAATACAGCTGCTAAATGAATTGCCTTACGCTGTTTAGAATTTATTTCCTGAACATTATTGCTAATGGATTTCGAAAGTGTTTGTAATACATTAAGCGTTTCCTTATTGCTAGCTTCAATACAAATTGGAATATTTTTAAATTTTACTTTCGTATTTTTTGAAAATGTTTGAAGCGGATAAAATACTCCATAATTTTTGGATAAAGTTTCTAACACATTCATATCACTACTTCCGGATGTATGAACTATAATTTTATTTTTAACTTTTAACTGCTTAACAATCTGAATGATCGCATCATCCTTAATTGCGATAATATAAATATCCGCATCCGGATTTATTTTTTTAGGAAGATCAGTAGATTCACAATTTAATTTTTTCGCTAAAGTAATTGCGGAAGTGTTATGTTTGCTATAAACCTGAAGAATAGTATGTTTTGATCTTTTTAATGACAAACCCAATTGTGTTGCCACATTACCGGCACCTATCAGCACTATTTTTTTAGATTGAGTTTTCATTACCACTATGACAAAGATTCCTTAAGTTGCACTATGAAATAGTTGTTGAACGGTTCTTTTTTACTCTTTCAACAATTGCTAATACCGTTCCTATCACCATTATGATACAACCTATCCACAAAACATTTATAAAAGGAAAGATCATTGCTTGCATTACAATAAAATCGCGAATGTTTGATTTTTTTTCTTGTAGGGATATTTCAATTTTTCCATTCTCCGGGTTTATTTTCCAAAACATAAATTGTAATCCCAATTCATCCACCTTTGAGGCAATGGGTTGCACAACATTATCATGTATGACATATAGTGGATCCGCGTGATATATTTGTTTGATATCCAACACACGCAAACGCGCCATTACAGCGATGTCCTTTTCTTCTAAATTAAATTTTGTTTTATCAAATTTTGTGGAAAGAGAATCGAAAATTATTATTGCGTTGGATGCAAAAATTGTATCCCCTTTTTTCAATGTGTAATTTTTCGCAGCAGTATATTCATCAGAAGTCGACGTTGTTTTTTCTTTCAGGCTTTCCAAATCAGCGTAGGTTATATGTGTATACACATCATACGTAATAAAGTGACGCGTATCGGGTTCGGCAACATTTCCCATGCGTGGATTGGTTTGCACCAGTGGAGCCAATGAAAATTCTTTTTTTAAAATCCCATTGGCATCTTTGGTATAATAATCCACATCAAAATAAACATTAATGCCTTCATATCTTTTACCGGTATATGTTACAAGATACTTACCCATTGGCAAAGTATCGCCTTGGGTTAATAAAATATTATCATTATTAGAAAATTTTTCGCCCAAATTTTCAATACTTTTTCCGGAAGTGTTTTGTGAAATAATATCTTTTTTAGATGTTGAGAGCAGCGCTCCTAATAAGATCAATCCAAAACCAATATGAGCAACGGATGCTCCCGCTTTTTTTATTTTTCCGTTCAACACCCGCACCATATAATCGGCATTGGCAAGCGTACAAAAAATGGTGGAGAACAACAATAAAATATAAAATGGTTTATTGTAGTTCAATACATATACCATCAATGCTGTTAATACTATAGATACACAAAATGAAAGTGTGATCTTTTTCGCGAACATATTCAAATCAGTATTTTTATATTTGAAGTATTGCCCCACAGCGATCAACAGTGTGACTAAAAATGCAAATGGGATTTGCCAGGAATTATAAAAATTGACAATATCCTTTGCAGGTGCTTTATTCATTCCAAATAATTTATTCCATACGGGTAAAGATGTATAGAACATTATTTGAAAAGATGAAACAAGCAAAACAATGGCTCCTACAAACATCCAGAATTCACGCGACCAAATCCCTTCTTCCTCTTTTTGTTTTGGAAAATTTTTCCAGTTAATAACAATGAGGACAATGCCCAGTAATAAAAAGGATAATAAATAAATTAATAATTGCCCGGACATACCCAGGTCCGTAAAAGCGTGAACGGAAGTTTCACCCAAAATACCACTACGTGTAAGGAATGTGGAATAAAGAATAAGTACAAATGTGAGTATGGCTAAAATAAAAGTAAAGAGTAATGATTGTCCATTACTTTTATTGATGAGCATCACGTGAGCAGCCCCAACCAATGTTAACCAAGGAACCAATGAAGCATTCTCAACAGGGTCCCAAGCCCAGAAACCTCCAAAACTTAATGCTTCATACGCCCATGCACCACCCATTAACACACCTGTACCCAATATCATCACACCAAAAAATGCCCAAGGCAATGCCGGTTTTATCCATTCATTGTATTTCTTTTTCCATAAGCCCGCTATCGCATAAGCGAAAGGAACAACTGTTAATGCAAATCCTAAAAATAATGTAGGTGGATGAATGGTCATCCAATAATTTTGAAGCAAAGGATTTAATCCGCGGCCATCTAGCTTTTCCAAATAATTTGCATTGCTGAATAATGGAATGTTTGCAAAATCAGGATGATTGCGAAGCAAAACAGTAAATGGATTACTTCCGATACGGTGATCAAAAATAAAAAATCCTAAAAGCATGGAAGCTAAAAATGTCTGCACCAATGAAACTGTAGCCATTACAGGCGCTTCCCATTCTTTTGATGTACGTTGCAATATTAATCCAAGGATGACATGCCAGAACGTCCACAATAAAAAACTACCTTCTTGCCCTTCCCAAAAGCACGATAAAATATAACGCATCGGCATTTCTCTGTTGCTGTGATGCCATACATATTCATATTCGAAATAATGATTCATCAACATGATGAATAACGTTGCAACAATACCAATTACAGAAAGTCCATGAATACGAAATGCGTTACGCGCAATACGTTTCCACGATGCTGCTTCATCATTTTCTTTTGAAGCGAAAAAATAAGAAACACTTGCTAAGAGTGCAAAAACAAAGGAAAGAATAACGAATACATTACCAACTTTACCTATCAATAAATGTTCACCAACGTATTCCATTATTAAATCAATTCAGTAGGCAATTTAGCAGTCGGCAAATTGAACAATTGCTTACTGCCTATTGTCTAATTATTTGTTGCCTGTGGCTTTCCATCATTATATTTAGATGGACATTTCATTAAAATATCGGATGCATGAAATTCTTCTCCTTGCATTTTACCAATCAATACGATCTGTTCCGAGCGTTCAAAATCCTGTGGTTTATTTTTGTGCAATATTACTTTGCGTTCAGTGCCTTTATTATCAACCATATAAAAAGTAAAAAGGTTCGCATCTATTTTAGGTTCATAGATCATTTCTTTTTCTTTATTTAATTTACCAACCACATGAAATTCGCTATCAGGTTCTTTTCTAGCTTCGGTAAAACCCGCATAAGTACTTGTGCTGTTTAATGTGGTAAATATTGCGCCTATGGCAACCGCAATAATTACAATTCCTATAATGTGTATTTTTTTCATTTGTTATTAATTATTTGACACTAATCCCACAAATTATATTTTTTAATTGGTGAAATTTATGTCAACTTTATTTATTCTTATTTTCTTTTTCCAACTTACTTATCTTTCTATCAAGCACAATTAAGTAACTAACTATACCAACAAAAATTACAGAAATCACAGTTACTACTACATATATTTTTCCTGATTGATACAGGCCATCGGCCATTTCTACCGGCGCTTGTGCATCTTGCGCAAATAAAGTTATTGAAGCTATCAATAATGCAAAAAGCATTCCTGTTTTTTTTATTAAATTAATCATTGAATAAAATTTTGCGTTTTACTTTTTCTATTCGTACCCGTAATGTAAACATCCATACAGCAAATAATATCCAACCAATAACTGCGGGATAAAATACCATTCGCATGGTACTGTCCAGGTCATATTTATTAAACCCGGGGTTACCACCGTTGCCGGGATGAAGGGAATCCGACATACGTGGGAGTATCATTAAAAATACGATCAATAATATGTATGCAAAAATATTATAAACCGCCGCGATCCGTGCGCATTTTTGTTCTTCATCAATAGAACCACGCAAAACAAAATAGGCTAAATAAATAAGCATGGTAATAGCGGCACCATTTAATTTAGTATCGGCAACCCACCATGCTCCCCAGGTATAACGGGCCCAGATAGCTCCGGTGATTAACCCTAATGCACCTAATAACATTCCTGTGTGTGCCGCCTGCGTTGCAACAATATCGCTTTCTATATTTGATTTACTGAGGTATTTTATGCTGTGCCAAACAGATACAAAAAGTATGGTCATCATCGCAAACCACATCGGCACATGAAAATAAAGATTGCGAATGCTTTCATGAAGGATGGGTTGAGCGGGGACTTTAAAAAGAAATCCTGCAATAATGGTATATAACACAAATACTGCTGCGATTATTTTCCACCAATTTTTTTTCATTTTTTGCCTCACCCCAACCCTCTCCTGAAGGAGAGGGAGATGTCTTTAGTTATTAGGAAATTTGTCTTCTTAATCCCGCCAAAGGTAACGAAATAATAGATAAGAAAGTGCGATAATTATTACATTTAAAAACATCAAAACAAGCATGGAATTCCAGTCCCAATGCTCCAATCCATCAATAGCATTTTTCGAAAGTTTGATAAGCAGCATCAATAAAGGCATCATTATCGGGAAGCTCAAAATAGCCATCAATGTAAAATTATTATTTGTTTTAGAAGCAATAGCGGAAACAAGAGTAAGCAATGACGAAAAACCAAAACTACCGAATAAAAGAGTGGTCAAAAAAAGAGGTACATCTTGGATAATATTTCCTATGAATAAGGTATAAACCAATAAACATAAACCTGATAATATAATAAGTAAAAAAGAATTGTAAATAATTTTAGAAAGTATCACCGCTTGCGGACTTGCCAACGTATACAAATACAAAAGCCTTCCACGTGTCTCATTAATAAAACTCTTGGCGATAGCATTAATAGATGCGAACAATAGAATTATCCAGAATAAGGCATTCCACGTGGCAGGGTCAATAATTTTTTTAAAAGATAAATAACTTACAAATACGGTAGAAACAACATACAATAAAATACCCCCCAATGCGTATTTATTACGCATCTCAAGTTTTAATTCCTTTGCTACCAGATATTTTATTTGATTGATCAACATTTTACTAAACAAAGATATAGTTTCATTTGTATTTAAAACGGGTGTACGACAAATATCCCTTTTAAGCTGGTACTTTATAGTCTGCACCATTTTATCAAACTTAAAAAACCTTTCATCATTTTGCTCAGATACAAATAGTTAACATATAGTTTTCGTACATTTGTTGCGCTATCTAATCTATAAAATAACATGAAAACAAAGATCTCAACATTATTTTTTACTCTAACTCTAATGATAAGTCTATTTACAAAAGCACAGACATCTTTTTATGATCTAAAATCCAAAACAATTGATGGTAAAGATTTTTCTTTCGCTGACCTGAAAGACAAAAAAGTATTGGTTGTGAATACGGCCTCAAAGTGCGGATTTACGCCACAATATGAAGACCTAGAAAAATTGTATAAAACATATAAGGATAAAAATTTTGTGATCATCGGTTTTCCTGCCGATAATTTCGGGCACCAGGAACCGGGCACAAATACAGAGATAAAAGAATTTTGTACAAAAAATTATGGTGTAAGTTTCCAAATGATGGAAAAAATATCAGTAAAAGGCGATGACAAAGATGCTGTTTACAAATGGCTTACAGAAAAGGCTTTGAATGGCAAAATGAATTCGTCGGTTAAATGGAATTTTCAAAAGTACTTAATAGATGAAAAAGGAAATTTGGTGGATGTTGTTTATTCGAATGATAAACCTACGGGCGATAAAATTGTGAATTGGGTCAATGGAAAATAGATTTTGGTTGTTAGATTTTAGATATTAGAATTTATGAAACTTGACATATTAGCTATTGGCGCACATCCGGATGATGTTGAACTTTCGTGTTCAGGAACATTATTAAAACATATTGCATTGGGCAAAAAATGTGGCATTTTAGATCTTACCCAAGGTGAATTAGGAACGCGTGGCAGTGCTGAATTACGTTTGAAGGAAGCCGCAGATGCAGCGAAAATAATTGGCGTAAGTGTTCGCGACAACTTAAAAATGGCGGATGGTTTTTTTGTAAATGATAAAGACCATCAATTACAAATCATCAAAAAAATTCGTGAATATCAACCCGAGATCGTTTTATGCAATGCTGTTTCCGACCGTCATCCTGATCACGGGCGAGCTGCCAAATTAGTTTCTGAAGGTTGTTTTTACAGTGGCTTAAGAAAAATAGAAACTGAACTTAATGGCCTCAAACAACAAGCATATCGTCCAAAAGCAGTATATCATTATATACAAGACAAACAATTGAAAGCAGATTTTGTAGTAGATGTAACAGCCTTCATTGATAAAAAAATGGAAGCGATACAGGCATTTAAATCCCAATTCTACGATCCCAATTCTAAAGAACCGGAATCCCCCATCTCATCAAAAAATTTTCTTGAACTTGTAAAAGCAAAAATGCGCGTTTACGGACGTGAACCCGGCTTTGAATACGCAGAAGGTTTTACTGTGGAACGTACCATCGGTATTAATAATTTGTTCCATATTTTATAGTTTCCACCCTAAATCTTCTTTTTCAGTTCCTAATTAAAATTCAAAACCTATCTTTGACAAAATTTGAAAGACACGTATGAATTTTTTTAAGAAAGAAAATAAAACCGCTTTACAAGCAATTGAATATGCACAATGGATCGCCCATGCCCCAATGGTGTTTCAAGCAACACGTGTAATGCGCGAAAGTGGTATTTTACAAACCATACAGGATACCGGAAAAAACGGTTTAACATTAGAAGAAATAGTTGAAAAAGTAAAACTGCCTCATTATGGTGTGCGCGTATTACTTGAATCGGGCCTCGGAATTGGAATTGTATTAGAGAATAATAAAAAATATACACTCACAAAAACCGGGTATTTTATTTTAAATGATCACATGACACGTGTAAACATGGACTTTGTACATGATGTATGTTATAAAGGATTATTTCATCTGGATGAATCCATTAAAAATGAAAAACCGGAAGGATTAAAAGTTTTCGGTAAATGGAAAACTGTTTATGAAGCACTCGCTCAATTGCCCGATTTTGTTCAAAAATCGTGGTTTGGTTTTGACCATTATTATTCTGATGACGCCTTCCCTATTGTATTACCACTTGTATTTAAAAACAAACCAAAAAAATTATTGGACATTGGTGGTAACACAGGCAAATGGTCCATACAATGTGCAAAACATAATACCGATGTAAATATTACCATTGTTGACCTACCGGGACAAGTAACGATGGCAAAAGAAAATATTGCGAAACATGGATTAACGGATCGTATTTCATTTCATGGCATCAATATTTTAGATGAATCACAAAAATTTCCGAAAGGATATGATGCTATTTGGATGAGTCAATTTTTGGATTGTTTTTCTGAAAAAGAAATTATTTCCATTCTTAGTCGTTGTCACGAAGCCATTAATGAAGATGGATTTGTTTTTATCTTGGAACCCTTTTGGGATCGTCAACGATTTGAAGCCGCAGCTTTTTCACTGCAACAAACCTCATTATATTTCACAACCATCGCTAATGGCAACAGCCAAATGTATCATTCCGAAGTGTTTTTAAAATGCGTAAATGCCGCTAATTTTGAGGTTGTTGAACAGATCGACCAGATCGGTGTAAGTCAGTCCTTACTGAAATGTAGAAAAAAATAGATACGGATAACGAATCTGTACAATTTACGAACCTGTGTACGTTATGCACAGATTTTTCGTTTTTATAACTCTTCAACTCTTTTAAATCTCCTCTAAAATTATTAAATTCGCATCTCTAAAATAATTACAATACTATGTTTGATAATTTAAGTGATAAGCTGGATCGTGCCTTTAAGGTATTAAAAGGACAAGGAAAAATTACTGAAATAAACGTATCCGAAACGGTTAAGGAAATTCGTAAAGCCTTATTAGATGCCGATGTTAATTATAAAGTTGCAAAACAATTTACAGATAATGTAAAAGAAAAAGCGTTAGGCCAAAATGTACTCACGTCCATTTCTCCCGGACAATTAATGACCAAAATTACCCATGATGAGCTTACCGCTTTAATGGGTGATGTAAGTACAGATATTAAATTGACGGGCAGTCCAACCATTATATTAATGAGCGGTTTGCAAGGTTCGGGTAAAACTACCTTTTCAGGAAAACTTGCTAATCATTTAAAAAACAAACGCGGTAAAAAACCTTTATTAGTTGCCTGTGATATTTATCGTCCTGCCGCTATTGATCAATTGCATGTGTTAGGTGAACAAATTGGTGTTGATGTTTTTTCTGACAGAGAAAATAAAGATGCTGTTTCTATCGCTAAAAAAGGAATTCAACATGCACGCGACAATGGCAATACCGTTGTAATTATAGATACTGCGGGCCGCTTAGCGATAGATGAACAAATGATGAACGAGATCGCTGCTGTTAAAAAAGCGATTGATCCCGATGAAATATTATTTGTGGTGGATGCAATGACGGGTCAGGATGCGGTAAATACAGCCAAAACATTTAATGATCGTTTGGATTTTGATGGAGTTGTACTTACAAAATTAGACGGTGATACACGTGGTGGTGCCGCACTTTCTATAAAATCAATTGTAAACAAACCAATTAAATTTGTTGGAACCGGCGAAAAAATGGATGCCATTGATGTGTTCCATCCAAGCCGTATGGCTGATCGTATCCTTGGGATGGGTGACGTTGTAACGCTTGTGGAACGGGCACAAGAACAGTACGATGAAGAAGCATCAAGAAAACTTCAAAAAAAGATCGCTAAAAATCAATTTACGTTTACCGATTTTTTAGCACAGCTTCAACAGATAAAAAAAATGGGGAACATCAAGGACCTTGTAGGGATGATACCGGGTGTTAGCAAAGCAATGAAAGGTGTAGATATTGATGATAACGCATTTAAAAGTATTGAAGCCATTATTCATTCTATGACCCCGCAAGAACGTGAAACTCCGGATGTTCTAAATGGTAAACGCAGAGATCGTATCGCGAAAGGAAGTGGGACAAGTGTGCAGGAAGTAAACCGACTCATCAAACAATTTGACGATATGCGTAAAATGATGAAGATGATGGGTAACAAAGATCAAATGGGAAAGATGATGGCACAAATGTCACAGATGAAAAATATGCCGGGGCGATAAAAAGTTATAAATTATAAATTTATGTTACCTTATTTACTAATCACAATTCACTGATGCCTACAATAATTGATGGTAAAAAAATTTCTGCTTATCTCCAAAATGAGATCACTATCGAGGTTCAGGCAATTGTGGAGCAAGGTGGCAAAAGACCACATTTAGCCGCTGTTTTGGTAGGTACCGATGGCGCCAGTGAAACGTATGTAGCTGCTAAAGTAAAAGCGTGTGAACGCGTTGGGTTCCAATCTACATTGATTCGTTTGCCTTCAACTATCAGTGAACAGCAACTTATTGCAAAAGTAAATGAATTAAACGGTAATGCCGATATTGATGGATACATTGTCCAGTCACCACTTCCCAAACATATCAATCAACAAAAAATTATTGAAGCGATCGATCCCAGAAAAGATGTAGATGGATTTCATGCTCAGAATGTTGGACGTATGGCTTTGAATTTACCCACCTATTTACCGGCAACACCTTTTGGTATCGTTCAATTATTGGAACGATATCAAATACCAACAGAAGGTAAACATTGCGTAGTTGTTGGACGCAGCAATATTGTAGGTTCGCCCATGAGTATTTTAATGGCCCGCAATACAAACCCTGGAAACTGTACGGTAACACTTTGCCACAGCCGCACACATAATTTAAAAGAATTCACACAAAAAGCAGATATCTTAATTGTAGCGCTGGGCAAGGCAGAATTTTTAACTGCTGATATGGTAAAAGACGGAGTGGTGGTAATTGATGTTGGTATAACCCGTGTTGCATCCAACAAAACAAAAAGCGGATATAAATTATTGGGTGATGTTAATTATGACCAAGTAGCGCCGAAAGCTTCATTCATAACACCCGTACCGGGCGGTGTGGGCCCTATGACCATTGCCTCACTTTTGATGAATACATTAAAAGCAAGTAAAAAAGAAGTGTATCAATAATCGATTAACTCTTTTTTCTTTTCAACCCTCTTTGTTTTTTTTCTTCTTCTAATCTTATATTGTATCGGATATCCCTCCAATATTCAGCACCATAGGATACAAAAATTTCGCTACCTGCTTTTATATTTTTTTCAGCAGTAATCCATCCACGATTTTTCCAAACTTCGTAAGAAGAATTATTATTGATACCTTTTATTTTTATCAAGCCTTTTGCATCATTTGCATAGCGAGCCAATGCTTCCGTATCATGGTGAGCATCAATACATTTTTGCTTATTAATGTAAAACACATAACCGTATTGATCATTTTCTGCACGCTTGTTACATTCCTTATCAGTAATTATTTCGCCAAGATATTCCACAATACGTTCGCCTTTTTTAATATCACGTTTTGTGAATAATCCTTTTCCTGCTTTTGGAATTTTTGATCGCTTAACTTCTAAATCTGTATACATATATTAATTTTTGAGAATGCAAAAATAAGTATTAAACCGATAGATAATCTTGTTAAATTTACGTAATTGATCTTTTTAAGATTTTTTAAAGAAAAACATTTATGCAAAAACAATACGATGTGATCATTGCGGGGGGCGGACTTGCAGGACTAACACTCTCCATACAATTAAAAAAGAACAATCCTGATATTTCCATATTAATAATGGAATACAGGGATACGATCGCTCCTACTGCAGCACATAAAGTAGGCGAGTCTACGGTTGAGCTGGCTACGCATTACTTTCGTGAAGTACTTGGGTTGAAAAATTATTTAGAAGAATTTGAATTACCTAAACATGGCTTGCGTTTTTTCTTTAAATCAAATAATAAAGAGGATATTTCCAACCGCGTGGAATTAGGCCCGCGTTTAAAACTGCCTACTCCAAGTCATCAGCTCGACAGAGGAACGTTTGAAAATTATTTGGAAAAACATACCAAAGAATTAGGAACAGAATTCATGTTGGGAGCGAGAGTGAAAGATGTAAATTTTTCTACTGAAGGGCATGAAGTAATTTTCAATCATGACAATGAAGAAAAAATATTAAAAGCCAGATGGATCGTTGATGCTACGAGCAGATTTAGTTTATTAAAACGAAAATTAAAATTCGAAAAAGAAGCTCCTCACAATGTAAATGCTGTTTGGTATCGCGTAAAAGGCGTCATAGATATTGATGATTGGAGTAATGATGACAAATGGAAAAATTTTCTTGCTCCTAAACTTCGTTACTTAAGTACTGTTCATTTTATGGATAAAGGATATTGGTTATGGGTTATTCCATTGGGTTCACAAAATACCAGCATTGGTATTGTTGCCGATGAAGACATACATCCGTTCAATACAATTAATACATATGAAAAAGCGGTGCAATGGATACAAAAACATGAACCGCTTGCTGCTACAAAAGTTTGTCCACCCAAAGAAGAGCTGATGGATTTTAGAATATTAAAACATTTTGCGCACAATAGCGGCAGAATGTATTCTACTGAACGCTGGGCTTGTACTGGCGAATCAGGCGCTTTCCTGGATCCTTTTTATTCGCCAGGCAGCGATTTTATTTCATTGAACAATACATGGTTATCCGATTTGATCCTACGAGATAAGAATGGAGAAGACATTGCATTGCGTACCGAAGTGTATGAAAAAATGCATTTGTCGTGGTTCGATAGCTGGCTCCCACTCTATCAGGATAAATACAAATTGATGGGAAACACTCAGATCATGGTGATAAAAATATTTTGGGATTGGGCAATTTACTGGTCCGTACCCTGCGTACTATTTACAAATAAAGGATATACCGATCTTAAAATATTAAGAGAATTATTTATTTCTAAAAATGGCATTGGAACTAAGTTTCAGGAGCTTAATAAAATTATGCAAGAATTGTTTCTTCAGTGGCTGCCGCATGAAAATGAAACATTTTCAAATCGCTACATCGATCCTTTTGACCTAATGTATATGCGGCAATTCCAACAAGGAATAGAAGTTCAACATACTCCAAAAAAATTGCTGGGGCAAATTGCGATCAACATGAAAATGCTGGAACAAATTGCTGCGGAAATTTTCCGTCACGTAAGTAACCAGGTGAATGGAACTTCATTTGATATGAAAGTAAATCCGTATACAATAAGTCTTACTGAAAAAGTAGATACAACAAGTGATAAAGCATTGGCTCCGGATGCTTCAATTACAAAGGATGTGGAAGCGATGTGGTTTTATAATAAAAAGGAAACCGTATAATGAATAGTAAAAAAGAAATTTCTCTTCAGATAGAAAAGATCAAAACTATTTTTCAGACTTCGAAAGATTTTTGCACTGAACAAAATGATCTTTCTATTTTGATTCCATATTTGGAAAATACTGATCCTGAATTTCGCTCTATTGCTTATGAAGGTGCCTCCATGGCAATCGCACTGAAAGATCTCACAAAAGGCGATACGTTGAATTTATGGAATTCTTTCTCAGAACATGGTGGAGTAAATCATACATCACAAATATATGCCGGGCTTGGATGGGCAATTGCACATCAAGGCCATACTGTTTTACCTTTTTTTGAAACACTAAGCCCCTTGATGCGTTATTGTGTTTTGGATGGGTGCGGTTATTACGATGGTATTTTTAAACAACGACAAACAATAAAAAATAAAAAATTTCCGGAAATATTTCATGGATATTTGCTTGAAGCTTATGATCAAGGGGTAGGGCGAAGCCTTTGGTATATACTTAAAGGTGAAGTAGGTAAAATTACAGAAACAATTAAAACTTTTTCTATTATCCGTCATTCTGCACTTTGGAGAGGTATTGGTGTTGCATGTGCCTATGTTGGTGGATGTGATGAGATGCAATTGAGATCACTTTTATCATTCGCAGGTAAACATCATATACAATTGGCTATAAGTGCTGTATTAGTTTCCAGATCAAGGATTCAGGCAAACACACTTACACCGGATGTTGAACTTGCCTGCCGAATATTCTGTAACTTATCGGCAGAAGAAGCATTGTTGCTAACTGTCAGATCAGAACCCGATGCTTTGATAGATGTAGATGATGCTTATGAAAGATGGATTTCAAATATAGAAACAGAACTCATGAGTTGGAAAAGAACAATAAAATAGTAGGCAATAAAATAAAAAAACTTGTATAAACCATAAAAATCAGTGGCATCAGCATTCTATTATATACAGATTCGTAAATTCGTATAAATTCGGTATCCGTAATGAAAAAAGAAGATCTTCCTCAAGATAAATCCGCATTAGAAAAAGTAACACGTGAATTATGTTACGTAAAAAATGCGGAAGGAAATTATACAACTGATCTTAGTACCGGCTGGGATGTTAAAAAAGACGCGCTGGACAATGCCTGGGATGATATAAAACAACGAGTGGAAGAAGCGCTCATTGCTGTAAAGAATAATGAGAAAAGTCCCATCTATTATTTTATGGAACTTAAATTAATGGATCTACAAGTACTTTCAGGATATACAGGCTTTTGGAAGATGACAATAAAACGGCATTTAAAACCAACTATATTTCAATCATTAAGTGATAAAAAATTAACGATTTATGCAAAAGCATTTGATATAAGTTTGGAGGAGTTGAAAAAATTTAAAGGAACCTCATCCTAAATCCTTCTCCTTGGAAGAAGGAGAAGGATTTATCCCCTCTCCTTTTTAAAGAGAGTGGACAAGGTAAAATAATAACATGGAAAAAAAATTCAAACACATACAAACAGCACATTGCGAAAATGGAGTTGCCACGAGCTTATTAAGATACCACGGGTTGGATTTTATGAACGAGCCTTTAGCATTTGGTATCGGTTCTGGAATATTTTATCTGCACATACCTTTTATAACGATCAGCAATGGCCCAGCAATTACATACCGAACAATGCCCGGCGCTATTTTCAAACGCGCATGCAAAGCGATGGGCGTAAAAGTATCAAGAAAAAAATTCAGCAATGAACTTGAAGCACAAGCCTATTTGGATCAAAAAGTGAAAGAAGGAGTTCCTGTAGGTTGCCAAGTTGGTGTATTTAATTTGCCTTATTTCCCGCCAGAATATCGTTTTCATTTTAATGCACATAACCTTATTGTATTCGGAAAAGAAAATGGAAATTATTTAATCAGTGATCCCGTGATGGAAACGACCACTACCATTTCCGAAGCAGATATGCTGAAAGTACGTTTTGCCAAAGGGCCCCTTGCTCCTAAAGGACATGTTTATTTCCCGGAAAAAGTGGGGACCGTTACGATTGAAATGATCAAAAAAGGAATTGTAAAAGGAATTAAAAGAAGTGCCAGGGATATGCTTCATATACCGGGAAGCATAGGAGGTGTTGCCGGAATTAAATACACTTCAAAACAAATATGCAAATGGCGCGATAAACTTGGCCCTCGCAAAGCAGGGTTATACATCGGACAAATTGTAAGGATGCAGGAAGAGATAGGAACCGGTGGTGGTGGTTTCAGATTTTTATATGCCGCTTTTTTAGAAGAAGCCAGCCGTTACCTGAATGAACCGAAATTATTGGAAGTATCAGAAGATTTTACTAAAGCCGGGGACCTTTGGCGTGCCAGTGCTGTGCAAATGGGAAGAATTTTTAAAGGGCGAATTAATAATGAACAAAAAGATTTTGATGTATGCGCCGACTTGCTACTTCAAATAGCTGAAATTGAAAAAAATGCTTTTCTGAAATTAGAGAAAATGAAGTTTAATTAAGATTGCACAAATAAATTTATTTTTTAAAAAATTTGCCATAAAGTTTAGTACATTTAATTCAGTTTATCGGCTAATACAGTTTTGTGCAAGTAATTCGCCCTTGGAGTAAGGGCAATAAATTATAATGTCTAAAGAAACCAAAGAATAAATACTTAAAAAATGAAAACAAACATATTTCTAATATCATTTTTGATTGTGGGGCTGACAGCTAAATCCCAACAAACAATTACAAAAACCTTTGTTCACAATTCGGTAACCAGATCGTATATTATTTACATACCCGCAATCTATAATGGAATCAAACCTGTTCCGTTAGTATTCAATTTTCATGGATATACTATGTCGGCATCGCAGCAAATGACTTTATGCGATTTCAGACCTGTGGCTGACACAGCAGGGTTTATTCTTGTTCATCCTCAAGGAACATTATTTAATGGAAATACGCATTGGAATGTTGGAGGATGGACAAACGGCAGTACAGCCGATGACATTGGATTTACAAATGCAATGATTGATACAATTGCTTCCCATTACAACATTAATTTATCAAAGGTATATAGTACCGGGTTTTCCAACGGGGGATTTTTCAGTTTTGAACTAGCTTGTCAACTTGGAAACAGAATAGCCGCCATAGGTTCAGTATCTGGCTCCATGACTCCTGAAACTTATAACAATTGCAATCCTAAACGACCTGTACCCATAATACAAATACATGGAACAACTGATAACACTATTTTATATAATGGTATGAGTTACTCAAAGCCAATTGCCACAACGTTGGCTTATTGGGTAAATTATAATCAAACGAATATAAATCCAATAATTACTTCACTTCCCAACCTTAATACAACTGATGGTTCTACCGTGGAGCTTTACGCATATTTAAATGGAAACCGTTGTTCTTCCGTAAAGCATTACAAGGTATTAGGTGGAGGACATGAATGGCCAGGTTCGTGGGGAAATATGGATATAAATTCAAGCGCTGAAATTTGGAGATTTTTAAGACAGTATGATTTAAATGGCTGTACTCCTGTGGGGATAAATGAACCGCCAATTTTTAGCAATATTTCAGTTTCTCCAAACCCTTCGAAAGATTTTATTAAATTAATTTATACTGTAGCAAATGTCGGAGTGTATGATGTAATAATCTACAATTCCCTTGGACAAAGGGTAATTAGTAAGCATGTTTCTCAAAATCAAATTGGAACAACTACTGAAATTATCAATCTTACTGAATTAAAATCAGGAATGTATTTTCTTCAATTGACAGGAATGGGAAGTACTATCGCTGTTAAAATATTTAAATCGGAATAAAAAAGGCGCTGGTCATAAGAGGAGCTAAATTATTGTGCAGTATCGGACTTTTGTTTCTTATGCAACATCATCATCCATGTAATTACACCTCATATGCGATTTCTGTTCGTAAGCCCGAACGTTTGCATTAGGCTTTCTTCAGATTTCTTCTCACAAAGCCCCCCTTTGCCCTCTGCTAAACATAAGTACTGCAACTCTTGTTTGGACTCGCACCCTATAGTTAACGAACATGCCTGACGCACATAAAAAAAGCCGCTCTTTTCAGAACGGCTTTTTCAAAAATAAAAAATCAATTATGCGTTTTGCTCCAACTTAGCTTCAATAGCCAATGTAGCATGCGGTACACTCTTTAAGCGCTCTTTAGAGATCAATTTACCTGTAACGCGACAAATTCCGTAGGTTTTATTTTCAATACGGATAAGCGCATTTTGCAAGTTTTGAATAAACTTCTCCTGACGTCCGGCCAAGTGCGAAGTTTCTTCTTTGGATAATACATCTGATCCATCTTCCAATAATTTGAATGTTGGAGAAGTATCATCCGTACCATGATCATCTTTATGAGAAAGTGTACTCTTCAATAATTCATAATCTTTCTGAGCTTCTTCAAGTTTTTTAAGGATCAATAATTTGAATTCTTTTAATTCAGCATCAGAATAACGTGTTCTTTTATCGGTATTGATGTGTGGTTTCGGAGCTGGCCCCATCGGTCTGCGGATAGACGGTGTTTTATATTCCACAACCATTGGCAAATCGCTTGATGTTCTTTTTCCATCATCATCCAGGTCTACATATGATTCTTTCTTCTTAGCGGCAACGGGTACTGCTGTCTTTTTAGTTTCTACAACAGGTTTAACAGGCACCGCTTGTTTTGCTTTTTCTTTAACAACAGGAGCAATTATTTTCTTTGCTGGCTTCTCCGCTTTTTTAGCGATTATTTTTTTAGCAGGTTTAGCCACTTTTTTAGCAATTACTTTCTTTTTAGCTGCAACTTTTTTAACAGCTTTTTTAGCGGTTGCTTTCTTAACAGCTTTTTTCGAAACTGGTTTTTTAGCAATCACCTTTTTAGCGATTATTTTATTTTTTGCAGGTTTACTTGCTTTTTTAGGGGCTGTTTTTTTTGCTATTTTTTTAACTACTTTCTTAGCAACCACTTTCTTTTTAGCAGATTTTACAGCTTTTTTCGGAGCCGGTTTTTTTGCTACCGCTTTTTTAACGGGCTTATTTGCCGCTTTTTTTGCAGGTTTTGCAGCCTTCTTAGCCGATTTTCCTTTTTGCGTTTTTTTAGCCATTGTAATTAGTGTTAGTTTAGTTTAGTAATTGAAATCAAGGTCTTTATTTCTTCGTCCAATTCAATTTCGGAACCTTTAGTAGCCTCCATTGTATCAACAAGTTGCAGGGAGGAAGCCAAAATTTCCGCGCAAATATAGTCCAAATTATTATTGATGGCCGAATTTATAGCAGAATTTCTCTGAATTTTAACATTAATCCGGTCTGTAACGTCCAAATTACTGTCCTTGCGGAGGTTTTGGATGCGATTTACCAGCTCACGGGCAATTCCTTCTTCTTTTAATTCGGATGTAAGTGTTATGTCCAATGCAACCGTTAACTGGCCTGCATTTGCTACTTTCCACCCTGGAATATCCACCGGAATGATATCTACATCTTCATTTTCCAATAAGATTGTATCGGAATCGATTTTTAGCTCAAATTCCCCTGTTTTTTCAATACCCGAAATAATTGCCTGAGCATTCTCATTCGCGAATGTTTGAACAGCTTTCATATTTTTACCGCATTTCTTACCAAGTGTTTTAAAGTTCAATTTAAGGTTTTTGGTAATTGTTGTGGTGGATTCATCTACGAAATCTATTGACTTTACGTTCACTTCCGATAATATCAGATCTTTCACAGCCTCTATCTTCTTTTTGTAACTGTCATCCAACACCGGAATCTGAATTCTGTTCAACGGCTGGCGAACGCGTATATTTTCTTTTTTACGGATGGATAGAACCATAGAAGAAATCTTTTGAGCCAACTCCATGCGTTCTTCCAGGTCCTTATCAATTAGGAAAGTATCTGAAACAGGAAAATCGCTTAAATGCACTGATTCTACTTTATCACGTTTGGTTACTGAATTTAAATCAGCATACAATCTATCCATAAAGAATGGCGCAATTGGCGCTGAAAGTTGTGCTATAACTTCCAAACAACGATACAACGTTTGGTATGCCGCTATTTTATCTTGCGTGTAATCACCTTTCCAGAAACGTCTTCTGCACAAGCGTACATACCAATTACTTAAATGTTCACCTACAAAATCTTCAATGTATCGTCCGGCACGGTGCGGCTCATAATCTGAATACGTTTCATCTACTTTTTTGATCAATGTATTTAATTCAGATAATATCCATCGGTCAATTTCCGGACGATCGAGCATTGGGATTTCTGCTTCTGAATACTTGAATTCATCAATGTTAGCGTACAATGTAAAGAAAGAATAAATGTTATGAAGTGTGCCAAAAAATTTGCGTTGCACTTCGGCAATTCCTTCGATGTCAAATTTTAAATTATCCCATGGAGCTGCATTGGTGATCATGTACCACCGTGTTGCATCTGGACCATATTTTTCAATTGTTTCAAACGGATCAATAGCATTACCCAACCGTTTACTCATTTTTTGTCCGTTCTTATCCAATACCAAACCATTGCTCACCACATTTTTAAAAGCAACAGAATCAAAACACATGGTACCGATCGCATGAAGCGTAAAGAACCAACCACGTGTTTGATCAACACCTTCGGCAATAAAATCAGCAGGATAATAAGCCCCTTCATCAATCAATTCCTTGTTCTCAAAAGGATAATGCAATTGTGCATAAGGCATCGCGCCTGAATCAAACCAAACATCGATAAGGTCGGGTTCACGGAAAAGCTTTTTACCATTGCGTTCCAGGAAAATAGAATCTGTATAAGGTTTATGTAGATCGAAGGTATTATAATTTTCTGTGCTGTTATCTCCTGCTTTAAATTTGGTAAGAGGATTTTCTTTCATTGCATTTTTAGCAACAGCATTTTCAATTTCTTTTTTCAGTTGTTCAACCGAACCGATACAAATTTGTTCAGATTTATCTTCACTAGTCCAGATAGGAATTGGAATACCCCAAAAACGTGAACGAGATAAATTCCAGTCGTTTAAATTTTCTAACCAGTTGCCAAAACGACCTGTACCGGTCGATTCAGGCTTCCAGTTAATAGTTTTATTTAGCGCGATCATGCGCTCTTTGTAAGCGGTAGTTTTGATGAACCATGAATCCAATGGATAATACAATACTGGTTTATCTGTTCTCCAGCAATGCGGATAACTATGTTCGTAGGTTTCTTTTTTGAAAAGTTTTCCTTCTTCCTGTAATTTTAAAACGATACGTTCATCAACACTTAAATAGGCTTTCAGATCTTTTATCTTTCCATTGTCTTCTAATATTTTTTTCTGAAAATGAAATTCATTTTCCTTTTCCGCATCAGTCAAATAGGCTTCTTTCACATATTCATTGCCGTATAAGAAAACGCCATCTTTTACAATATCTAAAAAACGTCCACGAAGATCAACCAATGGAACAGGTTTTTTATTTTCATTCAAAACAAGCATGGGTGGAATAGCCGGTTTTGCTGCTTTTGCCACATTAAAATCGTCAGCGCCAAATGTTGGAGCAATGTGAACGATGCCGGTTCCATCCGATGTTGTTACAAAATCTCCAAGAATAACTCTAAATGCATTTTCAGGATTTTCATAAGGCAATGCAAAATCAAGAAGTTGTTCGTATTTTATTCCTTCGAGATCGGAGCCTTTGAATTCGGCAAGTATTTTCCATGTTGAAAGTAAAACTCCTTTTAAAATTCGCTTTAAATCTTCGCCTTCTATTTTAACATGGGTTGAAGGTTCTTCAATTAGTTCTTTTTCAACAGAACCATCATTTATTGATGAGAGACTTCTTTTAATAGATTTATAACTACCAACCTTTAAATCATCAGAAGTTGTTAGTTCAGCATCAAAAAACTTTTTAAATAAATCTTTTGCAAGAATAACATTCACAAACTGATGTGTAAATGGATTTAATGTTTTAACCAAAACATAATCAATATTTTTTCCAACAGCCAAAGCAGTATTTGATGGTAATGTCCAAGGGGTTGTTGTCCAAGCAAGGAAATAAATATCTTCCCCGTTTATTAAACCAGACAGGTTTCTAAAACCTGTCTGGTTTTGACCTTTAGAAACCTTAAACATTACCGTCGCCGTCCTATCCTTCACATCTCTATAACAACCCGGTTGATTTAATTCATGTGTAGAAAGGCCTGTTCCTGCTGCAGGTGAATACGGCTGAATGGTAAATCCTTTATAGATGGAACCTTTGGAATATAAATTATTGAGTAACCACCAAACAGATTCAATATATCTATTGTCGTAAGTAATGTATGGATCTTTCATATCCACCCAATAACCCATTTTGCGGGTTACATCTTCCCATACATCGGTATATTTCATTACGTCCTTGCGGCATTCAATATTGTATTGTTCAACAGTAATTTTTTTACCAATATCTTCCTTTGTAATTCCTAAAGCCTTTTCAACACTTAATTCTATTGGTAATCCATGCGTATCCCAACCTGCTTTACGTTTTACCTGAAATCCTTTTTGAGTTTTAAACCGGCAAAAAATATCTTTGATGGCACGAGCCATCACATGGTGAATACCGGGTAATCCATTGGCACTTGGCGGACCTTCATAAAACACAAAAGGTGTTTTCCCTTCACGTGAAGTGATGGACTTTTCAAAAATTTTATTTTCATCCCAAACCTTTTGAATATCCTTTGCAGTTAGTGAAAGGTCGAGGGATTTATATTCGGTGTATTTCATGATATATAAAAAAGAGTGCAAATATAATGAAAAGCCCCGTTTATCAAATAGACAAACGGGGCTTTCGCAAAAATCAAGATAACTTATTTCGAAACGACAAACCTTTTGGTTTGGGCAATATTGCCTTCTAATAAGATTTGAGCAAAATAAATGCCTTTTGGTAAAGTAGAAATATCCATTTGGATTGTATTTAAACCTTGTATTCCATTTTTCCTTTCAAATACATCTAACTTTTCCCCGAGAGAATTAAATAATCTAACCTCTACATTTTTATTCTGAGACAAAGTAAAATCCAATTTTATTTGATCTGATGCAGGGTTTGGATATATATCATATGCACTGATAAATTTGTTTATATCATTAACTCCAACAGTATTAGTTAGATAAAACCCTCCTGAGGAAGAGCTACTTCCACTTGTTGTAAGTGTATAACTTGCCGCTATAGCAGTATGTGTGCCATCTGCGTACCACATATACTCATCATTATTATAGGTAATGATATAAGGAAAACCTCCAAGATCTACAGAATCCTGATAAACCTGAACAAAATGTATTCGCGTAACATTATTAATTGTTCCCGAGGGAATAATAAGTGTACCATATCCATCTGCTGTTACCGTTGTTGTGCCTGTACGGTACCATGTATACCCACCATTTACAAATGAAACTGCCCAAGGATCAGTATAGGTATTGTTAAAAGTAAAAGGAAAGCGTAATAAATCTTCTGGGTTAGAGAAAGGCATTATCACCCCTGTAGAAGTTACATTGCCATAATTTTGATATGCTGATGAAGATGTTTTTTGATAAGCATAAGTACCACTTCCCCCACTATTAAAGGATATGTTAGCATTAGGGAAGTTTGCTCCTTGAGGAGTTGATGAAGGTGCTACACAAACAGACGGGTTGCCAGCCGTACCAGTAATTGAACCAAAATTCCATGTTTGGCTTGCCCCTGCTGCTCCTTGATTAAAAAAACTTGTAGAAGTGTAAGAAAAAGTTGTTCCAATTATAGGATTTATGCCGGTTGCTGTGAGTACTGGTTGGGCAAAAGAAATTGAATACATCAGTATAAAGCTTCCTGTAATTAACTTGAGTAGTTGTTTTTTCATATTTGTTCGGTTTTGATTTTGTACAAAGTACGTGATAAATACCTTGGCTTTTACAGAATAGTTTAGTGCTGATTCAGTTTAATTGGTACTTTAGCGCTTCGTTTTTTGATAATGAATTAATTAAGTTCTTAATATTTTTGATGACCATCCTTCGCTAAGGCTTCGGATGGTGAAAGGGGAATTAGCTCATTTGGCTAGAGCGCTTCGCTGGCAGTGAAGAGGCGACCGGTTCGAATCCGGTATTCTCCAC
>JBBSPS010000023.1:0-30143 GCA_038258655.1 Bacteroidia bacterium
ATCTCGAGTGGTTTCAACGGAAAGGCTTTCCGGCAGGTAAATTGGGTATGTTGCTGCAAACCATCTATGAAATAAAAATGAATGGATTAGAATACCTGCTTGTTCCATTAAAACCTAAATAGACATTTCAAAAAAATGTTTACGATATAAGTGTTTGTAGGTTTTTAAGAAATGTAAAAAATCACAAACATTAAATCGGGATAAGTCCAACTAATGCAGATAGTTCAGATTTTTTTAAATTCTTCTACTGCATAAGTGGTTAAGAAAAAATAAATTTATCTTCGTAATAATTTATAGCAATAATTTATACAGAAATAAAATGAGCAAAATTTTTAAAATAGCTACAATTTTTTTATTGATGATCAACATTGTCAATGGCATCGCACAGGAAACCACAGATGAAGGAAGTGATAAACCATCAAATGATAGAAGCCAAAAAGGATTTCATGTTGGTATGTTAGTGGGTGCTTATTTTGCTAACAAATATACTGCCAGCTCTTATGATGGTTATGGTTTTGATTTTGATGGCAATAGAAATAGTTTTGAAACCAGTTTTATGAATACCAAAATTATTCATCAATATGGCGGTTATGATAATAATTCCCAGCCGGATCAAATTGCGGCGGTCTTGGGTGTTGATTATCATACCTGGACTTTTGACGAAAGTAATATGCCGGTTAATATGAGATATGCCCCTGCCTTTATATTGGGTTTACAGGGACGTTATACCGCGGATAGAAAAAATGCTATTTTATTAAATCTGAATGCCGTTAAATTAACAATCAATGGAAATTTTACTATCCTGCTTCCGCAACAAGCAAATTCAACACAGGTGAATAACCGAATCCAGACATTCGGTATAAAAGGTGGTGAGCAACGTTTGTTATTTCAAGCCGGATATCAGCATTTGTTTGGCGAAAGTGAAACGTTTAATTTTTTTCTTGAAGGCGGATTAAATGTAACGCTTGCTAAATTCGATAAAAACGAAATTCTGATAAATGGTTTATACATAGACTTGATGAGCAATTATTTCCCGGCGGGATATCCGAATACCATTGTTAAAAAACCTATTGGTTGGGGGTTTGGTGCTTTTGGAGGAATGGGGTTGAACATCAGTTTGAATCCTAAATGCACTGTGCAGCTCGTTTACAATCCTACTTATGAGAACATTCGCATTGTTCCAAATGCCAGGTTGAAAATGCAGAATTCAGTTGGTTTGAGAGCATATTATAATTTATAGTTAATCCAACTTAATGAAACCAGCTTCTATTTCTCAGATACAAAAAGAATTGGCTTTACTTCCTCCAAAAAGAATAGTGGAGCTGTGTATGCGTTTGGCAAAATATAAAAAAGATAACAAAGAATATCTTTCGTATTTACTTTTTGAAGGACAGGATGAAAAAGCGTATGTAGAAAGTGTGAAGAGTGTGATAGATGAAGGCTTTCAGAATATGAATAGAAATACAACTTATCTTATCAAAAAAAGTTTGCGTAAAATTTTAAGAGCTGTAAATAAATACATTAAATATTCTGATTTCAAACAAACGGAATTGGAGTTAAAAATTTATTTCTGTTCAAAAGTAAGAACAAAGAGAATTCCAATTGATAAAAGTACAGCGCTTAGTAATTTATACCATCGTGAGGTTGAAAAAATAAAAACCACTTTATCGAAATTACATGAGGACATGCAGTATGATTACAAACAGGAATTAGAGAAATTGATGTAACCCGTTTTTCTTATATTTGTTTTTAATATTTATCGAATTCCTAAAATTTAATTTCCAAAATATGGCATTAGAAGAAAAAATAAATGCGGATATCAAAACAGCTATGTTAGCTAAAGATTCCGCGAAATTAGAAGCGTTACGCGCTGTAAAATCAGCTATATTATTATTAAAGACTTCACCAGAAGGTTATACTGATGATACCGAATTAAAGGCATTACAAAAAATGGTGAAGCAACGCAAAGAAACCGCGGATGTATATAAATTACAAAGTCGTAATGACCTGGCAGATGTGGAATTATTTCAGGCTGGGATTATTGAAGCGTATTTGCCAAAGCAAATGAGCGAAGCAGATATAAAAGCGGAAGTTGCAAAAATAATTGCATCTGTCGGCGCAACTTCACCGGCAGACATGGGAAAAGTAATGGGAGTTGCAACTAAGCAATTAGCCGGCAAAGCGGATGGTAAAATTATTTCTACGTTGGTAAAGGAATTGTTGAGTAAATAATTTTTGCTTCATTTATACGAGATGGTTTTAGTCGTTCCTCCTTCGCAATGAACGTACTAACTTAATTCGCTTGTTATTGCGAAGGAACGAAGCAATTTGGAAGTATGGAGAGGCAAAATTTACTCATTATTTTCATTAGAATATCCCAAAACATATTGAAATTTTGGCATCTTAACTACCGTTCCATTTTTGTCTTTTGCTTTTATATTTTCAAAAAATAATTTTGAGGTTTTGTCGCATTTGCCCAGTAATTGCTGCATTTGATAGGATAGGACAGGGCCAACAGTTTTTTCGGAGTAAGCAATGCCTTTAATTGTAACAGACATTTCGAAAGCTACCACAGCTGAATCTAAGGCATTTCCATATTGATCGATCCCGATCAAACGATAATTTACATTATCAAAAACAACTTTTAATAGTTGCCCTTTTTTTTCCACTTTAATAGTACCACGGTGTTCATTGTCCTGTGCAGCTATAGAAAGGATGAATGAGAGAAGGAATAATATGGTAACAATTTTTTTCATTTAAGTTTCCTTTTGCTCACGCACGTTTCTTGATACGCTTCACTTTGTTCCGCTACTCGAAATGACAGCGCACGAGGTCATTTCGAATAATGAGGCACTAGTGTATCGAGAAACGTGCGTGAGCTCTTGTTAGAACCAATGTGGAAATTAATACGCTCCGCTCCGTTTACGCATAAACCACTCAAAGCTTAACAAGGCTAATAGTAAAAAGAATATCCATTTAAGATTAATCAAATCAGTTAATTTTTTCTCTGAGTAAGAAACTGATTTTATATCTTCACGGGTATTTAATTTTTGAGTGAGTTTTTCCAATTCATTTGGATATACCATTTCGCCATCGTGTTTTTTTGCAAGACTGTAAAGTAATTGATGATCAGCTACAGTATTGGTCAATTCCACTTGTAGCGGGCTAATACTAAATTCACCATGTTGAGTATAGAGTTTACCTCCCACTTTTACTTTGGCTTCATATTTATATTCGCCTACAGGCATCATTCCAGCATTTAAACGATACGCGTTAGAGGTTTTGCTGAACGTAAATAGGAATTTTTTATTATCAGCATTACTGATAGAAATATTTACTTCAGGTTCATTTATTAATTCATAGCTCTCATTATAAACCTCTGCTTCCAGCTCTATAGGTTCATTTTCAAGAAAATTGTTTTTGGTAATTACTCTAAACAAACTTTTATCTGTTTTGACAGAAAGATATTGAACAGTTTTAGAAATAAATTCGTCAAACAATTTATGATTGCCATGCACGGCGAAATCCTGCAAGCGCCAACGCCATATGCCTTCGCCTGTAAATACTGCTACTTTGTTTTCACCAACAGTGTTAAAAAGCATCAATGGATTTCTTGTATCTACAATCCCTATGCGTTGATATAATAGTATATTGCTGCTGTTTTCAACTTTATATGTTCCAAACGGACAAGCCACTGCAGGGAAATCTTTTATACCCTTTCGTAATTCATCACTAATTGTAAACAAAGAAAAATTTTGATCCAATACAGGTTCACATTCATTTGTTTTTTGAGATTGTGAAGCCACTGACAGATCAACCTTAAGTACTGCATTTGCTCCCGACAAGGCCCATACAGGAATGTTAGAATTATTTAATTCGGTTAATATTTTTGATGAGGGAAAACGAGGACTTGGCAGTTGATGTAAAATAACCAAGTTGTATTTTTTTAAAGGCTTATCAAAATTATCAAGTGTATAACTGTCAACCTCATAATTTTGATTGGCTTCAATGGATTCTTTGATAGCGGCAACATCAGGGTGTGGGGCATCGGCAAGAATTAAAATTTTCTGACGCGCATCCAACACATCTATAAAAATATCCTGCACATTATTGGTAATACTTGTTTCTTCAGGCAGTGTTGAAAGTTTTACCTTGTAATGTTGCAAACCAACTTCATTAGCTTGTAAAATTGCAGGAATGGTTGTTGTAAAAGCGTCGGAATTGAAATTAATGTTTTGTGTAAATAAAACTGAATTGTTTTTGCTGATAGAAAGTGTAGTAGTTTTTCCTTTTAATTGTTTGGCATCTATCATTATTTCCATTGGGAATTCATTTCCCAAATAAGCCAGTCGGTTGTGTTCCACTTTCGCTAAAATAATATCTTTCTTTATTGTCGTATCACCCAATGCGATTGTGTAAATGGGTATTTTTATTTTATCAGAAGTATAAATAGGGTTGGAACCTTTATTGAATAAACCATCACTTGCTAAAATAATCGCTCCTACATTTCTATTGGAGTACCGTGTTTCAATTTCATTAAACAACGTAGAAATATCGGTTTGCTTTTCATTAAATTTTAATGAATCAGTTGAAGTTAATTCCTTGATATTGTCAGCAAACGAATAGCTTCGTACTTCATATTTATCGTTTAATTTATTGATCAGTTTTTGTAAATTTTGTTTGTATTCTTTTTTATAAAAAGAAGAATCTTTGCCAACTACCAATGATTCGGAATTATCCTGTGCAATAATAATCACCGGTTTTTCAAGTGTACGATTAACGATTTTTAATAAAGGAGAAAGCAAAAAGAAGGAAATTAGAGTGATAATCGCAAAGCGGGATGCAGCCATTGTGCGAACCAGCCAGATAGAAGATTCAGTAAATTTTTTATCCTTACGGTATAAAATAAATGAATACATCGTTCCTGCTAAAATACAGAAGAGGATAAACCAGAATGGGTACTCAAGAATTATATTCAATATAAATGAAAGAATTAGAAATTATTTAAATCCGTCGCACACTTTTCGTCTACGCTCAGAGTGACCATGCGCAGTGTCATGATGAGCGCAGCCGAAGTATGAAAGAGGTATAAACTATGCAAGCTATGTTAACATCCCACCACACACATTGATCACTTGCCCGGTAATGTAAGCACTCATATCTGATGCTAAAAATAGAGTGGCGTTGGCAACGTCATCAGCGGTTCCTCCCCGTTTCAATGGAATGTTTTCGTGCCATCCTTCCACTACTTTAGGATCAAGTGCATCCGTCATTTCAGTTTCAATAAACCCCGGCGCAATAGCATTACTGCGAATATTACGGGATCCTAATTCCAGCGCTATAGATTTTGTAAAACCAATGATCCCGGCTGTTGAAGCTGCATAATTGGATTGTCCGGCATTTCCTTTTACACCAACTACTGAACTCATATTTATAATAGAACCATTGCGTTGTTTCAGCATTGGTTTTTGTACCGCTTTTGTTAAATTGAAAACAGATTTTAAATTCGCGTTCATTACTTCATCCCATTGCTGTTCGCTCATTCGCATCAATAATGTGTCACGGGTAATTCCAGCGTTATTAACTAATATATCCACTGTTCCAAAATCTGTAACAACTGTATTCACTAATTCTTCAGCGGATTTAAAATCAGCTGCGTCTGAGCGATAACCTTTAACTTTTATACCAAATGCTGCTAATTCTTTTTCCAATGCCTGCCCTTTTTCAACTGATGATAAATAAGTGAATGCAATATTTGCACCATGTTCGGCAAATTTTAATGCTATTCCGCGGCCAATGCCACGTGAAGCGCCTGTGATCAAAGCAACTTTCCCTTGTAATAGTTTCATAATGTCTTCATAATTAATAGGCTCAAAGATAAATAAATTCAACCGCTATAAAAATAAAAACCGCCCTTGGTAATAAGTAGCGGTTAACAATTTATTTATGTATTAAAACTAAAATCTATACGCTAAATTCATATCTAACTGAAGTTTTGGATGAGTGTAATCAACAAAAACAGTTTCTTCTTTTTTATATCCTATTCCAAATTTACCTCCAAGCAAAATATTTTTCGATAATCCAAAGTAGCAACCTATGTGCAGCATACCGGCGTAATGCATACCTGTATGTTTTATATTATCATTAGGGGTATATGTGTAATATGAGCCATTTGGATTATTATAAAATGAATTCACATTTTGATAATAATTGAAACTTCCAATAACTCCCGATAAACCTACATAAAAAGTATGGCGCATTTGGTCGATAGGGTAATAGTTGAATTCCAAGCCACTCCCAATTATTTTGTTAGTTAAGTAAGTGGCATTCTCATTGTTGTTGGGAAGATATGGATTGTCATTTTGTTTTCCGCCCATTCCAAATGAAATAGGTAGTTTCAACCCTATTTTTCCTGAACCAAATATTCGTTCATATGAACAGGAAAAATTTACAAAGGCCATCTCAAAAACATTTATTGCAAAAATATTTTTTAAAAATTGTTCTTGGGATTTATTAATAGGTATAGGTTTCTCATCAAGGGCAGTAACCTCTTTTCTAGAAGTATACGTATTGTACATTTCCTTTAAACCGTTTGAATAAGAGATATGAGCAATTGTGATTTTTGGATTTTCTATAACGGTTTCATTACCGTCAACAAATTTATATTTTATAGAGGTAGCATTTACTTCTATAATCTTAGCAATTATTTTGCTACCATCTGTTTTATAGATAGTATCCTGTGAAAAAAGCAAATAGGTGAAAAAAGAAAATACGACCGACGCTGTGATTTTTTTTATCATAATAAAAAAATAAATGTTATTCTTTTCCTTTCGGAGAAATAGTTGGGAGTGTATTAATCAACTTTGTTGGCATGATGATGCGGACTGCCTTTGTGTGCTTGATCAGCTAATGCTATCGCCATAGCTTTACCAATGTCGGCAGGAGAATCAACCACAATAATTCCACATTCACGCATGATTTTTTTCTTTGCTTCAGCAGTGTCTTCAGCGCCACCAACAATAGCACCGGCATGTCCCATTGTACGGCCTTTTGGCGCAGTTTCACCTGCAATAAAGCCAACAACAGGTTTACGGTTACCATCTGCTTTTATCCAGCGTGCAGCATCTGCTTCCAGGTTACCACCGATCTCGCCGATCATAATGATACCGTTTGTTTCAGGGTCATTCATTAAAAGCTCAACCGCCTCTTTTGTAGTAGTTCCAATAATAGGATCGCCACCAATACCAATAGCGGTAGTGATCCCCAGTCCTGCTTTTACTGTCTGGTCAGATGCTTCATAGGTTAATGTTCCTGATTTGGAAACAATTCCTACATGTCCTTTTTTGAATACAAAGCCCGGCATAATACCTACTTTGGCTTCTTCCGGAGAAATAACCCCCGGACAATTTGGCCCAATCAGTCGACAATCTTTATCTTTTAAATATTCTTTAACCAATATCATATCTTTAACTGGAATGCCTTCAGTGATACAAATGATCACTTTAATTCCCGCTTCAGCTGCTTCCATAATAGCATCAGCTGCAAAAGCCGGGGGAACAAAAATAATAGAAACGTTTGCAGCAGCTTTATCAACAGATTCTTTCACGGTATTGAAAACAGGGCGCTCCAAATGTGTTGAACCCCCTTTTCCGGGAGTAACACCGCCAACTACGTTACTTCCATATTCGATCATTTGCCCGGCATGAAAGGTACCTTCTGTACCTGTGAACCCTTGTACAATTATTCTCGATTGTTTGTTTACTAATACGCTCATAGGGGTAGTAAGTTATAAGTTGTTATAGTTGCTAAATTTTTTGCTAAAGTAAAGTTTTGGGGCGGTAAAGCAAAGTCTTTTTTGCTTTTGTGGATAAGTTAATGAATAAGCGAGGCCCAGACTTATATCGATTGATTTTTTTTGTATTATTATAGTTGAAAATAGCTTAACGCATAACTTATAAATTATAACTCATTGTCAATAAAAGTACTTCATACTGATACAATAGTAGCACTTGCCACACCACAAGGTATTGGCGCAATTGGGACCATTCGACTTTCGGGTATTAAAGCGATCGACATTTGTTGCAGCGTTTTTTCAGATAAAAAATTAAAAAAAAAAGATTTAACCAAAGAAGCTTCTCATACCATTCATTTTGGCGTTATACATAATGGAGATATTATTATTGATGAAGTATTAGTAAGTATTTTTAAAACACCTAATTCCTACACCGGTGAAAATATAGTTGAAATTTCCTGTCATGGTTCACCATTCATCCAACAACAAATTATTCAACTATTTATTAATCATGGCGCACGAATGGCAAATCATGGCGAATTTACCTTGCGTGCTTTTTTAAACGGTAAAATAGATCTGTCGCAAGCCGAAGCTGTATCCGACCTGATAGCATCTAACTCTTCTTCATCTCATCAAATAGCTATACAGCAAATGCGTGGCGGCTTTTCAAGCAAAATAAAATTGTTGCGTCAAAACCTTATTGATTTTGCATCACTTATTGAACTGGAACTTGATTTCAGTGAAGAGGATGTAGAGTTTGCTAATCGGGATGATCTGAAGAATTTAGTAAACTCCATTCAAAGCATTATACAAAGGCTGGTTGATTCATTTGAAGTAGGCAATGTAATTAAAAATGGTATTCCTGTCGTTATTGTGGGGAAACCCAACGCGGGAAAATCGACATTGCTGAATGTGCTGTTGGAAGAAGACAGGGCAATTGTTTCCGAAATACCAGGTACTACCCGTGATGTGATTGAAGATGAAATGAATATTGATGGTGTAAATTTCCGTTTTATTGACACGGCAGGCATTCGCGAAACCAATGATATTATTGAGTCAATAGGTGTTGAAAAAACATTTGAACAAATAAAATTATCAGCCATCGCTGTTTATTTATTTGATGCGCATGAAATAACTTCGGCCGAATTAAATTTAATTGTGGAAGAAATAAAACCACATTTGCATAATTCGCAATTGGTATTGGTTGCCAATAAAATTGATAAAGAAGACGTTGAATATACAAAACATGAATTTGAAAAATTTTCCGATATGCTTTTCATTTCCGCTAAAGAGCGTATAAATATTGAAGGTTTAAAAAAACATCTGGTTCATTTATTTGATAACCGTACGGTAAATTTAACCGAAACAATTGTTACCAATGCCCGTCATGTAGAGGCATTGCGACATACCAATGTCGCTTTAATAAAAGTGTTGGATGGTTTAAATAACAATGTTTCAGGCGATTTTCTCGCGATGGATATTCGTACAGCTTTACATCACCTCGGTGAAATCACTGGTGAGATTTCTTCAGATGATCTTTTAACAAATATTTTTTCTCGCTTTTGTATCGGAAAGTAACCACTACACAACAAACAATCTAAAAATCTATTGCAAACACATTGAAAGCCTTATTTATAAGGCTTTTTTAATGCTTAGCAAAATCCGTTTGATTTGTCTTATAACTTGTTTGTTTTGTATTTATTTGTACCTTTGCTGTACCTCGAACAGTTGAGGTACAAATTTTAGGGATAACACCCTTTTTATTTTGCGCTTAATTGAACTTAAATACATTTAAAGATATTAAAAGCTACCAAATGAGTTCAAATATTAAAATACAACGAATTTGCCAGCATTGTGGCAATGAGTTCACAGCCCGAACCACCGTTACTCAGTATTGCGGAGATAATTGCGCTAAACGGGCTTACAAAGCAAGGATAAGAAATGCAAAAGTTGAGGTGAGCAACACAGAAACCCTGCGTATTAAAACAAAACCAATTGAGGAATTAAAAGCAAAGGAATTTTTAACTGTTCGAGATATTGCTACCTTATTAAATTGTTCGGTTCGTACAGTTTACTATTACATTAAAAGCGGTAATATCAAAGCCGTGAATTTGGGGCAAAGGATTACACGGGTTAAGCGTTCAGAAATTGACAAGTTATTTCAAAATAAATAAAACATGGCAACAAAAGTAAAATTAAGAACAAAGGCAATTTCAGGGAACAGACAAAGTTTATACCTCGACTTTTACCCAGCAATAGAAAACCCGAAAACAGGCAAAAAAACACGAAGGCAGTTTTTAAACTTATTTCTATTGAATAAAATTGAATACAAAGAAGAAAAATATTTTGGCGAAAAAAGCACCAAAGAGCAAATACGCTTTATCCCTGTTCTTAATAAGAATAAGAAGCCCAAAACAATAACTTTAAACCCTATTGATAAAAAACACAATAAAGAAACCTTACAACTTGCTGAACAGATAAGGCAGCAAAAAGATAAAGAACTAAACGGAAATAGCAGTCTTTCAGAATTAGAAAAACGAATGATTGAAAAAGACAAAAAAGAAAGGGAACGGGGCGAACTTAATTTTGTTAAATACTTTAAAGAATTGGCAGATAAAAGAAAAACCACAAACCATGATAATTGGATTGCAGCATACAATTACCTTGAAAAATTTACCAACGGAAAATTAAAATTTGCCGACCTGAATGAAAAAGTTTGTAATGATTTTAAAGACTACCTATTGACTATAAAGAGCAACAAAAGCGAAAAGGTAATACTTTCAAATAATTCGGCTTTGTCCTATTTCAATAAATTTAAAGCTACATTGAAACAGGCATTTAAAGACAATAAAATAACCTTTGACCTTAACGCAAAAATTGGCACTATAAAGCCAGCCGAAACACAAAGGAACTTTTTAACTTTTGAGGAACTGAATAAACTTGTAAAAACAGATTGTCAAAACAAGCTATTAAAAAGAGCAGCTTTATTTTCGGCACTCACAGGCTTAAGACATTCCGACATTAAAAAATTAGTGTGGGCTGAAATTGAATACATTGAAGGGAACGGGTATTTTATTCAGTTCAAACAACAAAAAACAAAAGGCGTTGAAATGATGCCTATTTCTGAACAGGCTTACAGTTTACTGGGAGAACGAAAACAGCCCACCGATAATGTATTTGAAGGGCTGGAATATTCAGCATACCACAATAAACATCTTTACCAATGGATTGGAGCGGCTGGAATTACAAAGGATATAACCTTTCATTGTTTCAGGCATACATACGCAACCTTGCAGTTAAGTAAGGGGACTGATATTTACACCGTTTCAAAAATGCTGGGACACCGTGAATTGAAAACTACACAGATTTACGCAAAGATTATAGACCAAACAAAAAGGGATACAACCGACAAAATTAAACTGGATTTATAAACATTAAAGCACACAATGAAAAATCAACTTGGTCTGCTAAATGCAACTATACACTTGCTAAAAATGAAGTTTAGAATTGGCACTATGCCCGAACATTATATTACCGAAGGGAATAAACTTAAATATGTTCCTGAAAACAGACCTTCAAGAGATTTTTTTTATAAGGTGTTTGAAAATATATTTAATGAAGAAATAAAAGCAGCACTAAGCATTAAAGGATTCATTGAACGTGAAATAAAACAAAGTGAAAAATACAAAGAGAATATTGGAATGTCGAATGAATATTTTTTTGATTTATTGACTGAATGGATTGAATATTTAGAACGGAAAAAAGAAGCACCTCAACAAACGGAAACGAAAGGCGAACAACCGAATAATACCGATTTTGTTGTAAAGTATTTAAGCGAATTAAAAACTGCTTTTAATTGCGATGCAGATTATTGTAATGCCGTAAATATAGTTCGTTCATTTTTTCTTCCTAAAAAAATTGCAATTAAGACTCCAATTTTTGTTAAGAATGGAAATATTAAAAATATGGCATTTGCTATGGGAGAAATATGGCGAAGTCAAAAAAATGAAATTATTACTTATGAATACTTGTTGCTTTATAAGCAGCTGTTTTCAATTTTCAACGGTCAAAATATTGATAAAAATAATCTATTCGGAAACAACCTTTATAAATATTCAATAAGTAAAACGTAATAATGATAAGGATTTCCCAATTTCATTAAATTCATTTTTTTTTTCACTTTTTTCACTCCTTCTATTTGTGTTTTATTACTCATTTAATAATAAACGCAAATGGAACTAACTTTTAATGAATTACCGAAAGCCGTTACAGATTTACAAAAAACTGTAAACAACATCGAACAGTTGTTACTTCAAAAAAGCAACGAACAACCAACCGAAACCGATGAACTTTTAACAGTTCAGGACACCGCAAAATTTTTAAGCCTTTCGGTTCCTACAATTTATGGACTCATCCACAAAGGAGAAATCCCTGTAATGAAGCGTTCAAAGCGTTGTTACTTTTCAAAGATTGAATTAATCAATTATTTGAAAGTAGGGCGAAGGAAAACATTTGCAGAAATAGCAAAAGAAGCTGAACAGTATTTAACCCCAAAAAAAGGGGGTAAAGCGTTATGAAACACTATACCCTCAGTAATTCTTTATCGAATAAGCACCGTAAAGATAAGCAAATAAAAGACCAGTTAAAAAAAGTGTTTGAAGGTTTTTACAAAGAGCCTCAATCAATGAAAATGCTATCTGTAAAATTAAAAATTGACAGGGCAAACATTTGTTGGTTTTGTAGAGAGTTCAGAAAAAACAATCAATTAGGAATAGTAAAAAAGGGTATTTGTTTTATAACAAAACAGAGGGTAAACTTTTATACCACCAACCCCGAACTATTCCCGAAGTCTAACCAAACTAAACTTTTTTAATATGGAAACTAAATTTGAATTTAATAAATACGGTATTGGTATTGAAGATATTAAAACCGAAGCTGAACAACTCATAAAACAAAGTAATGAAGCCAAAGAAAGTAAAGGGCTGTTCACAGTAAAAACAGCAAGCCGTTGGCTTGAACAAGCGAAAAACCGCCCTATTCCGAAAATGTTATTCGGTGAATTTTGGTTTGAAAGTGAACTATGTATTTTGTTTGCCGACACCAATTTAGGAAAGTCCATTTTAGCCGTTCAAATAGGCAATAGTATAAGCAGAGGTGAACAGATACGGGGCTTTAATTTGGAAGCTACCAAGCAACCAATTTTGTATTTCGATTTTGAACTTTCCGACAAACAATTTGAAAACAGATATTCAATAAAGTTTGAACAGCATTACCAATTTGATGAAAACTTTATAAGGGTAGAAATAAATCCCGATGCTGTTATTCCCGAAGCACAAACCTTTGAAGATTACCTTAATCATTCGCTGGAACGTAGTATTATAGAAACAGGGGCAAAGGTTTTAATTATTGATAACCTTACTTACCTGAAAAGCGAAACCGAAAAAGCAAAAGATGCTTTACCATTAATGAAGCATTTGAAAGCGTTAAAAAACAAATATGGGCTTTCTATTTTAGCACTTGCACACACACCGAAAAGAGATTTATCAAAGCCAATTACCCGAAATGATTTACAAGGCAGTAAGATGCTTATAAACTTTTGTGATAGCTCCTTTTCAATCGGTGAAAGCAATACTGATAAAAGTTTACGATACCTCAAACAAATTAAACAACGGAACACCGAACAAATTTACGATGCTGAAAATGTTTGCGTTTGTCAAATTGATAAACCCCTTAATTTCTTACTATTTGAGTTTGTGAATTTCGGTAAGGAATGGGAACACTTGAAACAGCACACTGAAAAGGATAAAGAAAACTTAAATGAAAAGGTAATTGAATTGAAGCAGCAAAAGCGAAGCCTTCGGGAAATAGGGGCTGAATTGGGTATTTCTCACATGAAAGTAAGCCGAATTTTAAAGGATTGTAACAACCTGTAACAACTGTAACACCTTGTTACAAGTGTTACATCTGTTACATTAAATACAACAAACCAATGATTGAACACAGATACATATTAGAACAATACAAGGGAATGAAAACAAAGCACCGTTGCCCTAATTGTGAACAGGATAAAAAATTTACTCGTTACATTGATACTGAAACAAATGAAAGCATACATCATGCAGTTGGCAGATGCGATCGCTCCGATAATTGCGGTTATCATTATAAACCAAAACAATATTTTTCCGATAATAAGTACCTATTGGATACACACATACAGGGAAGCATTATCAAACCTAAAGCGTTTATTACACCTAAAATAGTAAAGCCTTCATTCATTCCTTTTGAAGCATTTAAAGCCAGTCTAAAAGAATACGAAAATAATTATTTTGTAAAGTTTCTTATTGACTTATTCGGGGTTCAAACTTCAAACGAATTGATAAGCCGTTATTTTATTGCCACCTCAAAGTATTGGAATGGTGCAACTGTATTTTGGCAAATAGATACACAGGGCAAAATAAGAACGGGGAAAATAATGCTTTACAACCCCACCACAGGCAAAAGAATTAAAGAGCCGTTCAATCATATCAACTGGGTTCATAAAGCCCTTAAACAGCTGAAATTTGAGTTAAAGCAATGTTTGTTTGGTGAACACTTGTTACAGGATAAAACAAAACCTGTTGCCATAGTTGAAAGCGAAAAAACGGCTGTTATTGCCAGCGTGTATTTGCCCCAGTTTATTTGGTTAGCCGTTGGCAGTCTTACCAACCTTAACGCTGAAAAATGCAGCATACTGAAAGGGCGAACAATTACACTATTTCCAGATCTGAATGGATTTGAGAAATGGAGCAACAAAGCAAAGGAGCTTTCACCCCTTGCACATTTTACCGTTTCCGATTTACTGGAACGCAAAGCATCCGAAGCAGAAAAGAAGCAGGGATTTGATTTAGCCGACTATTTAATAAAGTTTGATTACAGGAAATTTATTTTACCTGAACCAGCCGAACAGCCCTTAGCCGTTCCGCTATTGGTTGAGGTGAAACACTTTGAACCGATTGAACCAACTTACTATTTTAGCAAGCCCGAAACACCAAAGCCCGAAAACTGGGAACAGGATATTACCGAACTGGAAAACTACTTTACAGGAATAACACTACCAACCCAGCCCGTAAAACTGAACCAATGTAGCACAGTAACAAATGTTTCCTTATTCATTGAAAGCCATTTTATAACCGTGAAAATGAACAACGGCAACCGAACATTTTTACCATACCTAAATAGATTAGAAATATTAAAATCAATATTGCAATCCAATTGATAATTGCAATTAATATCAATAAAAATGACAAAAAAGAAAGGTTTACAAAGGGTTACAAAATTTGAACTAAAGAAAAAGCAACTTTGGGGATTAAAACAGATTACACATGAAGCCTTTGACGTTCTTACTAATAATGAACGAAACGGTTTTTTGAAGGAAGTAAATGCTAAACTGGCTATAATTAAAGGTGAGGAAAGGGATGCTTTACTAAAACAATTTGAATTAATATTTTCCGATGAAACAAAAAATCAAATGTGGGAATACAACCATGCGATTATTACAAACGCAATTTCAGTTTTAATGCAGGAGCAGGGGCGTATGCCTGCAAAAATTGACCTTGCAAATAAAACAGGATTAAGCAGACCGACCATTGACAAGCATTTAAAGGAATATACCAGTAACCCCCTATACATTCAGGAAGTAGAAAAATTTAAGTTTATGACTGCCAAAGTATTGGCTAAGGTATTTGCATACGCTGTAAATGGGGATATAAGAGCCTGTAAACTTTATTTGGAATTTATGGGTAATATGAACGGTTTGAATGGTGGCACTAATATAAACACACAAAACAACTACATTCAAATAAATGGAATGGTATTAAGTCAGGAAACAATTAAACACCTCAGCCCTGAGCAACTGAATACTATTGAAACGATTTTAAAAACAGCTTTGCCACGATCGGAAATCATACCGATTAATTGATAATAGCTATAATTTATTACATTTTTGTTTGTGCTTGTTCTATTAGGGTAAGCAGGGTTGCAAAATCTTCAGTTGATAAAGACACCATAGAATTACTATCAAATTTTTCCACTTGAACATACGGTGTCCATTTACTTTGATATGGGCTGAAATATGCCCCCGCCTCAAAACCTGTCCTGCTTTTAAATGTTACTTCGGTATAAGTTTCCCGGGTAGTTGTAAATACATTTGATTGCAAGTTTTTAAGTGATTTAATTAATCCGTCCATTTCATCCGCATCTAATACGGCAATTTTAGTATCTGTTGAATATGAACTTTTGGATTCATACTCAAAACGCAATGCACTTTTTGAAATGTTTGTGTTGAGGTCTTTATATTTTAATACTTGAACTTGAAGCCCCTTAACTTTTCCAACATCAGTAAACTGTTTTTCAATTAATGTTCCAGCTTTTGCAAATTCTAAATGAACTTCTGTGTGGTCTTGCAGAGCCATTTCTTTTATGAAAGGCGCACCAATCAGTTCTTTTAATTGTTGCTTTAGTAAATTCATCTACTTTATTTTCTACTAATTTTTGAGCCTTGCAGGTAATACCGATAAATATAATTATAAGTATAGTTATAGTAATTCTTTTCATAAAAATGATTTAAAACTATTGGATACAATTTCCATTATTGAACAAATGTATGAAATAAAACATGGTAATATATTCCTACATTAAAATTCATAAAAAATCACATCATTGTATGTGAAAATATCCAACAAAGAGAATTTTTTAAAAACTTTCGGTAACCACCTTGCAGAACTAAGGAGAAAAAAGGATATTTCTCAAGATCAACTTGCTTTTGATGCTGATATTGATTTAAGCACATTAAGTAAGATTGAACGAGGAGTATTAAACATCAGCATTTTCAATGCCTACAAAATAGCTTCTGCCTTAAAGATTTCCTATAAAGAATTGTTTGATTTTGATTTACCTACCCCAAAGAAGTAAATTGCCTCTTAAAAGTGTATTTTAGGTGCGTTATTGTACCTTATTTGTACCTCAAAACCTACAATGCCTATAAACAAAGGGAATTACTTTCTGTATCGGAAAGTAACCACTCCAAAACGGAGTTCAGGTTATTTGCCAAACTCAAAAATATCTTCTCTTTTGGTAAATATTAACACTGATACAGAATAACATAATGGTGATTTCTATAATCGGAGGTAGCGCCCCTGGAAATGGATAGTTTCTATGGTTTTTGTTCGACAGGCTTAGCTTGTAGTAATTAAAATACGGGAGTAAATTACTCCCTTATTTTTAAAAAACGGATTTAATCTTTTAAATATGAAAATATTCCTTTATACACCATTTCATTAAAAATTTTAAAACTATATGCAAATGAAAAATATTGTATTCTTTTTTGCTTTAATTTCCTTTTCGGCATTTTCTCAAAAAAAATTCGATTTTTATAACTATTGGTCATATACCACTCAAGCCCAAATGGCAAATTTTAAAAAAGAATATAAAATCGAAAAACAAATGTATGAAAAGTCATTTGAGTATGGTGGTCAGGATTTTCCGTCTTATACGGAATTGTTTTTCTATTCGATTTGTTTATTGAATAACAACGACACGGCGAAAGCTGCAAAATATATAAAAAAGGCCATTCTTAAAGGTGTTATTTTTATACCAAGAGATTCGTTAACTAAAGTTTTCGGCAAAAAATATGGACCGCAGATATTTCAACAATTCCCGGAATTAGAACAAAAATATTTGAATACCTTCTCCAAAATAGATTTAGAAAAAAGAGACCTTGAAACATTTGACCAATCCGTCAGAAAATATCTTACACTTCGGGAAAATTTTCCCGACATGATTGGCAATAGAATTTTAGAAATTACGGATTCTGTAAATTTTTTTATGCTATATCAATTAGTGAAAAATAAAGGTACGAATCCTCAAAGTATTTTAATGTGGCATATATATGGGGAGAATAAAAAATATTTTGCTTTTTATGATTCAATTTTAAAGTCAAACTTGTTTTCAGGCAAATTAGATCCTCATGAATATGTACAATGGCATGACCGCCAGCGTATGTATGTTGATAATATGCAAACACAACTATATGGTGAGTGGAACGATGGAGGGCGTAGTGGTGTGTACTTTAGTCCAATTGAGGATATTAAAAATGTAGATAAAAGAAGATTTGCATTGGGTTTATGCTCATTACAAGATTACGCAATATTAAATAGTATGGAGTTGCCCAAGGATTATAACCCACCAAAAAATAATAAGTAATGCTATTAATATTATCAGAGGATTCGGATTATTCTACCATTGAAGTTATTGATTGGTTATTGTATAACAATACTTCATTTGTACGAATTAACGGCACATCAACTATTCAATTTAAAATTTACAAATTGGAAATGCACAAACAAATTGGGCTATTGATATAAAGGAAAGATACAATCAATCTTCTCAAACTATTAAATTAAAAGATATTTCAGCGTATTGGTATCGAAGAGGATATATAAGTTTACCTCCTGCAATTGATTTAGGCAATTCATCTTACAACAATAAAACTGTTTCAACTTTACAAGAGTATCTCAATTTTAATCATAAAGACTTAATAGAATTTATTTATAATTCACTTGCCACTAAAAAACATATAGTAGGAAGCTACAATGATAATTTTATTACTAAATTAAACAATCTTGTAATTGCTGAAAAGGTCGGATTAAATATACCTAATACTGTTTTAGTTAGTTCAAAACAAGAAGCAAGCGATTTCTTGAAAAAAAATAAAAATATTGTTACTAAAGGGATAAAGAGTAACGGGTAATCCATCTTCAACTTTAGATTGAACATTTTCCAATAGTTTGAATCGCCAATAGCCCCTAACAGATCAATAGCTATTTCAGCACGTATGTTTGCTGATTTCAATGTTATCTGTGTGACATTTTACGCTCTGCATGTAAAAGTATAAACAAATTAGTAGAGAAATTTTAAACAGGCCCTTGACATTAGTAGCGTTTTTTTAATAAATTTAAACCGCTTCTAAATAAAACTAAAAATATGTACTCACAACTCAAATCACAATTTTACATCACACCGGAAATTACATTCCTTAATTTCGGTTCTTTCGGTGCTACGCCAAAGCCTATTTTCGAAGAATATCAACGTTTTCAGCTTGAACTAGAAAGAGAGCCCGTGCAATTTATTACGGTAACTGGGCCCGCTTATTTGAAAAAGTCACGTGAAGCACTTGCTGAATATATTCATTGCAGTGCGAATGATGTAGTGTTTACAACCAATCCATCTTACGCGATAAATATTATCACAAAAAGTATTCATCTGGAACCGGGTGATGAAATTTTGAGTACGGATTTGGAATATGGCCCTTTGGACAGAACCTGGAATTTTTATTGTGAAAAAAATAAAGCAAAATATGTTCGTCAGGCTATCACCTTGCCCATCACATCGAAGCAGCAAGTAGTAGAACAATTTTTTAAAGGGCTTACATCAAAAACAAAAGCAATTTATATTTCCCAGATCACAAGCGCCACCGGGTTCATTCTTCCTGTAAAAGAAATTTGTGAAATTGCAAAAGAAAAAGGCTTGTTAACAATTGTGGATGGCGCGCATGTGCCGGGCCATATTCCGCTGGATCTGGAAACGCTTAAAGCGGATATATATACAGGAGCTTGCCATAAATGGATGATGGCACCAAAAGGGTGTTCATTTTTATATGTAAAAAAAGAGTACCAGCAACTATTTGATCCATTGGTAATTTCCTGGGGTTATGAAGCGTTGTTCCCCTCGCAATCTAAATTCCTGGATTATCACCAATTCAATGGAACACGCGACTTTTCTGCTTTTCTGACACTTCCGGTAGTGATCGAATTTATGAAACAAAATAAGTGGGAAACAGTAGCGAGGTATTGTCGTGACTTGGTAAAAAAAAATGCGCAACGTTTTTGTGACCTGGTTGGCTCGGTTCCTATAACTCCTATTACTGATGAATTTCTCGGACAAATGTTTAGTATTCCTTTAAACAATTGTAAAGAACCTGAAAAACTACAACGTTATCTTTTCGAAAAATATAAAATTGAAGTTCCGGTGGCACGCCAAGGGGAGAGAAGGTTTATACGTTATTCGATCCAAGTGTTTAATACACAAAAGGATCTGGATGTGTTGTACAATGCAATTGAGGATATTCTGAAAACAACTGATTTTATAAAATAAGTTATCAGTGCGTTCATTTCGAAGTAATCCCCGCTCGTGCTTGAAGTATATGCGAAAATACCCCGTCGTGGTAGAACTTTTTCTGCCTTTGCAAATATTATTTCTTCCATTCGTTTTTATAAACCACACCATCCTTCATAACAAACTTTACATGTTCAAGCATGCTGATATCATCAATAGGATTTCCTTCAACAGCAATTATATCAGCGAACTTTCCTTTAGTAATAGAACCTACTTTATTTTTCCAATCCAATAGATCAGCAGCATTTATGGTTGCAGTTTGAATTGCCTGCATAGGAGCGAGGCCGTACTTCACCATATATTTAAAATCTTTTCCGTTTAATCCATGAGGAAAAACTCCTGCGTCAGTTCCATACGCTATTTTTACTCCTGATGAAAATGCTTTTTTGAAACATGTTTCGCGTTGTGCCGAAATACTTTTTGCTTTATTTACATATTTTGCCGGCCATATTTTATATGTTGAGTCATTAACAATTGATTCCAAGGCATATAAAGTAGGAACAAGGTAAGTTCCTTTTTGTTTCATCAGACTGATGCATTCAGCATCCAATAAACTTCCATGTTCAACTGAATTAACACCGGCGATCACTGCTTTTTTAATTCCGTCGGTACCATGAGCATGTGCTGCAACGCTTTTGCCCCATAAATGTGCTTCATCAACAATTGTTTTCATTTCTTCGAGAGAATATTCTGTGCCCCCCACAGTTTCATCACCGCTGAGTACTCCTGCTGTAGCCATAAACTTAATACAATCAGCGCCCCATTTAATATTGTTGCGTACACGTTTTTTTATTTCATCAACACCATCTGCAATCCCTGTAAAATCTGGCTTGCTATTCATGCTGATATTTGGATTGAACCCCGTCATTGGATCAGCATGACTGCCGGTAGAACCAATTGGAAAAGCAGCAGCAAGCATTCGTGGTCCGGGAATTAATCCTTCATTAATTGCATCGCGTAGAGATATATCAATCAGATCACTTGAACCCAGATCGCGCACCATCGTGAAGCCTGCATCAAGAGTTTTTTTAGCATATATATGAGTAATAGTAGCATTATCAATGGATGTTTTTTTGAAAACACGTTCATAATAATTTCCTCCGCTCTGGTCGGAAAGATGCGTATGGCAATCTATTAATCCGGGAAGCACTGTTGCAGTGCTAAGATCAATAACTTCTGCATTAGGGGGAATCACAACCGAAGGACCAACATCAATAATCTTATTGCTATCAAGCAATATAATTTGATTGATAAGAACTTTACCGCTCACAACATCAATAAACTTTCCAGCTTTGATGGCTTTTATTTTTGATTGTGCTAATGATACATTGCATGTAACAATTAATGCAAACGAAATTAAGAATAGAAGTTTTTTCATTGGATATTATTTAAATTATTTATACGGATTAATTTATTCTGTTTGTTGTAGCGATTTTAGATTATTTATTATTCCTCTTTAATAGTTAGTATAGATTGCCTTTGGCGATTTACAATTAATTGAGTAACATCAGGACGTGAATAATGTCCTACCACATCAAAATTCTGACGTTCTTCTAAAACTTTTTTAAAATCCAATGTTTCAATAAACAAACCTTCTTTATTAATAGTAGGTTTCATGATCCATTCGCCATCGGGCCCTGCAATACATGAACCGCCATTTGCAAGAATCTTTGGAGCACTATGTAATATTTTTTTTAAGTGAGGAGTAGTTGCAGGAAAATCTTTTATGCTCATTAAACCAGATACAGAAATTACATACGATCTTGCTTCTTTAGCTATAAATCTAGTAATATCCTGTGTATTATGATCACCACCCGGCCAAACAGCAATGTGCAGATCTTCGCCCATAGCATACAAAGCTGTTCTGGATAAAGGCATCCAATTTTCCCAGCAGTTTAAACCGCCAACAGTAAATTGTTTTAAAGAGTGCACTTGTAAACCATTTCCATCACCCGGCGACCATGTTAATCGTTCATCATAAGTTGGTTGAAGTTTTCTATGAACAGATTTTATCTCGCCGTTACTATTTATATATACTAATGAACAATACAAACTGTGTCCCCCGCGATTTTTTGCGCGTTCAATAATTCCGAGGTAAACTGCTATTTTCCCTTTTTTAGCAAGTTTACATATCCCATCTAATTCTCCATTTTCTATTGTAATGGAATTGAAAATATAATGTGCATGTATTTCTTTTTGTATGGTAGAGTTCCATTCAGCTCCATTTGTTAAGGATATCCAAAATGGGTAGCCCGGTAAAATTCCTTCACCAAATACAACAAGTTCACATTTTTGTTTACTGGCATCAGCAATAAATTGCGCAACTTTTTTTAATGTTTTTTCTTTGTGTAACCAAACCGGAGAAATCTGGGCTAGAGCAACTTTGAGTGTATTCATTTTATTTTATCTTTTTATGGCCATAGTCTTTGGCCTGCTACCAAATGTATAAATAAAATATTCTACCATAAAAATTAAAGTGTGTTTTTAATGATTCATTTCTATTCTTTTACCTCGTTGATCAATAAACGTTAAGGATATAACTGCTTTAATTTTTCACCTTTGCGTGTGTTATTTCGTCTGCAAACTGATTGTACCATTTAATTAGGTGGAATAACATCAAGGTTGAAAAAGTAACGTTTTTATTTAACGCTTTTTGTTCGCCCCCGCAGTGGTCGAACGTAATCCTTCCTACCACCGGAATATTTAATCTAAGGGGAGATTACTTCGTTCCTTGCAATGCAAGGATATTATTGAGAAATAAGTGTGCCAAGTTTATCTTTTAAATATTGTCCTGTATAAGATGCTTTGCACTTTACAAGATCTTCCGGAACACCTTCAAAAACAATATTTCCGCCATCGGTTCCACCTTCGGGGCCAAGGTCAATTACCCAATCGGCACATTTTATTATTTCCGCATTGTGTTCAATAACAATTAATGAATGCCCTTGTTTTATCAAGGCATTGAAAGCATATAACAATTTTGAAATATCATGAAAATGTAAACCTGTTGTTGGTTCATCAAAAATAAAAAGAGTAGGAGTGGAGCTGTTTTGTCCGATACCCAAAAACGAAGCAAGTTTTATACGCTGCGCTTCACCACCGCTGAGCGTGCTAGATGGCTGCCCTAAATGAACATATCCTAAACCAACATCGGATAATGGTTGTAATTTTTGAACTATTCTTTTTTCCTGGTTAGTAGGGCGTTCTGCTGAATCAAAAAAGCTGATGGCATCATCCACTGTCATATCTAAAATATCGGAAATGTTTTTGAAGCCTGTCCCGAGCGTAGTCGAGGGATTGAATGTAATTTCAAGAATGTCCTGTTTAAAACGTTTACCATTGCAGGCTTCACAAACCAAATGAATATCAGCCATAAATTGCATTTCAATTTGCACTTCTCCTTCTCCTTCGCAAACTTCGCAACGTCCGCCATCCACATTAAAAGAAAAGAACGAAGGTTTATAACCGCGGTTCTTAGCCAATGGCTGATCAGCATATAAAGCGCGAATTTCATCATACGCTTTTACATACGTTACCGGGTTGGAGCGTGATGATTTCCCAATCGGATTCTGATCGATCATTTCAACCGCTTCAATATTTTTATAATCACCACCTAATTTATCAAAGCTGCCCGTTTGTTCACCAAAGCCGCCATGCATCTTTTTAAGTGCCGGATATAAAACACGTTTCACCAAAGATGTTTTTCCGGAACCGCTTACGCCCGTAACAACCGTCATTGTATTGAGCGGAAACTTCACATTAAAATTCTTCAAATTATTTTCTCTTACACCTTCTAATTCAATATAACTGTTCCATTTCCTTCGGGTGGCAGGTACTTCAATTTTTTCTTTACCGGTTAAATACAAGGCTGTAAGGCTTCGTTCTTCCGTTTCCAGTTCCTTGTGAGTGCCTTGAAAAACTAATTCTCCACCATGTGTACCCGCTAAAGGGCCGATATCAATAAGCTGATCAGCGGCACGCATAATTTCTTCATCATGTTCTACAACGATCACCGTGTTTCCAATATCCCTCAGTGAATTGAGCACTTTTATTAAACGGGTAGTATCGCGTGAGTGCAAACCAATGCTGGGTTCATCCAGAATATACATGGACCCGACAAGGCTGCTGCCAAGTGATGTAGCTAAATTGATGCGTTGTGATTCGCCACCTGATAATGTATTTGATAAACGATTCAAAGTTAAATATCCCAAGCCCACATCATTTAAAAACTGTAAACGATTGGTGATTTCTATTAAGATACGTTTAGCTATTTCAGTATCAAACTTTGATAATTTGATGTTTTTGAAAAACTCATAGGAATCTTTCACAGGCAATAACACAATGTCATTTATAGATATCTCTGCCACTTTCACGTAGGATGCATCTTTTCGCAAACGTGTTCCGTTACATTCAGGACAAACCGTTTTTCCGCGGTAACGTGATAACATTACACGGTATTGAATTTTATATGCTTGTTCTTCCAGGTGTTTGAAAAAAGCGGTTAATCCTTCGAAATATTTATTTCCTGTCCAAAGAAGTTTTTTCTCTTTAGTGTTCAGGTCATAATAAGGGCGATGAATAGGAAAATCAAATTTATGCGCATTGGTTACTAATATATTTTTCCATTCACTCATCTTTTCACCCTTCCAACACACTATCGCATCTTCGAATACAGATAAATTCTTATTGGGAATAACAAGGTCCTCGTCAATACCAATAACACTTCCGAAACCTTCGCAATTTTTACATGCGCCAATAGGGTTGTTAAAACTAAAGAAATGGGTAGAAGGTTCTTCAAAGATTATTCCGTCTAATTCGAATTTGTTGGAGAAGGAACGGATGTTAAATGTTGGATTTTTGATCTTAGACTTTGTTTCTTTCTTTCCCTTTTCTTCATCAGTCATAATTTCAACAGAACATTCTCCGCCACCTTCATAGAAAGCCGTTTGTACCGAATCGGAAGTTCTGTTTTGATTATCTTCATCATCCGGGCGAACCGTTAATCGGTCAATAACAATATAGATATGTTCCTTTTCCGAAAATTTAGTTTGAACAAAGCTTTCGATCTTAAAAATATCGCACTGGTACTGGATACGTGTAAAGCCTTGTTGAGCAAGCAATCCCAATTGATCTGTGATCGTTTTTCCTGTTTCTTTTTTTAATGGAGAAAGTATCAGGATCTTTGTTTCCGGTTTCAAGGAATTGATGTAATTTATCACATCAGTAACAGTATCACGCTTTACCTGGTTGCCGGAAACAGGTGAAATAGTTTTACCAATCCGGGCATATAACAATTTCAAATAATCATATATTTCAGTGGAAGTGCCAACCGTAGAGCGTGGATTGCGTGAATTAACTTTTTGTTCAATAGCAATTGCCGGCGAAATACCTTTAATATAATCTACTTCGGGCTTGTCAATTCGTCCTAGAAATTGGCGGGCGTAGGAGGAAAGGCTTTCTACATAACGTCTTTGGCCTTCGGCATACAATGTGTCAAACGCCAATGATGATTTTCCAGAACCGGATAAGCCGGTTATAACCACTAATTTATTGCGGGGAATAGCTACATCTATATTCTTAAGATTATGAACGCGGGCACCTTTTATGATGATAAACTCCTTGGAACTGAGGTTTTCTATGTTTTTAGGTGCAGCCATTTTTTGTACAGATTGCAAAATTACTCAATTTACGTTTGTATTTATCCTTTAATACTCTTAAATTTGTATTCAGAAAAATATTTTTTTGTTTAACACAATATTTAAATTTTTTCTGCGTTAACCTGAGAATTTCCATTTTATTATTCACCCCAAGGCTTTTAACAAAAATTAGGAAAGCCTTACAAACAAAAGGAGAACTGATATAAGATAAACTGCTACTTTTTTATAATTAACTTAAAAAAGGAGGTATCCATGCCTATGCAGCAGCTTGTTGTTGACGACCAAGAACTCGTTAATAAGTATATCAGTGGTGAAGAATCAGCCCTTACTACTTTAGTCCAACGTCACAAACGTAGAATTTTCAGCTACATCATGCTTACTGTTAAAGATAGGGAACTGGCTGAGGATATCTTCCAGGATACTTTCATGAAAGTGATCACTAACCTTAAAAAGGGACATTATAATGAGGAAGGAAAGTTCATATCCTGGGTACTCCGTATAACCCATAATTTAATGATGGATACATTTAGGCTTGATAAACGCATTCCTACAATTAGTGGTGGAACCAACAGCGAAGGTAAAGAGTTCGATATTTTTAGTTTAATAGCTGTAAAGGACCGCAATATGGAGCAGGAAATTTGCAAGACTCAGATGCGTAAAGACATTCGTAAGCTAGTTGAGCAATTACCGATGGAACAACGTGAAGTATTAATGATGCGTCATTATTATGATATGAGTTTCAAAGAAATATCGGATCAAACTAATGTAAGTATTAATACGGCTTTGGGGCGTATGCGTTACGCACTTCTCAATCTGCGTAAGATGATTGATGAAAAGGAAATAGTGGTTAATTTTTAGTTGTTTCATGGTTTTTTGGTTAAGAAGACTGTCCCTGCCTGTGGACAGTCTTTTTTTTGACCTTGCACAATAAATCCAATATCCCTCCGTTATCATACAAACCAAACAAAAATTGATGAATAAAATCTCTACTCACAAAAAAATTATTGAACCCATTAACGCAGAACTGAATGAAGAGATTGATAACAAAAAAGAATTTCCTTTTGAACCAGGAAATAATGTTATCAATAACATTCTTAACTACTCAAAAGCATTGAGTATCAGAAAATCAGAAAGCCTTGAGCATTTTGAAATGGTGTTAAACTAAGGTTAGGTAAATTTTGAAATGTCCTGTCCCGCATTGCGAGACGGGATTTTTCGTTTGCGGGTTGTACGTCATGTAGAGAAACGAAGCAATGACGCAGCTCTAATGAATTCCTCTGTTATCCAACGCGTCATGATATTTTTTTGCGTAGACAAGATGTTGCACATAATTTGTAGAAAAATAATGTTTACCTGACAGATCTTCCTTAGCGCACATAAATATGTAATTGTTTTTATTGTAATTCAAAACGGCATCAATACTTGTTTGCTGAACAAAATTAATTGGCCCCGGAGGAAGACCGCTTATCACGTAGGTATTGTAAGGTGATTGAATCCCTTTATTTTCATATGACACACGCTGAATTGTGAAATTACCTGTTGCATAGATCACTGTAGGGTCAGATTCTAATTTCATGTTTTTTTGTAGACGATTCATATAAAGACCTGCAATTATTTTCTTTTCTTCATTATCACAACATTGCTCTCCCTGAACAATAGAAGCCAATACAGTGGTTTCACTTTGTGAATAACCAATCGATTTTGCTTTTGCTTTTCTCGCATCTGTCCAAAATGTTTTATATTCTTTGGCCATGCGATCAAAAAATTGATCAACAGATGTATTCCAATAAAACTGGTAAGTATTTGGAATAAATAAGGCTTGTAAATTAACCGTGTTAAAACCGTATTTACTTAAATAACGATTATTATGTGTTGCTTCAAAAAGAGCAAGGGAGTCCGCTTCAATTCGCCTTCCAACACGTCCAATGAGTTCATTTACAGTATGCAACCCATTAAAGTTTATTTCCACAGATTCCTGAATTCCGGCTCTTAATAAATTGATAAGCGCATTGTTATTCATGTTTGCTAAAATGCGGTATTTTCCCGGCTTAATAATATTCTTGTATTTCTTTTTTTCGGAAAGGAACTCAAAAGTAGACCGATTTTCTAGAATGCTATTTTCATCTAATATGTGTACCACATCATCAAATGTGGAACCTGTAGGGATATAAATGATGTGAGATTTTTTATCACCTAAATTTACGTTAGATTGATAAATAGTTTTGTATGCGAAATAAACACCCGTGGCTCCAACTATAAGAATAATAAGCAATATAGCTATGGTGATTTTTTTTAATATGGATGATTTTTTAGCCATGTACTGATCGAATTTTAAACGAATTTACGAATGAGTTTTTGTTTGACTCGCAATTTGTAATAATACTTGTTTTGCCTGTTCGTTTTTGGGATTCTTTTTTATTATTTCTTTCAAAAATTCTGCCGCTTTTGCATAATTCTTTTTGTAAATATTTAAACCGGCAATATTCATCAATAAAGATTCATAATCAGGATCAAGTTTCCACGCTTTGTTATATAATTCTTCAGCTTTCACTACATTTCCTGAAGCAAGGCTGGCATACCCAAGATTATTAATTGCCTGAACATATTTAGGGTCTTCTTTTACAATAGATTCAAAAATTTCAAGGGCTTTGGGAATATTATTTTGTGCCATTAATGTTGTTCCTAACTTATTTTTGAACTCTAAATTATAAGGTGACAACTCATTTGCTTTTTGATAAAACGTATATGCATCCGAAATATTACCTGTATTGTAATAGGATTCGCCAATGCGGTAAAGCGTCCATGCATTTACATTGTCCCACGATTTCTTTATTAACATTGCATTTAGTAAAAGCTCTTTCCCTAATTGATTTACATAGAATATTATTTTAGAATAATCCTGTTTGATAAAATATAAATGCACTAGGGTTTCAAAATTCTGTTTGATATCGGAAGAAGTTTTGTCAGGTATATATGTTTTTGCAGAATCAAGATATACAGGATTGTAATCAAACTTATCATACTGCTGGATGTAGGCTTTTGCTTTTGTAGCATTACTTGGATTTTTCTCATTGATCGAATACAAGCCGATAAATTTTTTCACTTTTTCCACTTCCTCTTTTTTCATTGGCTTGCGGATATAATGATCATGAACAGTAACATGTGGGATATCAATAGAACCTGATTTGGGCATGTGGCAACTTATGCAATTGTCGAATATTTTCATCCTTACTTCTAACTTTTCAGAGCATAGGTTATTATGTGTAGTAGTGTTGTGACAATTTTTACACGCATTATTGAATACTTCTTTTCCTGTTACTTTAACACTTACGTGAGGATTATGGCATGTTACGCAGGTCAAGGCATTTTTATAAGGACGCAATGATATTGAATCCATTTTAAAACTCTTGATAAAGCATTTGCTTTGCTTTAACCTATCGGCATGAGAAGCCATAATAAATTTATCATCCGCATCTTCATAACGCGGTAAAAAAGTGGTCATATAATCAGACAGTTTCATTCCCGGCCGGAAATCAAAAAATGATTTCCCTTCTTTTAATACTGTATTACCTTGTAAATGGCAGCGCTGACAAACATCAAATTGAATATCAATTGGTAATTTCCCTGGATTTACTATGGAATAATCAATATATTTAGAGATATCAATTTTTGATCCGGTGGAACGTTGTTGTACGTGTATACTTCCAGGCCCGTGACATCTTTCACAGCTTACGCCTTCCGGCAAACCATTGTATTTGTTTTCAGATCCCTGAACAAAATCAGGTAATGAATTATGACAGCTCATGCATTCCAAACCAATTTTTCTTGAAAAGCGTGTATTAAAGCCGTTTTCGAAGCCTGGAGGAAAATCCCATTGTCCTTTTTGTGTATAATAGGTCATTGGCATCTGATGCAAATAACCATTTGTATTATTAATGTGAGAGTTGGTATGTTGCCCGGAACCTACAATGTAATCAACCTTCTCAATACGTTTGTGAATTGTGTCTTTCCCTTTCAAGCGAAATTCCATAATTTTTAAACTATCTCCATCCCAAAACGGATGATAATAAAAATCTAAATACTTGTCATAAATGACTGTGTTTTTATCAAACTTAGCGGAGCTTTTTTGTTTTGAAGCGATATCAAAACTTTTCCCCATTCCTGTTTGAATAAAGGAATTGTAAATATCTTGGTGGCAAAGTTTACATTTACTCATTCCAATATAATGAGCTGTATCACTGTGATTTAGGTATTTATCACTAGTTGTTGATTGCTGATTATTTGTTTGTTCAGGCGTTCCGCAATACATCATTAACAGTATAATAACTGCAAAAAATGAAAATAAAATAATAGTACGGAAAGAGAATTTCATGTCTAACAAAATTAAAATTAAAAACGTCATTGCGAGAGCTTTTTTGCTCGGAGTAATCTCTCTTTTGCAATTATTGAGGTTACTTCTTTGCGCTCGTAATGACGTTTTAATG
>JBBSPS010000024.1:0-29597 GCA_038258655.1 Bacteroidia bacterium
AATACAAGGCAGTACAATATTCAATGGTTCTGCAAATGTTACAGGTGATTTTAAAATAGGTGGTAATTTTACTTATGCAGGTAATAAAATGTTATCATACATTCCTGCATCTAGCGGACGCCCTGAAATTTTCGGTTTTGGAAATCCTGCTAACCTTTTGGCACTTCCTCCTTGTTTTTCACCGAGTATAACTTCTGTATATCAATATTCAGGTGTAATACAATCATACGGAAATAGTGCACTCGGTGGAGGTCAATTAAATGTTATGACAATGGGATTTGATGGGAATAATGGAATAATAGACATAGCAGGTAGCAGTAATCAACCAACAATTGCTCCTCGTCTTTTGATAAATTATTATTGCGGTAAGGATGTGTTTATGTGTACGGGAACAAATGGAGGAAATGTATATATGTGTACAAGTACACCAACAGGAAATGTTGGTATTGGAGATTCCTATGTGCCAATAGGTTATAAATTAGCGGTGAAGGGTAAAATTATATGCGAAGAAATGACAGTAAAGCTAAGAAGCAACTGGCCTGATTATGTTTTTGAAAAAAAATATCCCATGATGACTTTAAATGAACTTGAATTATTCGTAAAAACAAACAAACATCTTCCTAATATCCCTTCAGCTAATAATATCAAAGATACAGGTGTAAATATTGGAGAAATGCAGTCGAAATTATTAGAAAAAATAGAAGAAACGACATTATATTTAATAGATATGCAGAAAGAAATAGACTTGCTAAAAAAAGAAAATGAATTATTGAAAGAAAGCCTGAATAAACACTAATCACACCTTATTTTTATGGCATCTAAAATGTTTACATTAAAAAAACTAACCACAGCATCGTTAATTATTTGTTGGACGTTGGGTTTTAGTCAGAACCCTCAAACCAATCTTCAAAAATATTGGAAATACCGAGAGCGGTTAAAAAATTACGTAGTCGTTGGAAATTGCCAAGGGTGCAGTTTACCTGCAAAAGATAGGTCAGGAGATGGCATATTCGAGTGGACAGATGAAACAATTACGTTAGGACATTATATTGGTATGTTGGCTTTGGAATATGGGGTATTAGAAAGTCATGGGCAAAATTTACAGCAGATAACAGAGGAACTTTATTATGCAGTAGAGGCTTTTAACCGTTTAGATGATATGGCAGAATATTATTATGGAGGAACTAAATCATTAAATGGATTTTTTATTCGAGACGATGTACCGACTAATTTTTTTGATAATCTGTATAATGGAGAACTTGTTGAAAATTATCTGAATAAGAGTTTAGTTTCTCCACCAGATGGATGGAAAGCTGTAAAAGTATCTTCTGGATATGTTGATGGCATTGCTAATGCAAGCGGGCCGGTTGAAGAATCACAGGATCAAGTAATTCAATTATATTTAGGTTTTGCTCTCGTTACAAAATATGTTAACCCTGCCGCACAATTTTCTATTCCTTTCAAAGATGGGGAACTTAAAATTGTTCAAGAAGTAAGAAATATATCCCAACGAATAATACAACACATGGAAATCAATAACTGGTTTATAAAAAATCCAGCTCATAATAACGATTGTGTTGCAGGTGTAACTTCTGTTAATGATAGAAGTTGCACGAATACTGCCAATGGTGCTTATGCAGGCTTACTTTCATACGGTTTCGCAAAAGCGAATTGCTATATTCAGGGTGGCGGGAATTCCTCTTGTGCTGTTGGTCTTGCGTTATCAACTTCTAACAAAGCACTTTGGGATACATATTACAAATTTACAGCTGCGGGTAATGGTCAAGATTTTAAAGTATTAACATTGGCTGCAATCGGAGATGTTTGGGGATCGAGTACGGCACAAATAATAACTGATAGATGTGGTGCTGTTTATGCAGAACATCTTCCTTTAATTTACCAAGCACTTCATGGGGGTAATAGCATATATCCTAATACTGCTTATGAATGTATGTTAAATGCTGCTCCTTGCTTTGGAAATAATGGTCATGATGGGAATTATGAGTGGAGTGGAGGAGAACGAATAGAGTATGGACCCAACGTTGATGGTAATGTTTTTTCTTCTGAGTGGAGTGGTATTGATTATCTATTTTATTTTAACATTTACAATCTTTTAAATCCGGGTTACTTAACAGGAGGATATAATGTTATTAGACCGAAAGATCTATGTCCGATAGATTTATTAAAATCCAATTATATCGAAGATGATGCTAAAAACATAATTGCGAGTAATTCGATAACAAGTGGTAATTTAATTCCTAACCCAGGTGCTTATACAATTCAAGATGATCCAACTGATCTTCCATTCCATACTTCCGTAAATTTCATAGCCGGAAACCAAATAAATTTTTTACCCGGTTTTACTGTTGTTGCAGGAGTAAATTTTAATGCTTCAATTGATCCATCATTAAAACCTATGCAATGTTCAAACGGTGGAATTAATACGGTATGTACGTTATGCAATGCGTCAGGAAATGAAGAGCAGTCAAATACATCAAACTATGGAAATTATAAAATTTATCCTGCTACGGCAAGTGAAATATATGCAGCAACTCCTCATTATTTATTTAAGATAAATAATATAGGAGGTACTGGTGAAAATATGTTTGATATAAATGGGAATAATGGATCATATACACTTGGGACATATTCCATTGGTTACCAGCACTTTAATAATGAGATAAGCGATGTTGATTATGTTAACGGTTACACAATTGTTAGTTTTGCAAATGGAAGTATGTTAAAAATCAATGGAACCGGGGGAAGTGGACAAAATATGTTTGCTGTAACTGAAAATAGCAGTAGTTCTGCAAATGCGTTTACCGGAATAAGTGGTTACTCGTATTATTTTGGCGATCAAAAATTCAGTTCCGGAGTTACGAATGTAGTTTCTGTAAATGGCCAACTGCTTATAGGTTTAAACAGTGGGAAAATGTTAAAGGTAAATGGAACAGGAGGTTCAGGTCATAACATGTTTGCTGTGTCTGAAAATAATAGTAGCTCTGCAAATGCTTTTACCAGCATAAGTGGTTATCCATATTACGCGGGTGATCAAAAATTTCAGTCAGCAGTTTCAATAATAGCACCAGTTGGGGCATATACTATTATTGGATTATCCAGCGGAAAAGCTTTGAAAATAAATGGTGCAGGAGGCTCTGGTCATAATATGTTTGCAATATCAGAAAGTAGTAACTCTTCTTCAGATGCCTTTACTGGTATATCGGGTTATCCATATTATGTGGGTGATCAAAAATTTTCCTCTGCTATAAAAAATATAACTCCGGTACCGGGTTATACTTTTGTTTGTTTTAGTAATGGAAAAATATTAAAATTGAATTCAGGGATTGGGGGAACAGGACATCGTATGTTTGCTGTTATAGAAACTTCAAATGACTTTTCAAATTATCAAAGTTACCCATATTATAGTGGGGATGATAAATTTTCAACTACCGTAACCGATATAGTTTATATTAATAATTCTACTTTAATCGGATTTTCAAATGGTAAAATATTAAAAGTACAAGGAGCAGGGGGGGCTGGACACACATTGCTCAATGCTATTGAAGTAAATAGAGGATTTAGCGTTAGAGATCCAAATTTTTATAATTATATACAGGGGTCTATGAATTTTAAAGTTGCTGTCACACAAATAAAATCAGTCGGAGGAAAAACGTTCGTTGGATTGGGAAATGGCAAAATGGTAAAATTGGAAGGAGAAGGTGGGACAGGGTTTAATATGTATGGGCTTGCTAACGATGCTTGTATGAAAGAAAATTGTGGGTACTATTATTTAGTTGGATGTCAGAATTTTGGAAGTATTAATGCAAGAGCAATGTTTACTGATGAACCGGAAATAAATAATAATTCTATTTCAGTTAATGAAATTTCTAACAAGAATGATAATATAACAATTATTCCAAATCCCAATAATGGTAAATTTGAATTAATCATCAACACTGATCAACAAACAATCACAACTCATATTATGGTCTATGATGTTATAGGAAATATAGTCTACGAATATAGGTCTCATGAAGATAAAGTTATTCCCATTGATATTTCTTCCAAACCGAAAGGTATTTATTTTATAAAAGTAGAAAATCAGCGGGGCCTTAAATTTGAAAAAATTATAAATCAGTAGCAGAAATTTTTAATTTAATTGCTGCATAATCTTACTGCTAAGGGGTTTTACTTATTTTTTGAACGAAAACATAAGAATACTTATGTTTTCTGCGGTTTTCGTAAAGAAAATTCAAATAGACCGTAAATTAATATTTTGGAAAGGAGATAGTTCCATGATGGTTTTTAGGGTTCCATTATAACAACTTAGATTATGAAAATTAAACGGACTCTTAATTTTCAGGGTTATTTTTGTTTTCGTAAAATTTTAAATTCTGTTCTTCTGTTCTTCGCATGTTCTTCTTGGGTGCATTCCACGCCATCACCACATTTATTTATTAATTTACTTTCTCCATATCCTTTTCCGGATATCCTGTTTTTCGCTACCCCTCCTGCTATAATGTAATCTACCGCCGCTTTTGCACGTTGTTGCGAAAGTTTCATGTTGTAATCGGAAGTAGAACGGGAATCAGTATGGGAAGATAATTCAATGTTCAGTTCCAAATCGTTTTTCATAAGGTTAATTACTTTGTCTAATGCCTTTTGTGCTTCAGGTAATATTTTATATTCACCATAATTGTAGTATACATTTTCTACAATTGTTAAGCTATCTTTTTTTGCTTCATTTTTAAATTGTAATACTTTTAACCAAGGATCGTCCACATAAATTTGCCCTAGTTTATTTTGATCGCTTTGGAGTATAGTAAATTTGAATTTGTTGTTCATTCTTGAAAACACTTTAACGATGATGCCTTTATCGTTTACTAAATAAATTTCATTGAGTGTTTTTATTTGTGGATCATTTTCATCCAGCGCTATCAACGTGTTTTTATCACCGGGCAGGTTAATAAATACAAAATTGCCATTCGCATCTGTTTTGGTAGTTCGTAAAATTTCGCTTTTTTCATTCACTAAATTAACGATTGAATTAACGATCGGAATATTTTTATCAGTTGTTAATTTCCCTTTGAAATCAAAACGTAATTCGGTATCCTCAACCACCATTGCTTTAAGAGAATTTTTATCTGAGGAAAGGAAAAAGAATTTGAAACCGCCTTTGCTTCCGGATTTTGTAGTTTGAATTTCCTTCCCGCTTTTATTAGTAATGATAATTTTTGTGTTGGTCGCTAATTCTGTATCGGTTTCATCTACCCGTACTAAAAAATTTTGGCCTGCCGGTAAGTTGCTAAAAACAAATGCGCCGAAAGCATTGGTAGTAGATGTTTGTATGATCTCCCCTTTTTCATTTACCAGATTTACTTTGGTATTAGCAAGCGGTTTTGAAGGGCTTTCACCAAATAATATATTTCCGGCAATACTTATATCATCCAGCGCCGGAATTTCAGATAGCGAATTAGGATCGGTCGGTAAATTTTGAAAAACAAATTTGCCCCCTTTTTCATTGATTACTGTTACACGCACGATCCTATCTTTATCGTCTGCCATGTAATATTTATTTTTAGTGGCAAACATCGGATCTGTTTCATCCAATTTTACCATATATTTTTTATCGGGATCAAGGTTAGCGAATTTAAAAAATCCCGTACTATCGGTAGTTGTTATATTTACTATATTGCCGTCTTCTGTTAAGAGTGTGATTTTAGCGTTTTTTATAGGGTCGTTTATATTTTGACTCAACAATATTTTTCCGGAAACGGATAAAAATTTATTAAGTGCTGTAAAGCTATATATATCATCATTTCCTTGTCCTCCGGTTCTATCACTTGAAAAATAACCTTTGGTATTGTTATCCAAAAATACAATTCCAAAATCATCGGTAGATGAATTTAAAGGCAGTCCAAGGTTTTTTACGCTCGAAAATTTATTTTCAATTTTAGTTGCTGAAAAAATATCCAGCCCGCCAAATCCCGAATGTCCATCGGAAGAAAAATACAATGTGCCATCTTTACGGATGTACGGGAATACTTCATCAGCGGAAGTATTCACTTCCGGTCCTAAATTGTGTGGTTTCCCCCAGCCATCATTTCCTTTTTCGCAAAAATAAATATCCATTCCCCCTTCTCCGCCCTGCATGTCAGAAGCAAAATATAATTCCTGGCCATCAACCGAAATACTTGGATGCGCTACTGAATAAGCGTCATTGTTGTATTGGAAAGGTTGTGGTTTACTCCATTTTTTTTCTTTTAATGTAGAGGTATAAAGCTTGGAACGGTTCACAAAATCTTTATCTTTTTTATTTACTACATAATCTACACGGGTAATATACATGGTATTTTGTTCCGCGTTAAAAGATATAGGCCCATCATGATAAGTAGTATTAATAGGCCATGAAAATGGTTTTGCCTTTTTAGAAAAAGAGAGATTTCCATCCTTACCTTTTTTAATAACAGTTGAGTAAACATTTAAAAAAGGTTGTTGGTTCCATGAAAAATTGTTATCGTTTACCAGATCTTTTGTACGGTCGGAAACAAATACCAATTGGTCTTTAAATAATACCGGACAAAATTCAACATGAACGGAATTAAGGTCAGCTACATTATTTATTTCAAACTGTTGCGTTTTTGAGATCCATAATTTTATGTCATCACATGATCTTACAGATAGTTCAGATCTTTTATCAGTAGGCACTTCAGCGGCATATAATTTAAACTGTTCTTTGGCCGCGTCAATTTTATTATTATTTTTCAATACCATTCCATAATAAAAATGATTGATGGGAGCAATGTTGGATTGTTTCATCAGTTGGGAATAGGCCAGCTCTGCTTCAGGATAATTTTTTGTTAAACGATAGGAGTTGGCTAATTTTTCTAGCGCTTCAGGATTCTCCTTTTTCTTTACAGCTTTTTTATAAAGTTGTATCGCTTTCGCGTAATCATAATTAGAATAATATTTATCCGCACGTTTTACCTGGGCGAATGAAGTGCTTATTAAAACAATGAATAATATGCTAAAGAAATTAATTTTTTCCATAAAAATTTTTACAATAATTTTCAATAAAAAAATTACAAATAACGCGGTGAAAGTATTTTAGATTTAAAAATATTAAAATCATAACTGATCATAATTTCGTGGCTGCCACCGCCAACCCTGCCTATTTTATTTAACCCGAAATCGTAGGCGTAACCAAGTTTAAATTTTTCATTAATATAAAATTGTGTATAGGCAACAACACCGTATGTACTTCGGAATGAGAGGCCTACCCATAAACGTTGATCAAGTAAAAAGCTAAAATTAATATCCATAGAGGACGGCGCATTTTTAGCCGCTTTGATAATGATCGAAGGATTAAAAATTAATTTATCGGAGAATGACCATGCCTTGCCCAACGTAAAAAAATAGTGTGGTGATAGTCGTGCATCCCCATTTGGATTGGAAATGCTTGTTATACGGCCATTAGTCAAATGTGTAGCGCTTATCCCGGAGTAAAAACTATTACTATAATAATAAATACCCGCATCGACAGTAGGAACTATTTTTGAAGTTTGATTTTGTGTATTATAAATATCCGCCTGATCTTTGTATTCAATTTTAGCCCAGTTATAAGTGTAATTATATATACCAAAACGTAAACTAAAGGAAAGTTTACCATTTTTAATCGGGATGCGATAAGCGTATGCCCCCATTATACCTGTAGTTTTTTTTGGGCCTATTTGATCATTTATAATCTCCAAACCCAAACCGACTTTTCTTTTTTTAGTTGGGCCGTGTATCGTTAATGTACCTGTTTTTGGTGCGCCTTCAATGCCAGTCCACTGGCTGCGTAAGAACATGGCAGCGCTTAACGCTTCTTTGCTTCCGGCATAGGCAGGGTTTATTGCCAACTGGTTAAACATGTATTGGCTGTATTGAGGATCTTGTTGAGCGAAACAATAGGCAACAGGCAATAGACAATAGGCAATTAACGAACACTTTTTCATTTTTATATTTTTTTAATACACAGATTGGTATATTCGAATAATTCGCTATTTGTACACTTATTTAGTTAATTCCACCCAACCTTTATATGTTTTACCGTCCGCTTCTATTACATAAAAATAAGTTGCATCAGGTAAAAGCGAGCCGTTGTTATTTTTCCCATCCCATCTCATATTCACATTATTATAATTTTTTCCTTGCCATATTTTATCACCCCAAGGGTTAAACAAAGTAACCGTATTATCAAAAAATTTAGTGATGCCTTCTATTTGCCATGTATCATTATGTCCATCGCCATTAGGTGTTATCCCGGTATAAAATTTCAATGGAATAGCGGGATCACCGCGGTATGAGTTTCAGTAAAAATTACAGTTCCTGTTGCTGATCCGTCATGTATAATGAAAAGGATATCGAGGGTCGCATTTGCTAACGCATTACCTATTGTATTTCGAGCTATAGCTTGGTAATTAATTCCTTCAGGAGTTTGTGCGAATGCATCAGAAATTAAAAATAAATTGAGAATTAAAATAATGATTAATTGTATTGTTTTTTTCATTTCTATAAATAAATTTTATTAATTTGTTATCGTGTCAATTCCACCCATCCTTTAAGGGTTTCCTGTTTGTATAGTATTACATAAAAATAAGTTCCATCAGGCAGTAGTTGGCCTGAAGGGCCTTTTCCTTCCCATTTATTCGCTTGGTTATCATAATGTTTTGTTTCCCATACTTTCTCGCCCCAGCGATTAAAAATGCTAACTGTATTTTTTTCATCGATCCCAATTCCGTCAATCTGCCAGTAATCATTATGGTTATCACCATTGGGTGTAAAACCAGTATATACTTTTATATCACAAACTCCATTCGCATTTATAAATACAGTTACACTGTCGAATGATTGACAGCCGGATATAGTATCCGTGCCTGTTACAAAAAATGTCGTTGTTTCTGTAGGAGATGCAATGGGATTTGATGATGAAGCGTCATTTAATAAATTCACCGGCGACCAACTATAACCAGTGGCTCCTGTTGCTTTTAAAACGGTTCCAAAGCTCGGACATATAGTTATGTTTTGTCCGGCATCAATTACAGGTTCTGGGTACACAGTTATTTTAATAGGGATTGGAACACTCTGACAAGTAGAAGTTGCTATACTCACTTGTGTTAAATAATACAAATATATTCCGACAGGTGGAGTAGTGCCTCCAAATGGGTCAAGGGATGTATTGGTAGTCTGAGTAAATTTTAAAATTGTTAATGAGGAATCAGAATACCATTTAATAGTATTATTATAAATGTTTTTAAATATGGGATTAGGATCTCCCACACACACATTTTGATTTTTATAAATTTGTACCGGTGGAGGGCTTGCTTCTATAAAGATTGTATCTGTAGAAAAAGCGTTGCAAGGTGGGCCGGTTGTATATTTAACAATGATGCGGCCTCCTATTGTTATTCCTGATAATACAATTGTACCTGTGTTTGGGCTTATTAGAGAACCTCTTGTTGTGCCACTATCCGCAATAACAAAAACGCCACCTGTTGTTGCAGGAAAATTGTTTATTACTGCAAATTTTTCAGAAGTACAATAATTTCTTTTCTCGTATTTAAAATTTGCATTTGCAACAGGTTGGTTGTTTATAAAAATGGAATCAACAAATTTACAAGTACCTGCAGTGCCTACCGTTAATGTAACTTTATTCCATCCCGAACATAAATTACCAGCACTACTAAGGGTAGAACCGTTGCTCCAATTATAGTTTGAAATTGTACCGCTGGTAAGTACAATTTTAGCACTATTGGTACAACTTCCACTTCCGCAACCAAAAACTGTTTGTTGAATGTTATATTTTACGGGTCCCGGAACATATACATTCACTCCAGTTCTACAGGAAGCTGTTGGATTGTTAATGTATAAATAATAATTACCTTCAGCTAAGAGAATCTTCAAATAAGTAGATGTAACTGGAAGTGTTTGTTTATCAATTTTCACTCCCGCACTATTATATAATTCATAAATCCAAGTGAGCGCGGAATTCCCACCCCATGCATGTATTTGGCCGGTTGGCGAACCTTTACAAGCAGAAGCATCCGAATAAATGATAGCTGGTTTTGGACAACAGTTCATGTGTGCTTTAAATACATAATCCGAATCAGCAGCACAATTTTTTGTCGCGATAAGTGAACCTGATTCGCCATCCGAAAAGGTATTAAAGTGAATACTCAAATCATCTGTACCGGGAACACACGTAGTTTTAGTTTTTATCGTAAAACAAAACGTCCATATTGTAGCAGGTGTACCTTTGTCTCCAAGGTTATTGCTAGGGTTGTTATCATTTCCTACATCATAAAAAAAGCCGTTGTACTTTATTCCTTTTATAAAAACATTTGTTAAATATTTCCATTGCCCCTTAAAATCAGCTGAATCCGCAACTTTGATAATTTTAAACGTACTAATATCCCAGCCATTTCCAAATTCAGGCACTACACCATGTAATCGGTTTCCGAATTGTTGTTTATATCCAATTACCGAATAGCAAAAGCCAACGCTGTCGTTAGGTGGATAGGCAGCCTGCACAGGTAATGGATAACTTTGAAGTGTTGAATTTTGTAAACAATCGCCACAATTATTTTTACTTTGAAGGACAAGTTGAAAATTTCCATTTCCACTGCTGGTAGCACTTGCAACTTGCAAATAATATTTTACTCCGTATGTCAAAGGGCCAAATTCCATTGTATGTGTGCCTGACCCTAGTGCTGTAAAGCAATCACGTGGGATCAATCCAACACATTCGTTGTTTGCAGATTCGTATATCGCAATATAAGGGCTGGTTATAGTACCTGCTATCGTGATTTGAACATGGTTGTCTGATGCCGTAAACTGATACCAAACATCCTTTATAGGAGGTGATGAATTTGGATAACATGATGTAACCGGGCCGCTTAAGGAATCATTGGTAGCACCTATTGTAGTTCCTGAAGTTGAAACAGCGGTTCCTAAATTCCCACCGGTTGCACCACATGGTGGCGCTGAAGGCAGCAATCCTGAACCTATAATTTGTGGTTTACATTGAAAATTATTGGCAGGGGCAGTTTGCGCTTCTGTAGTATATGAAGCAGAAAGAGATATAAAAATAATTATAAAAGGAAGTATTTTTTTTATCATGCTTCTTTAAATTCCATGGAATAAAAATAAACAAATTTTCAGGGGATTCCAACTCTTAATGGCAATAAGCTATATAAAATAACTTGTTCGACTTATTGAATTTGAAGGCCGATGACCAATATATCATCTACTTGGTCAAGCGCTCCTCGCCACTCTTCAATAGTTTTGTTGAGTATTTCTTTTTGTTTATTTATAGGATGCTGGTGTACTTCTAATAATACATTGCGGAAATGGTTGGCCATAAATTTTTTACCCTTAGGCCCTCCAAACTGATCCGCATACCCATCGGAAAAAATATAAACGCTATCACCCTTTTGAAGTTGAATGATATGATTTCTAAAGTTCTTTTTTTCTGTTCCCAAAAATAATCCAATTGGAAATTTATCTCCTTTTATCTGCATCAGCTTTCCATTGCGTATAATATACAAAGGATTGTATGCTCCGGCATACTGAAGTTCCAGAGTTTTAAAATCAATACTGCAAAACGACAAATCCATTCCGTCTTTTGCTTGTGATGCTTCATGTCCGTGATGCAAAGTTTCGCTTACCCCTTCATTTAAACCATCAAGCACCAGGGCGGGAGTATTGTATTTATTATTGTTAACTACGTGTTTCAAAATATTATATCCTACAATGGACATAAACGCACCGGGAACTCCGTGACCTGTGCAATCAACAGCGGCAAACAGTGTTTTCCCGTCCTTTTCATCCACCCAATAAAAATCCCCGCTTACTATATCTTTGGGTTTGTATAATACAAATGAGTTGGGCAAAACACGTTTCACCAAACTATCAGGAGGTAATATGGCTTCTTGTATCCGTTTCGCGTATTTAATACTGTCGGTAACATGTTTGTATAAAACTTCCAGCTCTTGGTTCTGGGTTTCAATTTCTTCTTTTTGACGAACAACTTGTTCCGTACGTTCAATTACTTTTGCTTCGAGTACCCGTTCATTTTCAAGCAAGTCTTCTCTCATTTTTAATAACGCGGCTCCTAATGTATCATCTTTACTTAACGGACGGTAGTGTGAAATAAAATTACCTGAACCTACTTGTTTTGCGAACTCTGTTGTTCTGGCCATGCCATCAATTAAATCATTCAGCGCTATAGACATTTCACCTATTTCATCTTTTCTGTCTTTTATGCGTTCTGTTGGTAATACACCTCTTCCCATCATTAATAATATTTTTTTAAGTTGATGAATAGGGCGAACGATTGTACGTACAGTAAAGACTGCGATTAAAATACCTCCCAACACCAAAGTGATTCCAAGCCAAATAACTATTTTTTGCAAAAAAGTAAATGACTGCAACATCTCATCTGAATTGTCCGCGGCATTCGCATTTTGTTCATCAATGAGTTTACTCAAATTTTCGTTGATTACTTTAAATTTTGAATCAAGATCTTCAAAAGGTATTAACGCGGTGAATTTAATGGTCGCGTCGTTATAGGTGTCAAATGAATCTAATTGCGACATTATATCATCCTGATAACTATTGAACATTTTTTCTACTAAAGCAAGTATGGCGTCAATACTTTCCTGTTCATCCTTGTTCCAGTTACCGGAGTATTTTTTTATTTTTATTTTCAAATCGGGATACTCTTCATTGATCAATGTTCGTAAGGCTTTTTTGTCAATGTGATCGTTGCCGGATTGAACATAAAACCATTTGGTAATCAAAAATTTGGAGCGAATTAAAAGATAATTTAATTCTTTTAAGGAAGCAACGGATGGGTTATAAATTTCAGTTACATGTTCCGTTTTTTTACGGCTGTCGTTAAGAGTTACATTGGTGAAAAGGAAGGCTACAATTGTTAAGAAAACAATTATGCTAAAACCTAATCCTATTTTCCTGCCAATTGTAAATCGTAACTTCATAAAGTTTTAAGGAATAGGGGCGGGGTTATTTTTGTTCTATTTCTTTTAATTTTTGTTTAATCATATTTGATTTCTCAAATTCATTTAAACTAAAATAAATTCCTGATAGGCCTAAAAGTGTTTCTTTACGGTTGGGATCAAATGAATAGGCTTTTTCCATAAATGGAAGTGATTGTTTAAATAAGGTAATTGAATTATCCTGTATATCACTTAGCGCCACAATATCCAAATCGTAATCAGATTGGTTGATGAGGTCAACAGCCTGGTTATAATACAAAATGCCCATATTGTAATTGGCGCTGATATTATTAGACTCAATCGCTAATACTTTGCTGTAAGTAGCTTTAGTGAGATTTAAAAATTCCTGCTTGGATTTATTAGCTTTAAATTTTTCGGTATAAGTAGATGCCAGAGCCAATAAAAATTCAATGTCTTTTTTCTGAAGATTTGTTTTTGAAGTATCTATCAATGGGTAATACTCCTTGTATTTTTCAAACATGGCGATGGCTATTTTATAGTGGGCGGTATCCATGTTATCACTCGCATCATTGTAAAAGGTGCTGGTTAAGTATTTAATACCATTAACTGCAGTTTGTTTATATTCTGGATTAGTAGTTAAAACAAGTAATTTTTTAAATGAGTTCAGGGATTCAATACGGGCAGTGGATTGTGGGTTGTTTTTTTCCTTTACTTTATAAATTTCCTTGTAAACGTATGCACGGACATTCCACGCCATGTCATCATTTGCGGATTGAAAATTAGTGACAGCAATATCAATAGCAGCTTTAGCACTGTCCAGTTGCTTCTTCATTAAGAAGTTATAGGCAGCGTTAACCTTGCTTTCCTGAGCTTTTGTAACTACTGTTATCATCAGTAGCAGCACAAAAAAAAGTATTCTTTTAAGGTTTAACATCTCGTTATTACAAATATAGTAAATTTTCTCATTTAACCGCTATCGCCATCTCCACGAGGGTAGAAGCCACTTTTAATTTGTACTTTTCAATATTCGTTTTATTGAGTTCAATTTTTGTTTTAGGGCCATCAATAAAAAAATTAATTCCAGCCCCTTGCTTTGCTAAACCGACTTTGTCGGTAACTATTAATGTGCTTTTACCTTTTAATTTATTTATAACATCTGTTAGTTGTGCGGAATTATCAGGAAGTACATAAATTATATTGTATTTATCAGTGGTAGTGCAAGATGAAATATTTTTGATCTCTAATTTTTGGCTACCCACCGTTTTTGAATCTGCCATTTTACTTAATTCATTCATAAGTGCGGAATTTGACCCCAAAACTCCCACCACAAAATTCCCTTCTTTATATAATTCTGGCCATTCAATGTATTTAGTGAAATTATAGATGTATATGGCTTTGATCTTCGCATTTGCCTGTTCCGATAGGTCGAAGGTAAAAGCTACCGATGTGGTAAATAGTATAAATGAAAGTAGTATGAAAATTGTTTTTTTCATTCAGTAGATGCAAAGAAGCAATTGTACGAGAGCTTTTACTTGACGTACAAAGATACATTTTTTTGCCAGAACGATTTAGCGAAGTATGAAGAACGAATCCAAGCATGAAAAAAGTCATACTTTACCATTAGAGCTTGCTTAAAGTTAATTAGCAGGCACTTCCTTTTTATGAAAAAATTGCTGGTAGGTTCGGAATGCTACATAATTAAATGACAATTGAAAGACACCAAAATTAATTTTGTTCTTTTCAAAAAATGTAGAGGTGGAAAGTGTATACCTGGCGGCCATTGAAAGATTTTCAGTGAGATTAATTTCAGCGCCAATCAAAAAGCCGTAATCCTGATCTTTAATATTGTTGAATTTCTCAGTATTTACCCCGTTTTGTTTTGATCCATCAATATTAACCATCTGGGAGTTGGTGAATTTAGAATATTGCGCCCCAATAATCGCGCGAAAACCCGGACTCATTTTCAACTGGAAATACAACGGTATATCCATATAAAAATAACGGTATTTAACGTTAGGGGAATCTTGCTTAAAACCTTTGCCGGTATATAAAAACTCTGTAGCGATATTTATTTTATCTGATAATGATACATTATAAATAAATCCTCCATTAAATGAAATTCCTGATTTATAATCAACAGAATCTTTAATTAAATTTGAACTTGTTAAGCCAAGAGTAAAAAAAAACGCGGAAGATGGTTTATTAGAATATACAGTTTGTGAAAAAATAATGGTTGAAAAAAAATAAAGCACCAAGAGTAGTACCAGTGCTTTATTGAATTTTGTCTCAAACATTATAATAAATTCTTTTGTTAAATATATCATTGCTTCGTTCCTCGCAGTGACATTCAAATATGGATAAAAATTTATTTATTAACTACTTCTGTATCTTGCATAAATTCTTTTTCCGTAATGGGTACATCATCCTTAAAATAATAAATAGGGCCGAAGGATGTTGTTTTTTGAATATATAGATGACCTTCATTTCCCTTAACAACAATACGTCTTAGAACTTTTGCATTATTTTCAGTCACTGATTCTTCGGTAATCCCTTCCGGATATTTTTTTGCGAGCTCACTTCTGAAATCATCTTTATTAGTTGTGGCACCTACTGTAGAAGGAACTTTCTTTTTCGTCAGCCCATCAATTTCCGCGATCTTATCTTTCGGATATTTTTCCGTTGCCTTAGCTAATAAAGCATCCTGATAAGTACTTCTGGCTTGTTTGTAATCTTTTACATTAAAAAAATTATCGGCTTTAATGATCAAATCTTTGTACTGCTGTTCTTTTCCTTTTGCACGTGCCAAGTCATCCAATAACCTGTTTACTTCGGAAATTTTATTTGTAGGGTAGGGCTCTTCCGGTTTTACACCCTGCGCTTCTTTATATGCAGCTATTGCATTGGCATATTCTTTGGCAGCTAATGCTGCATCTCCTTTAGTTATTGCAGAATTGTATCTTGTTTGAGTAGATTTATTTTTAGCATCTTCCGCAATATATTTTTCAATCTTAGCTAACTGGTCTTTTGGATATTGCTCAACCGCTTTCAAACTAACCGCTTCCGTATAAGAAGTTTTAGCCGATACATAATCCTTTGTACCAAAAGCGGCATCCGCATTGGCGATAGCGGCTTTGTATTTACTCTCAATTTCCTTGGCATTTAATTCATTTGCAAGCAGTGCATCAATAGCTGCAATTTTATCCTTCGGATATTTTTCGACGGGCTTAAATCCAATCGCATCATTGTAACTTGCTTTTGCTGAAGAATAATCCTTCGCTATAAATGACGCATCGGCTTTGGCAATTAAAGCATTGTATTTTTCATTTAACTCTTTTTCTTTTGCAACTTTCGCAGAAGCATCTTTACTTGCCAATTCTACCAATAATTTTTCAATCTCCGCTAGTTTGTCTTTTGGATATTTTTCATTTGGTTTTATACCTAAAGCCTCGTTATAATCAGCTTTAGCGGCATCATAGGTTTTGGCTTTTAAAGCGGCATCTGCTTTCGCGATAGCTGCTTTATATTTTGTTTCCAAAGCCAAACGATCCTTTTCAGAAGCGGCATCACCTAATAATTTTTCAATCTCCGCTAATTTATCTTTAGGATATTGTTCTGTTGGTTTTATTCCCAAAGCCTCGTTATAACCTGTTTTAGCTGCATCATACGTTTTTGCTGAAAAGGCTTTATCTGCTTTTGTAATCACAGCTTGGTATTTAGCGTCCACATCTTTACCTTTAGCAGCATTAGCCATATCAGCCAATGCTTTTTCAATCTCTGCTAATTTATCTTTAGGATATTGTTCATTCGGCTTTAAACCAATAGCATCAATATATCCGCTTTTTGCTGTAGTATAATCTTTTTTAGAAAGAGCGGCATCGCCTTTTGCAATAGCTGCTTTATATTTTTCTTCCAACGCTTTTGCACCAATTTCTTTGACGAGTATTGCATCAATTTCTGCGATCTTATCTTTCGGATATTTTTCAGAAGCTTTTATTCCTAAAGCTTCGTTGTAACTACCTTTAGCGGCATCGTATGTTTTGGCTTTTAAAGCGGCATCTGCTTTTGTTATAGCAGCATTGTATTTATCATTTAATTCTTTTTCTTTTGCAAGCTTGCCTTTTTCAGCACCTTCTTTCGCGGCAAGGTCGGCAAGTATTTTATCAATTTCAGCGATCCTGTCTTTTGGATATTTTTCCACAGCTTTTAATGTTAATGCTTCGTTGTAACTACCTTTAGCGGCATCATAGGTTTTTGCTTTTAAAGCGGCATCTGCTTTTGCTATAGCAGCATTGTATTTATCATTTAATTCTTTTTCTTTTGCAAGCTTGCCTTTTTCAGCACCATCTTTCGCTGCAATGTCGGCAAGCAATTTATCAATTTCTGCGATCTTATCTTTTGGATATTTTTCGGCAGCTTTTAATGCCAATGCTTCATTATAACTTGCTTTAGCGGCATCATAGGTTTTAGAAGCTAATGCTTTATCCCCTTTCGCGATGGCAACATCATATTTTGCTTGTAACTCTTTATCCGATTTATCTTTATTAGCAAGGTCAGCAAGGATCTTATCAATTTCTGCCAATTTTGTTTTAGGATACGCTTCAGCAGGTTTAAATCCTAATGCTTCGTTGTACCCTGCTTTAGCAGCATCGTAGGTTTTTCCGGCCAAAGCTTTATCCGCTTTTGCAATAGCGGCATCATATTTTGCTTTTAATTCTTTATCGGCTTTATCTTTATTGGAAAGGTCGGCAAGAAGTTTATCAATTTCAGCTAATTTGTCTTTTGGGTATTTTTCAGCAGATTTAAGTTTTACCGCATCATTGTATCCCGCTTTAGCAACATCATAGGTTTTTGCAGCAAATGCTGCATCTCCTTTGGCGATAGCTGCTTTATAATCAGCTTCTAATCCGGCATTTTTCGCGGCGTCAGCAAGCAGCTTTTCTATTTCAATAATTTTGCCTTTGGGATATACTTCTCCCGGTTTGATATCCAGCGCTTCTGTATACGCTGCTCTTGCAATAACATACTCTTTTTTACCAAATGCTGCATCACCTTTGGCAATAGCCGCTTGATATTTGCTTGCTATCGCAGCTTCCATCTCGGCATTTTTCTTTACATCTTCTTCCGCTTTTTTATTGGCTTCATCTTCTACTGTCTGCAATTTAGCAAGCGCATCGCGCACCGATTGAGAATACACTTTATCAAAATCAATTTCTTTTTGGTTGTCATCATAAAAAAACTTAGCCATTGGCTGACTTAAAATAGAATTGATCTGTGAAACTACGTGGGGATCTTTGGGCATTTCAAAAATAGTAACTTCCATATTTTGCCCGCCAAAAGGCTCTTTAGCCCTGTCCTCAGGAATACCTCTTGTGGAAAAAACGAATTTTTTAGTGATGTGGCCAGCTTTTGATACAGAGAGCGTATAGTCAGCTTCCTGATCAAGTTTAAAAGCAAATTTCCCATTGGATGGAGTGGTGATCTGTTGTACTATGGATGAGCCCTTGTATAGCGTTACAACAGCGCCTTCTAACTTTTTTTTGTTCTTTTTAACACTGCCCGTTACACTATAATCCCATTGAGCTTTTGCTTCCTGCGAAGTAAAAGTAAATAGCGTGATTATAAATAAAGATCCCAAAAGATATTTAAACGGCTTATTTAAGAAAGAAGTTGGCGAATAAAAGCTCATATGTATCAACTGGTAGTCAATTATCTATCCAATTTTTTAGAAACACAAATATGGCGAAAAAACGCTTAAAACTTTAAAATGTTTATAATTAATTTGCCACATTTATTGACTTAATTTATACTGTTTCTTACCAATCCCTTGGATTTATTTTTACTGCTCCAAAAAAGTTCGGAACAAACAGTGCAGAGGAAAATCCGTAAAGAACGTAAAGGTTTCAAAACACTGTCTTTTTGAACAATAAAATAAAAGTTACCTTTGCCCGCGATAATTTTTTTTAAATTTATGAATATAGAAAAAACAGACGTATTGGTTATTGGTGCAGGGCCTGCAGGTTGTATCGCGGCTTCAATTGTGCATAAGAATGGATTAAAAGTACGCGTGGTTGAAAAAGTAAAATTCCCCCGTTTTGTTATCGGTGAAAGCCTTTTGCCCCGTGTAATGGATCATTTGGAGGAAACCGGACTTTTGGAAGATGTAAAAAAAGGAGGGTTTCAGGAAAAATTCGGAGCAAAATTTTTAATGGGCGATAAAGTATGCGATTTTAATTTCGCGGAACAATTCACTAAAGGCTGGACGTGGACATGGCAGGTACAACGTGCGCAGTTTGATAGTATTTTAGCAACCGGCGTTGCTAAAAAAGGTATTCCCGTTGAATTTGAAATGGGAGTTACGGCCATAAAATTTAATGATGATGAAACATCTGTTATTACTGTAGAAGATGCACTTGGAAATAAAAAACAAATTGAAGCACGTTACATCATTGATGCAAGTGGTTATGGACGTGTGATTCCTAATATGTTAGGCTTGAATAAACAATCAAGTTTTGATTCCCGCAAAACTCATTTTACTCATTTTAAAGATCCTAAACGCCCTGAAGGAGTTGAAGGGAACAGAATTACAGTGATCGTTCATCAGCAGGAAGTTTGGATATGGATCATTCCTTTTTCAAATGGAATTACCTCCGTTGGTTTTGTGGGTAGCCCGGAATATTTCAACGATTTCCCCGAAGAACCAGTTGCGCGAATGAAAGCCATTGTTGCCGATTGTCCTCTGTTGAACGAACGTTTCAAAGATCAGGAGATGGTGCTTCCGCCTCGTACCATTGAAGGGTATGCAATTTCCTCTACCAAATTTTTTGGGCCAGGTTATGTAACAGCAGGTAATGCTACTGAATTTTTGGACCCTGTATTTTCATCAGGTGTAACATTTGCCATGGAATCAGGTTCTACTGCTGCTAAACTAGTGAGCCGAAAACTCAAAGGGGAAACAGTTGATTTTCAAAAAGAATACGTTGACCACATGATGCAAGGCATCAATACATTTCGCACCTATGTTGCAAGTTGGTACAATGGTGATCTCCACCAAATCTTCTTTTCAAAAAATCAGGATCCGGAAATTAAAAAACAAATTTGTTCTGTATTAGCAGGATATGTATGGGATATGAGTAATCCGTTTGTAAAAAAACATGAACGTGCAGTGAAGGCCTTGGCAACAATTATCAGGATGCAGAAAGCATCTGCAAATAAATAATGCCAACGTACACACTTCAGATCATTTTCGTTTTGCCAATAACTGTAAGTGAAAAAATATATTCGGAACATTCATATCATTCAGTAATTCAAGATGAGTACGACCTTTAAAATTTCGAATGTGCTGTTTTGAATTATTAAAAATTTCTAAAAAATCACTCACCTTTTCAGGTTCAAAGATCATTTTAACGATGCGGATGATCATCATTGAAAGCGAATGGTTATGGTATCATTCAATTTTAAATTGAGCATGCTATTGGCCCTGTCATTATTCATTGCTATTTCTAATTGATCGCTGGCATTATACAATGCAAGTATTTCCCCTTCGGGCACATCGCTATATGTTTTACTCATTTTCGAAATTGTATAACGTGCAAATTCAATGATAAATTCCCTTCCTTTCCTTACTGTGTTGAATAATGGCTGACTGATATTGGTCATTACATTTCCATAGGAATCAATATACACCACAGTGCCTCGGATCATATTGGGCATGGATGTGGCGCGGAATGGCATGCGTTCTAGCAAGTTTGTTTTTAGCGTCCCCATTTTTTGTATGGATTCTCCTTTTACAATTCTGCAAGCTATTTTGGCAAATACATCACGCGAAGGAAAAGTAGATGCATTGGCATTTAATTCAATAATTTTTTCTGGAACAGTATCAAGTAACAGGGAAAAAATTCCATTGTCGGCCGACAAAAAGTAGTGGCCATCTGCAAACACAATTACATGCGGTGATTGCGGAGTATATTCGGCTTTAACCCCAATAATATGAATACTGCCTTTCGGGAAACCGGGATATGAATTTTTCAGAATGTAAGCCGCATCCTGTATATTATACGTAGGTATCAGATGCGAAATATCAACAAGGGTAACATCAGGTAGTTGGTTCAGAATAGCGCCTTTTACAGCACCCAAATAGTAGTCTTTCAACCCCAAATCGGTAGTGAGTGTGATGATCGCCATTTGTTAATAATTTGTAATTTTTTTCAGTAGCAGCTTTATAACTGCAATAGGCAAAAATAGTTATTTTCGTGCGTTAAATGTAAAAAGTATTAAGTCCCTGGTACAAAGTAGTAAGATTAAACATTGAACTAAAATTGAGCGAAAAAAAAATAATACTCGAAGACATTGCACCTGTTGATCTATATGGTGTAAACGACGTTAAGCTGGAACTGATAAAAAATCGTTTTCCAAAATTAAAAATTGTTGCGCGGGGAGAAGTTATTAAAGCCAATGGCGAAGAAGAAGACCTGAACCAATTGGAAATGGTGATCAATATACTGATCGCTTATTTTAATCGTTATGGGAATTTAACCGAAAATGCAATAGAACAAATCTTGGGCGGTAGCGCAAATCCTTCTAAAAATAAAAATGAGAATGGAAATGGCGAAGCTGCCGGTGATGATGTGTTGGTATTTGGGAATGGCGGATTAATTATAAAAGCACGCAGCGAAAATCAACGAAGAATTGTTGAAAGCACTACTAAAAATGATATGGTATTTGCTATTGGTCCTGCCGGTACCGGAAAAACATATACTGCAGTTGCATTAGCGGTACGTGCGTTAAAAAACAGGGAAGTAAAAAAAATTATTTTAACCAGGCCAGCTGTAGAAGCAGGAGAGAATCTTGGTTTTTTACCGGGCGACCTGAAAGAAAAACTGGACCCTTATTTACAACCATTGTATGATGCCTTGTTTGATATGATCCCGCCTGAGAAACTACATTATTATCTTGAAAATAAAGTGATACAAATTGCTCCGCTTGCTTTTATGCGAGGCAGAACATTGGACCATGCTTTCGTAATTTTAGATGAGGCACAAAATGCTACTGAAGCACAAATGAAAATGTTTTTAACACGAATGGGTTCCTCTGCAAAATTTATAGTTACAGGTGATGTAACACAAATTGATCTTCCGAAAAATCAACCATCCGGATTATTACAAGCTATAAAACTGTTAAACAAAGTGGATGGAATTGAATTTATAGAATTAGATAGTACGGATGTAATTCGTCATAAATTAGTGAAAAAAATTATTGAAGTGTATGATAAAAAATAATTTGAAGATGTACTGATTTAAATTTTTTTAAATAAACATTTAATTTAAAATAACAATTTATAACTCATATCTTATAACTCATAACTTACCACTTAAAACCAAATAAAATGAATGCAATAACTGAAACCAAATTTAATTTTCCGAAACAAAAAAGTCATTACAAAGGGAAAGTACGTGATGTATACAATATTAATGATGAAATGCTTGTAATGGTTGTGAGCGACCGTATTTCCGCATTTGATGTGGTATTGCCCAAAGGCATTCCGTATAAAGGACAAGTATTGAACCAGATCGCTGCTAAATTCTTAAAAGCGACAGAAGACATTGTTCCTAACTGGGTTATTGCAGTGCCGGATCCGATGGTAACGGTGGGACTTTTCTGTGAACCATTTAAAGTGGAAATGGTAATTCGTGGTTATTTATCCGGCCATGCCTGGCGCGAATACAAAGCCGGAAAACGTATAGTGTGTGGGGTTTCCATGCCGGATGGAATGAAAGAAAATGACAAATTTCCTGAACCACTACTTACACCAACAACCAAAGCATCTATTGGACACGATGAAGATATTTCCAAGGAAGAAATATTAAAACAAGGAATTGTTTCCAAAGAAGATTATGAAAAACTGGAAAAATATACACGTGCAGTGTTTCAACGTGGAACCGAAATAGCTGCTAAAATGGGATTGATATTGGTTGATACTAAATATGAATTCGGAAAAAAAGATGGCAAGATATTTTTGATAGATGAAATTCATACTCCTGATTCATCACGTTATTTTTATAAAGATGGTTATGAAGAACGTCAGAAAAAAGGCGAAGCGCAAAAACAATTGTCAAAAGAGTTTGTACGTGAATGGTTGATGGAAAATGGATTCCAAGGTAAGGACGGACAAAAGATCCCAGAAATGACTCCGGAAATAATTGCTTCTATTTCGGAGCGTTACATCGAGTTGTATGAAATGATAGTTGGTGAAAAATTTGTAAAAGCTGATGTTTCAAATGTATTGAATAGAGTTGAAAATAATATTAATGCGTTTTTGAAAAAACAAGTTGAGGCGATTGCTAATGGATGATGTTATCCTGAAGCATTTCGCTTTGACTTATGAGCCAGCCTAGCGGGTCACTGGCAATAAAATTAATCTTAAAGGAATAATATGAAATTGTTAGTAGTAATTATAGGGTTGCTTTTTTTTGTTGCTTGTGAATATAATTCTAAAATTGTCTTAAGTAAAAAATTGCCACTGATATTAAAAATAGAGGATAATTCTATTATTAAACATTTAAGCATTGGGTATGCTAAAAATGATGTGCTAGAAATCAATTTATCCGACAATACTACTCAAGTTTCCATCGACAGTATAATAATAAAGAATCGACCAAAAAGTATTGATAGTCTTTATACTCCTAATGAAGACTATTCAATATCTACAAAAACTAATAAAACTACAGGTGGTGTTATTTTTCATGTCGACTCGCAAAAAAACATTATAGTTACATTGAATAAATAGGGGCGGTTTAGGTCGAATATAAGAACAAAAAAACATTTTATTTTTTTAGTAAAGTGTTTTTTATTTGTTTAAAAAATAGCTGTTATCAGGGTTCTTATGTGAATTACGAATACCATAAACAAAAACGGTTTTAGCATCTTCATCAATGATAAAATGTAAAACGTAAGGAAATTTTTTAACAAGTTTCATTCTGAAATTATCGTAGCGTATTTGATAGAAAGGATTTTTCTTAAGGTTGGTAAAAGTAGAATTTACAGCAGTATAAAATTTTTTGGCAACATTGGGATTGATGTTCCGATAGTATTTCAAAGCATCATTAAAATCGGCAATAGCATCTTTATAAAGAACAATTTTAAATTTTTTCACCGATTATTTTAAAGAGCTTTTAATATCATCCCAGTTTTTAAAATCAGAAGGCTTGGCTTTTTTTACACGTTCACGCATTATGTTTTTTTCAGTTTCGCTCACAATAATGTCTTTATCAGAAAGCTTCTCAACGCTCAGGTAATTAAGGCTTTTTAAGAATTTAAGTAAAATTTGGGTTTTACTATCGTCTTTTATATTTAGAAGTAATTGGCTCATTTTTAGCTAATTAAAATTTCCTTTTAAATTTTGGATTATTATTATTTTGACGGAAACCGTTTGATTTACCCCCGTTAGAAGATTTCTTTTTATCGCGGTCGCGGCTGGTAGCTGGCGTACGTGGTACAAATGTTTGTGTGCTTCGCAATGCGGAAGGATCAGCTAAGTGAAGTTGACCTTTTGAAAGTTCATTCAATTGTTTTAAAATAACCTCATCATTCACCGAATCACGGTTCCAGCTAAGGTAAGAGCGTTTCATTAAATTAGCGATCTGTTCTACCAAGGCATTTTTTTCATCGCCATCAGGATATTCTTTTGCCTTCTCAATAATACGTTCAACAGTTTTACCATAATGCTTATAACGTATATCATTACTTGGGTACATCACACGTTCAGGTTTTGTTTGAAATGTTTCCGCGGTAGGTTTGGGATAAGGAGAATCCACATCTAATTTAAACTCGGAAATAATAAATATATGGTCCCACAATTTGTGTTTGAAATCGGTAACATCACGCAAGTGCGGGTTTAACTGTCCCATTACATCAATAATGGCACGCGCCACTTTATTGCGTTCTTCTTTATCTTTAACAGTGATAGCAAAGTCTATCATTTTTTGAATGTTTCTACCGTATTCGGGAATGATCATCTTTGGCAGACTGGTATTATATTCCATCGGAAATTATTTGAAAATGTTTGGGTTGGTGATAAAAAAATCGAATTGAGAATTCAAAGATAACGGTTTTATTGCAAAGCACAAAATTTGATTTATGTTTAAGAAAATGCATTGGCAAAAAAGTATCACCACTAAGGCACATAGAACACTAAGAAATCTTATCGGGTATTTGTGAACTTAGTGCCTTGGTGGGTTGAAATACCTGCACAAAAATTCATTTTTTTTATACGATGTATTTTGTTAAATTTGCGCTTCTTTAAAAAAAATTATAATGAAAATACTTGTTTGTATCAGTAATGTACCCGATACCACCACTAAAATAACATTTACGAACAATGATACCACCTTTAATACTTCCGGTGTTCAATTCATCATTAATCCGTATGATGAGTGGTATGCTTTGGTTCGGGCATTGGAATTGAAAGAAGCTCAAGGGGGGAATGCTACTATTATTCACGTTGGTGCTGTTGACAGTGAACCCACTATCCGTAAAGGTTTGGCAATTGGTGCTGATGATGCTGTGCGTATTGATGTTGAACCCACAGACGCATTTGCTGTAGCGGAACAAATTGCTATTTTTGCAAAAGATAAAGGTTTTGACCTGATTATGGCAGGAAAAGAAACCATCAATTATAACGGTGCTATGGTAGGCGCTATGCTTGCCGAACTAATGAATTTACCTTTTATATCTCTGGTTACTAAATTGGAGGTGGCTAATAATATTGCAACTATGGAACATGATATTGATGGAGGTACAGAAGTGCTTGAATGTCCATTACCATTGGTGCTTTCAGCAAATAAAGGAATGGCGGAAGCGCGTATCCCAAATATGCGTGGGATCATGGCAGCTCGTACAAAACCATTACAAATAGTTGCCGCTGCTAATGCAGATAAATTAACAAGTATCGCTTCTTATGCACTAACCCCTGGACGCACTGAATGTAAATTTATTGATGCAGCAACTCCTGAAAAATTAATTGAATTATTGCATACGGAAGCTAAAGTAATATAATTGACGAATGACGATTTACGACTCATCAATCTAAAATCGTTAATCGTAATTTTTAAAATATAAAATATTCTACATATGTCAATACTGGTATACACCGAAATTGCGAAAGGGAAGATCAAAAAGTCTTCATTGGAAGCCGTTAATTACGGAAGCCGAATCGCAAGCCAATTAAATACTACCGCTACAGCAGTTATTGTTGGCGATGCAGATGTTACCGACCTTGGTAAAGCAGGTGCTCAAAAAGTAATTAAATTAAAGAACGATAAACTAAAAAACCTGGAAGGTGTATTTTTAACACCTGCTATTGAGCAAGTAGCCGCAGCTGAAAATTCTACTATTATTATTTTTGCACATGACTTCACAGGTAAAGAAGTAGCTCCACGTTTAGCCGCTAAATTAAAAGCGGGCATTGTTGCCGGAGCAGTTGATAACCCTGTTATTTCAGGAGATTCGTTTCAGGTGAAAAAAAATGTATTTTCCGGTAAGGCAACGGCGTTATACAATATCAATTCCGCTAAAAAAATTATTTCTTTGTTACCTAATTCATTTCCTGTTGAATTAAAAGAAGGTACCGCTGAAGTAACTGAACTTACTGTTAATTTAGATGCGATTATTTCCCCGATAAAAATAAAAGAAGTAAAAAAAGCAACTACTGCGTTGAATTTACCTGATGCCGAGTTAGTTGTATCCGGAGGCCGCGGATTAAAAGGCCCGGAAAATTGGGGAATGATAGAAGAATTGGCAAAAGAGTTGGGCGCTGCAACTGCATGCTCCCGCCCTGTTGCTGATATGAATTGGCGCGATCATCATGAACATGTTGGTCAAACAGGTGTCGCTATTCGTCCTAATTTATATATCGCAATCGGTATTTCAGGGGCAATCCAGCATTTGGCAGGAGTTAACGGAAGTAAAACTATTGTAGTGATCAATTCTGATAAAGAAGCGCCTTTCTTTAAATCAGCTGATTATGGTATTATTGGTGATGCATTTGAAGTTGTTCCAAAATTAATTGCTGCTGTAAAAAATTTTAAAGCAAATCATAACTAAAATGCCTCACCCTTCATCTCCTCTCCAAAAGAGAGGGGGCAATGGTTAGATAGTTGCGAATATTTTTTTATATTTACTTTGAGTTCTTTGCGAACTCTACGGTAAAAACAAAAATTAAGTGAAAAAAGTTAAATTAGAAATTGTAGGATTATCATACAGCCAAACACAAACCGGCGCTTACGCACTTGTATTGGGCGAAGCTAAAGGTAAACGTAGATTACCAATTATCATTGGAGGTTTCGAGGCGCAGGCAATTGCTATTGAATTGGAAAAAATGACTCCCAGCCGTCCGCTTACACATGACCTCTTTAAAAGTTTTGCCGAAGGATTCAACATTAACATTAGTGAAGTGATTATTTATAATTTGGTAGAAGGAATATTTTTTGCCAAACTAATTTCCAGTGATGGAAGCAAAGAAGTGGAAATTGATGCACGAACTTCCGATGCAATCGCTCTTGCTGTTCGTTTCAATTGTCCTATTAATACCTATGAATTTATTTTATCGCAAGCGGGTATTATTTTAGATGATGACGCACTTGCTGCTGCCAACGACAATATTAAAGACGATCTGGTAGAAGTAGAAGAAACAGATTATATTAAAAAATCTACGGAAGAATTAAAACAATTGCTCGAAGCTGCACTCGCTGATGAAGATTACGAAAAGGCTTCACGTATACGCGATGAATTAAATAATCGCAAAAAATCATAATATTTTTTGAAATTTATCTACACACTTCCATTACACTTAGTGTAACACTTTCGTGGACATTAACAGAACACCTCCTACTAATTTCTTTTTATGCAAAAAATAATATTATGAAATCGCGTGTGAGGATTGAAAGAACGTGATGCCGAGTCAACAGTTGAGTAGAGCGATCGTTTTTTCTTGAATTTTTGTTTATTTTTTTTCAAGAAAAAAGAAAAGGAAAAAAATAAAAATTTTTGAATAGTTGCGAAGTGTGAGTAGCCTGCCCACATATTTCGATGCTTCCCTCAAGCTCAGTAGATGCTTCCTCAATATAACCACGGAATACAATCATAATCCTCTTTCTGCAACCATTCTATAAATTTTACCGTAGAATTGCATTGTTTAGACAATTTTGGTCAGCATTCTCGCGCTATTCGTCTAAATTAACATGTTATGTGATTGGTTGAGATAAATTAAATACATATTTTTATAATACACATAAATTCTACAACTTATGGTAACAACGCAAATTGCCCCCTTCAACATTCAAAAAACGACTAAGTCGCGTTTGAGTGAACTTGATTTTAATCACTTGTCATTTGGTAAAGCATTTTCCGACCACATGTTTATAGCGGATTATAAAAATGGTCAATGGACGAATACACAAATAGTCCCTTATGGACCGGTTGCAATGAGTCCTTCTTCTTCCGCTTTGCACTATGGACAAGCTATTTTCGAAGGCATGAAAGCCTATCGTAATGACAAAGGAGAAATATTAATGTTCCGTCCTTTAGATAATCACAAACGAATTAATATTTCTGCTGAACGTATGGCAATGCCAATGATTCCGCAGGAATTATTTATAGAAGCGCTTAAACAATTAGTTAAACTGGATAAAGATTGGGTGCCAACAACCGAAGGTGCATCACTTTATATTCGCCCGTTTTTAATTGGTACCGATGAATTTATTGGTGTAAAACCATCCGACTCGTATCGTTTTTATGTAATCACATCACCATGTGGCTTGTATTATAATGAACCTGTAAAAGTATTGGTAGAAACAAATTACATTCGTGCAGTTGAAGGCGGAGTGGGGTTTGTAAAAGCATCTGGGAATTACGGACGTTCATTATTCCCAACCAAGTTGGCGCAACAACGCGGTTATCATCAGATCATTTGGACGGATGCCCGTAACCATCGTTACCTTGAAGAATCAGGAACTATGAATTTAATGTTTGTGATCGACGATGTATTAATTACCGCACCATTAGGTGATACTATTCTTGCAGGAATTACACGTGATAGTGTATTAACACTTGCCCGTGATTGGAAAATGAAAGTGCAGGAACGTAAAATAAGCATTGACGAAGTGATCGAAGCTCATAAAGTTGGTAAGTTGGAAGAAGCTTTCGGAACAGGTACTGCAGCCACTATCGCGCACATTTCACAAATTGGTTTTGAGGGAAAAGATTATGTGTTGCCTGCTGTTGAAGGCCGCATTTTTTCTAACCGGGTATCAATAGAATTAGATAATATCCGTAAAGGGAGAATAGAAGATGTTCACCATTGGATGTATAAAGTAGGATGATCAACGAATTACGAATCTATTAATCCAGTTATTGCGAGGAATGAAGCACTCTCACTACAATACTAAAATGAGATTGCTTCTATGTTGTAATGCAAGTTTATTATCAATTATTTTTAAAATATAGCTTGTTAATGATGTTTTCTTGTTGTAATGGGCAATAATCGGCCAAGCCCGTGTGTGAGGGATTATTCTCATTTCAACAAGA